>NZ_LN876586.1:316318-632637 GCF_001282725.1 Inediibacterium massiliense | reverse complement strand
CCCTTCATCTCCCAAAGTAATTTTTTATCTAAATAAATCGTTCCAGCCATAGGCTTTAATAATCTTCCTATAGCTTTTAAAACAGTTGATTTTCCAGACCCATTCGGACCAATAATTGTAATAATCTCTCCTTTTTTTACATGTACGCTAAAATTTTTTACAATCACCTTATTGTCATATCCTATTTTAAAATCTTTCACTTTAAGCATGAGCTTTACGCCTCCTTAGAAGAAATAAGAAGAATGGACAACCAATCATAGCCATCATCACTCCTACAGGAAGTTCGATAGGTCTTGCTATATATCTTGCTAAAGTATCTGCTAAAAGAAGGATAATTCCTCCTAAAACTGTACTCATCGGTATTAAATACTTATAGTCAGATCCTAATATCAATCTAGCTACATGTGGAACAATAATTCCAATAAATCCTATAATCCCAACAGCAGAGGTACTCACTCCTGCTAAAAATACTGCGACTAGAGATATTCCTATTCTTGCTTTATTTACATTCATACCTAGGTTTGTAGCAACATCATCTCCTAAAGCTAAAAGATTTGCACCTCTAATACAGAATAATGATAATATAATTCCTATTATGGAATAAGGAAGAAAATAGCTAACTTCTCTCCAGCCTCTATAAGCTATACTTCCATTGATCCAAAGTAAAACCCCTTGAATTTTATCGCTATTCATAATAGCTAATAAAGCAGTAGCTCCTGCAAACATAGCATTGATAGCTACTCCTGATAAAATTACTCTAATAGGCTTGATTCCATTATCCCAAGATAAAATAAATACTAATGTACATGCAAGCATAGCTCCTAAAAATGCCAGAAAAGGTAATAATCTATAGAACCGAGGAAAATAAAGCATCATTAAAATAGCGGCTAAGCTTCCTCCTGAAGAAACTCCTGTAATTCCAGGATCAGCTAATGGATTTCTCATAACCGATTGTAATAAAGCTCCTGATATAGATAAGCTAGCCCCTACAAATACTGCAAGTATAATTCTTGGAAGTCTCATATCCATTATAATGCTCGTATTGATTTCATCACCTTTTCCTAAAAAGGTATCTATTATTTCTCTAACAGATATATCCACGCTTCCTACCCCAATAGTTCCGATGATTAAAAGTATTAGAATAATGAAACTTGAAAATATTATCCATATTTTGGTTTTTTCATTAATATTTTTCATACTTTCACCATTTCCTTTATTTTTTGTATAAATATTGTTTCATTTTTTCTAATGACTCTGTTAATTTGATATCTCCTGTTACGCCAAAATATTCTGGATCTAAATCATACACTCTATTTTCTTTGATTGCTTTAAATTTTTCCCATTGAGGATTTTTTTCGAATTCTTCTGCTACTTGTTTTTTTGCTTCCTCTACATATCCATGATACATTTTAAAAATAACATCAGGATTTTCCTTTAATGCAACCTCTAGGGAAAAAGGGACATATGCTCCTTTATATTCTGATTCTACCTTAGATGTAATATTTTCCGCTCCTAATTTTTCAATCAAGCTTCCTGCAAATGATTTTTCAGTAGCAAGCATGAAATGGCCTGGTGCTCCAAACAAAATCATAACCTTCACCCTTTTATTTTGATCTACATCTTTTAATATTTCTTTTTCTTTATTTTCAATCTTTTCTATTAATTTTTTTCCGTTTTCCTCTTTCCCAAATTCTACAGATAGTTCTTTGATGCTTTCCTTTACTGAATCATAGAAATTTAAGTTACAATATTTTGTATGAATACCATTTTGTTGAAATTTATCTCCTATTAATTCTTCCAGTGCACTTGATGTGATGAATACATCTGATTTTAAACTTCTTATTTTTTCTAAATCAGGATTCATAGGTAATCCTACCTCTGGAAGATCTTTTATTTTATCAGATATACCATATTGAGTACTTGGTCTTCCTACCATTTTTATATCCAACTCTGCTAACATCTCAGCTACTGCCACGCTTCCAGCT
This sequence comes from Inediibacterium massiliense, assembly GCF_001282725.1. Taxonomy (NCBI): domain Bacteria; kingdom Bacillati; phylum Bacillota; class Clostridia; order Peptostreptococcales; family Thermotaleaceae; genus Inediibacterium; species Inediibacterium massiliense. The sequence continues at coordinate 630,652 of NZ_LN876586.1, read as the reverse complement.
ACTATTCTTGCATCATCCTTTTTGTCTAAATTTTTGCTATCTACTTGTTCTATTTTTGGAGAACAAGCAATAGATATCATGCTTATTACAATCATCATGCATATAGCTAAAAATCTTTTCACTTCTGCTCCCCCTTATTTGTCATGAATAAACTCCATTTTAAGAAAGGAGCTCCTTTCCTAAAATAGAGTTATGATTCAAAGGATCATTATTTTCATTTACTATAAACTCTAGCGCCTATTTTTTTGCTGCTTTTTTATCTGTTGATGGATTATTGCTTATGGCTTTTTCTACTACTTTTGTAATTTCATCTCCTAACTGAACTCTAAATTCAACAGATGCATTTCCCATTGGAATCACATTCATACCTAACTTTATATTAGGTTTTTCACCAGATTTTGAATTTGGTATTTCAAATCTAATAGAGCTATCTGCCTTATTTTTTCCTGCTTCATTTTTTTCTTTATAGGTTTTTAATACTTTAGCAGTATATGCTACTTCCTTGTCCCCAACGTTCACTTTAATATTTTCCATCCAATCACTTCTTGTAAGCTTTATTTCTAGATATCTCTTTTCTTTATTTTGTTTATCTTTAGTTACTTCTAATACAGCTTGTGTATCCATATATTGCCCTGCCATAGACATCTCATTTGATTTTGCTTTTACAGCAGTTACTCCTACATTATATTTTCCAACCTTTAATGGTTCCTTTTCTACTACTTTTTGTACTTTTTGTGTTGCTTTTACTTTACTTACTTGAGCCTTTTGAGCAAAAGCTTGTGTAGATGGCAATAATAATGCTCCCACTACAAAAGTTACTGTACATATTTTTAACATTTTATTTTTCATTTGAATTTCCTCCCTTTATATCTTCTTTTTATCAACATTTGCTTTCTTTGTAATCACCATTTTATTTTCTTCTTTCATCCAGTCCACCCTATACTCAAGGTTTTCTGACATAAATCTTAACGGAACAAAGGTTCTATCATTGATTATTTTGGGTGCTACCTCAAGCTTAATAGACTCTTCACCTATTTCTGCATCCATGGAATCTATATGTAATTGAATTTTCACATCATCCTTACTTAATAAAACACCTCTTGTTTCTTCTTGCCATAAAACATTGATTCCTAATGCTTCGCAAACACCTTTAAGAGGTACTAATGTTCTATTTGTTTCAATCACTGGTGCTACATCTAAAGTTATTTTTTCTGTTCCTTCACTGTTTACTCTATAGATATTTTTTGAGTCTATATATAGATAAACTTTACTTTCAATTTGCTTCATTGTGTTCTTTTTAAGAACTACATTTATAGTCACATATTTCTTTTCTTCATTCTTATTTACTTTTTTATCTTCTTTTATATCTTTGTTTTCCTCTACTAGATCATTTTCATTTGTAAGAATATTAAATTTAATTTTTGAATCTAAGCTAGGTATTTCAAATCGAATAGCTGCAAATTTTTCTTCATTTACTTTAATCTTTTCATTCACATTTTCATATTCTACTTTTTTATCATCTACGATTACTTCCAAGTCTTTTATTGCATCTTTTTCTTTTAGTAATACTTGAACATATTTTTTATCATTCTTCACTTCAAAATCTACTTGATCACTTAAATGTTTTTTAGCTAAAGATAATACAGTATCATATTTGTCTACTACTTCCATACCCATCTCATATAAGCCATCTTTTGTTACACTGGTATTTACTTTTTTCACTAATGTATCTTTTTGTGGTACGATTCTAAAGGTAACTTTTTTATTTTTATCTGCTTGAATGTTCATCTCTGCTATTATTTTTGATTCAAATTCTGGTATTTCAAATTGAACAAAACTATCTGCTTTACCTTCTTCATGTTCTTTGATTGTTTTCATTTCATGTTTGACTGTTTTTCCTTCTACCTTTATTTCTAAGTCTTTAATATCTTTACTATGCTTAAAATACATGATCATATATATTTTTTTATCCTTTACTTTTATATCTACCTTTTCATCTATATAGTCTTTTGCAATAGATGGCTCATCTTGATTTTCTTTTAACACCTTAATAGTAGCTTGATATAAATCATCTTTATTTTTATCTATATTTGAAACTTTTACTGTACTACTATTACTCATACTGCTTTTAGCTTTCTCGCTCATTGTATCTTTTTTAGGAACGATTCTAAATGCTACTCTTGCTTCTCCCATTGGTAATACATTCATATGGAATTTGATTTTGGCATCTAAATTCGGTATTTCAAATTCAACAGTAATATTTTCTCCTTCTTTTGAACTTGTTTTTACTACTTTACGGTCATATTTTACAGATTTTCCATCTACAGTTATATCTATATTTTTCATCCATTCGCTTCTCTTAATATATACTGTAAGGTACTGTTTTCCATCTCTGACTTCAAAACCTGCTTTTTTACCTATATATGCATGTGCCATAGATTGTTCATTGCTATCTTCTTTTAAAACTTCAATTTCTACTCCATCTAAATTCATGTCCTCACCTATTGTAGGATCATCTTTTAATCCATCTAAACTATAATCTAAATCATCTGGATTTGTTGTTTCTTTCATTGAACTTTCATTAAACTTTATTTTAAATTTAGTGAGTACATTTCCCATAAATTCACTTCTTAGGTTTACTTCAATTTCTGAAGATAAATTAGGTATCTCAAATTTAATGGTGCTGACTGTTTTTCCTCCTTCATTCTTAACATTTTGTACATCAAATTTCTTAACACTCCCATCAACCATTACTTTTACATCTTTCATTTTGTCCGTTCTTTTCACAACCAATTTAATATATTTTTTTCCATCTTTTTCTTCATATATAGCTTTTTTACCTAAGAATCTTTCTCCTGTAGATTCTTGATTTGTATCTCCTTTTAATAATTCAACATCTATTTTATAAAATTTGCTTTCTTTATTTCCGTTTGAACCACCTGTATTTCCACCTGTATTTCCACCTGTTGTATCATCTATATAAGCTACAAATTTTGTAAAATGTTTTGTCCAAATAATTAAATCTTTTCCATCATCTATTTTGGTCTCTTGCCATTTCATTTCATTTGCTACCTTTTGAGTATTTTCAGAAAGTGTATGCTCAATCTCTATAATTTTGTCATCTTTTATATATCCTGCTTTTTTACCCGTTTGACCTTTTAGTACTATTCTTACTGCTTGATTAAATTCTAATGTTCCACCTTCAAAGCCTACTTCTACTACTTTTTCTGGTTTTATATTAGTAATCTTTACACTTTCATTTTCTATAAGAGTTGGTAACTTAATTGTTCCATCCCATTTTTCATTTTGAGATTTCACATCAACACCTGTTGGTATTTCTACATTAGCAATATTGGACTCCATTGATATTTTTGGAAGTTTTGCTTGCTTTATTTGACTTTCCTTTTCCACTTTTACTGGTATTTTTACTGTTGCATTTTTTGTATCTCCTACATGAATTTTTAATTCTCCATTTTTGATGATTTCTTCCGTGATCTTAGAAATCACTATATTTTTTTCGTTATCTGAAATTTTTACTTCTGTAGGAGCTGTTACTGATATTTCAATAGATTTTTCTTGATTTTCGTCTTTGTTATATTCTTTGATAATCTTTAGAGAATCTAGATCAAATACTAATCTAAACTTTGGTCTACCTTCTCCCATTCCTCTTGGTACATATACTTGCATGATTGTTGCTTTGTTTATATCTTCTACCTCGAATTCAATGGTCACAGCATTGTTTTTAGAATCTAATTTTCTCTTTACATCTACAAACGCTCCATTACTATTTTCATATTTTAACTCTTCGATCATGTCCATTGTAATAAATTCTGTGCCATTCCAAACCATTTTAGCTATAACTTTTCCATCCTTTACTTTAAGAGTAACAGGTTCTTTGATAAATTGGTTTGTCATGGATGGATCCTCTGAGTCTTCTTTTAATGCTAATGCTAAAATAGTGTACTCTCCATTTTTATTTAATTCTACTTTTTCTTCATATTCTTTAACCTTCTTAATAGTTTCATCATCAAATACAATTTTACCCTCTGCATACCATGGCTCATACATAACTGGTATAGTAAGAATCATCTCTGACTCGATACTTTTAACTTCATATTTTACGAATAAATATTCACCCTCTTTTTTTTCACTATGCTTCATAATTTTTCCATCTATAGAAATTTTATCTATTCTTAATCCAGGTATATCTTTTAGTGCAATCTCAACATATTTTTTTTCGTCTATAATCTGTATCGTTCCTTCATCTTTCATAATCCAATTTAAATCTTCGTTTGAATTGGTTACTTTACCTTCATATTTTATTATATCTTCTCTTATTTTCAGAGTAGCTATAGCCTTTTCTAGATCTTCTGCTATACGACTAATTTCTTCTGTGCCTTTTTTCTCTACATCAATATTTTTTGCTTGATTCAATACTTCTTTATATACTTTATAGCTTTCTTTTGTATAATTTTCTTCTGGGTCTATTTTTGCTTCTATTGCATTTTGCAATCTTCTTATTGCTATTTCTCTTTCTCCATCTGTTTTATCTCCCAAATATTTTGCTGTATCTTTTTGAGGAACTATTCTAAATACTTGTTCAATATCACCCATTGGAATGGCCTTTAAGTGCATTCTAATTTGGACATCTGCCTCTGGGATTTCAAAGCTCATTATACTGTCTGTTTGATTTTTTCCTTTTTCATTTAATTGATCATAGGTTTTCATCACCTTTAACTGGTGAGGAACTTTTTCTCCATTCACTTCTATTTTTATATAGTACATCCAGTCACTTCTCTTTAATGTTACAATGCATGTTTTCTTTCCATTTTTCACTTCAATATTTCCTATTTCTTCTATATAATCTGCTGCCATAGATGCTTCATCTTTTTCTCCATGTAGTCTTTTAAGATTTATTTGATACAATCCATCTTTATCAAAATCTGTATTTGGTTTTTCTTCTTCTACTTTCTTCAATGTATCCTCTTTAATTCTTAAATAAACTGTACACGGTACTGCAAACTCTTCATCTCCATCTGGTAATATTGATCCTTGAAGAATAATTTCTGATTTTTGATTAGGAACCTCAAATTTTATTAATTGATCTGTTACTGTTTCTGATTGTCCATAAGGGTCTTTACAATTTTTTTCTTCTTTACTCTTATACTCTACAACTTTTTCATCTACTTTTATCTCATCAATTTTTGACCATTCACTTTTTCTAAGACGTAGTTCTACATAATGTTTTCCATTCTTTACTTCATATTTTAATTTTTCTCCTATATGCATCCTAGCAAAAGGAGATGGATTTCCTTCTTCATCAGTTGCTTCTTTTTCTACTTCATATAGTCCGTCTTGAATTGTCTCTACTTTTTTTTCTTCTAAATTTTTAATTGCTTCTTCTAATTGTGTTATGCTATTGTTAATTTCTTCTAATTTTGCTTTCTTTAAATCTATATTTTTTGCTTGCTTAAGTGCATTTTCATATGCATTTAAACTTTTTTGTGTATAATTTTCTTTTAATCCTATATCTGTTTTAGTAGTGTTTTGTAATTTTTTTATAGATGCTTCTCTTTCTTCTTTTACTATATCTGCTTTACTTTTTTCTTCGTCATTAGTTTGATCTTCTATTGTTTTGTTTTCTTCTTTGTTTGATTCTATTTTTTCTATCTCTGTTTTTTGTTGCTTTTCTTCTTGAGATACTTTTTCTTCTTCTATTCCTCTACTTTCTTTGTCTACATCTGCTTTATTTTTTTCTTCTTTATTAGAAATTACTTCTTTACTGGCTTTATCTTCTATTGGCTTATTTTCTTCTTTGTTTGATTCTATTTTTTCTTTTTCTTGTTGCTTTTCTTCTTCTGCTTCTTTGCTTTCTTTGTCTTCATCTTCTTTATTTTTTTCTTCTTTTTTAGAGTTTACCTCTTTACTAGCTTTATCTTCTATTGGTTTATTTTCTTCTTTGTTTGATTCTATTTTTTCTTTTTCTTGTTGCTTTTCTTCTTCTGCTTCTTTACTTTCTTTATCTACATCTTCTTTATTTTTTTCTTCTTTTTTAGAGTTTACCTCTTTACTAGCTTTATCTTCTATTGGTTTATTTTCTTCTTTATTTGATTCTATTTTTTCTTCCTCTTTTTTCTGTTGCTTTTCTTTTTCTTGAGTTCCTTGTTCTATATCCTTACTACTTGCATCTACTTCTACATTCTCATTTGTTGAATCTTTACTAGTTTCTTGTACATCTGACTCATTTTCAATAGCTACTACATTTTGGGATACTCCTCCTATTATTAAAGCCATAACTAATAACATACTAATTCCTTTATGTATTCTTTTAAAAATGCTCATTTTGTCTCCCCTTCTTTTTTTATTTTGCCAATGAAACTACTTCAACATCCCCCTAGTAATATTATTAATTTATAAATCTAATACTATCTTGATTGGGTACAACTCTAAATGTCACACTGGATTTAAAAATAATCATCACCTTTACCTTCATGCTTATTGTAATAATTTCCTTCTCATTTGGTATTTCAAAAGTTATTCCTTTTATTTCATTTACTTGTTTATAAGGTACTTTTCTTCCATTTATATTTACTTCAATATCTTCCATATCCTCAAAATGTTTGGAAAATGTTAATGTCATTTCTTTATGTTTTCCTCCATTGGATACTTTGATTTGTGCCTTTGAATTTAAATATTTATTTGCCATAGATGTGCTATCACTATTTTCTTTTAATGCCTTTACATCTATTTCGTATATTCCATCTCTATCTAAAAGAGAACTATTTATTTGTACTTTAGATAAATGGCTTGTATGTCCTATGGCACTAGCTATTTGACCTACCCCTCCAAATACTAGTAAAATTGCTAGCATACTTATGATGAAATTTTTTCCTTTTTTATTGATTTTCTTTAATATAAACATAAAATCTCTCCTTTTGTTTTTTATTTTTTAATTTAACTTCAAATAAAATAGTTTAATTTTACCGAGGGATGTTATACACTCCATTTAATTATGCAGATACATATACCTACTATTATTCCATATAGTCACTCCTTTGCCATATATTTCATAATTTGGTTTTATTATATCATCATTGATATTCGTTTTCAATTACTATTAATTATTATTATTATTTCTTTTTTATAATATTTATTCTTATTTGTAGGAATTTTGTAAGATTGCTGTCTATTTATCCATTTTCATCATTACCTCAACAATAAAAAAGTCTTTCTTAGACAGATTTATTAAGTAGCCTTTATTGAAATTTATTACACAAATTGTGAATATAAAATTTACCAATAGACCATATTTTCCTATGTATTATAAAAAAATCTTCCTTTAGAAATTCTAAAGGAAGATTTTTTACAAATATTTAATATTTTATATTTAACATTTTTGACTAAACACTCTTGAAGGTAATAATTTTAATGCTACATATGATCCAAATACACCTAAGCCATATATAATTAATGAAATAATAAGTAGCATCTCATATCCTCCATCTAATGCAAAAGCTTTATTACCAGTTATATATACCCCTACTAAAAATGAATTGATTAAACTACACATTGGATACAATCCTACAGATAACATTATTTTGTTAGTAGAATTATAGTTCTTAAACAATATTTTAGATAATAGATCTGAAAATATTCCAGAGGCTAATATAGCTAACCCCATAAAAATAGATATACCCGACATAATCATTCCAAATACAAAGCTTATTGCAGACAATACTCCTATTTTTTTTATTTTATATATAGGCATAGTAAGTATAAACCCTAAAAAAGGTGAAAACATTATAAATTTTGATCCTGGAATAGGTAAAAAACTTCCAGCCACATACAAAACATATCCAATAGCAACCATCATAGCTGCTGTAATTCCAATTAAAGTTATTTCTTTGACACTAAACTTCATCTCATCACCTCAAAGTTTTATTTGATAAACATATGAAATAAATGTGCAATCACCCCTTTCGGATCAATCCATAACATACGAATACCTGAATACCTCATCACTTTTTTTATATTTTCTTTCATGTTTTTTTCATAACAATGAATTTTACATTGTTTACAAGGCTGTTTATTCTCTTGAAATGGACATTTATCTAATCTCATCCTTGAATACTCTAATAATTCTTTGCAATCTTTACATAATGCATTTTTAAATGAGTGATTTCCTTTACAATAAATATAAATCATTTTTTCAATCATTTTCTTTTCTTCTTCAATTTTTTGATTCACTTTTATGTTACTCACTTCCTTTCCTACTTATATTCCAATATAACCCATTTATTACATTTTTACAACAAAAAAACACCTGCAATTCTATGCAGGTATTACAAACTATCAACAAACTTTATTTATGTAAAGTCATAAAAAATTAGGAACCATTATTGAGAATTTGTGAAAATATAGAATAAGCGAGAAAATGCTTAGCATTACACTGTTTGAGCAAAGCGAGCTTGTAATGCTATTTTCGAGAGTTTCGTTATATTTTCCAAATTCGAAAATAGGTGATATTTTTTATTGCTTTGTCATAAATATAACACCTGCAATTCTATGCAGGTGTTATCACTTTCCCTATATCTTTTCTATAATGCATCTCTTCAAAGGATATCTTAGAAACATCTTTATAAGCTTTTTCTCTAGCTTCTTCTACAGTTTTTCCACAAGCCATAACTCCTAGGACTCTTCCTCCATTGGTAAAAACTTCTCCATCCTTTTCTTTTGTTCCAGCATGAAATACAATAGAATCTTTTATATCATCTAATCCATATATTACTTTTCCTTTTTCGTAATCTTCTGGATATCCACCTGAGGCTACAACTACACAAACTGTTTTTTCTTCTCTCCATAAGATAGATTGTTGATCTAATTTTTCATCTATTATACTTTCCATAATATCTATCAAATCTGTTTTTAATCTTGGAAGAATGACCTGAGTTTCTGGATCTCCAAATCTTACATTAAACTCTAATACCTTAATACCTTTATTTGTAATCATCAGCCCTATAAATAAAATTCCTTTAAAATCTAATTGATCTTTTTGAAAGCCTTCTATAATAGAACTTAATATCATCTTTTGTACTTCTTCTTGAAATCCTTCATTATCTAAAAAGCTTGGAGAATAACTTCCCATGCCACCTGTATTTGGTCCTTGGTCTTTATCATATACCTTTTTATAATCTTGTGCACTAACCATGGGTACAATAGTCTTTCCATCTACAAAACATAATATAGAAGCTTCTATTCCTGTTAAGTACTCTTCTATGACTATTTTGGCTCCTGCTTGCCCAAACTTTTTCTCTTTCATCATCTCTTCTAACGCTGTCATAGCCTCTTCTTTATTTTGAGCAATGACAACTCCTTTTCCTGCTGCCAATCCATCCGCTTTCAAAACTACTGGATATCCAAATTTATCTATATTCTCTTTTGCTTTTTCAAAATCTGTGTATTCTTCATATTGAGCAGTAGGAATACTGTGTCTCATTAAAAAATCTTTTGTATAAGCTTTACTTCCCTCAAGACGTGCACACTTTTTATTTGGTCCAAATATTTTCAGTCCATGACTTTGAAACTTGTCTACAATTCCTAGAACGAGTGGTACTTCAGGTCCTACAATAGTCAAATCGATTTTATTTTCCTTAGCAAATTTTAAAAGTCCTTCTATATCATAATCTTTTATATCTACAATTTGTGCTAAATCTTTTATTCCAGCATTTCCTGGAGCACAATAAATCTTTTTTACTTTTGGACTTTGACTGATTTTATATATAATCGCATGCTCTCTTCCGCCGCTTCCTATCACCAATACATTCATCGGTACTCCTCCTTAGTGTTTAAAATGTCTCATGGAAGTAAATACCATAGCTATTCCATATTCATTAGCCATTTTTATAGATTCTTCATCTCTTATAGAGCCTCCTGGCTGAATGATTGCTGTTACTCCTGCTTTTGCAGCTTCCTCTACACAATCTGAAAATGGGAAAAATGCATCAGAAGCTAGTACACTTCCCTTGACCTCTTCATTAGATTGTTTGATAGAATTTTCTACGGCCCATATTCTATTTACTTGCCCTGGTCCGATTCCTATTGTCTTTTGATCCTTTACAAGAACAATTCCATTAGATTTAATATGTTTTACAACCTTGAGTCCAAATAAAAGATCTTTCATTTCTTTTTCTGTAGGAATTCTTTCTGTTACTACTTTTATATCCTCTATTAAATCATGATCTATTTCTTGAATCAAAATTCCTCCATTAACTTTTTTCATATCTAGTGAACCTTTAGACTGTTTTACACTTATATTTGGAAGCTTTACTATTCTTATATTTTTCTTAGATTGTAAAATTTCTAGTGCATCTTCATCAAAATCTGGAGCTATTACTATTTCTATAAATATTTTATTGATTTCCTCTGCTGTTTTTTTATCAATCTTTCTATTGGCTGCAATAATCCCTCCAAATATAGAAACAGAGTCACATTCATAGGCTTTTATATAAGCATCATAAATATCATAGCCACTTCCAACTCCACAAGCATTTGTATGTTTTACTGCCACTACAGTAGGTTCTTCATATTCTTTTAAAAGCTCTAATGCTCCATTTGTATCATTTATATTATTAAAGGATAGCTCTTTTCCATGAAGCTTTGTAGCTTCTATTAAAGAACCTTCTTTTCTTCCTACTTCTTTATAAAAAACCGCCTTTTGATGAGGATTCTCTCCATATCTTAAATCTTGTACTTTTTCGTAAGTCAATGTAAGGGTATTTGGAAGATCTCCATTGATTTCTTTTCTTAAATACTCAGATATGAGTGCATCATAATGGGCTGTATGTTCAAATACTTTAAGGGCTAGTCTATATTTTGTATCATAAGAAATTTCACCTTGTTTCATTTCATGGATTACATTTTCATAATCATCAGGATTACATACTACCACTACATCTTTATGATTCTTAGCAGCAGATCTAAGCATAGTAGGCCCACCAATATCTATATTTTCAATAGCTTCTTCTAATGTTACATCTTCTTTGCTGATGGTTTCTTTAAAAGGATATAAGTTAATGACTACTAGATCAATAGGTGTAATATTTAAATCTTTAAGTTGATTCATATGATTTTCATCATCTCTTCTTGCAAGCAACCCTCCATGAACAGCAGGATGAAGAGTTTTTACTCTTCCATCTAAACACTCAGGAAAATTTGTAATCTCTGATATTCCTATAACTCTAATTTCATTTTCCTTTAGAACCTTTGCTGTTCCCCCAGTTGATATAATTTCTATATTCATATCTTGTAATTTTTTTGCAAATTCTACAATTCCTCTTTTATCCGAAACACTAATGAGTGCACGTTTCATTCTTTAATCCCCCTATTCTTACTTTTCTTCCCTCTACTTTTATTCTTCCTTCACAAAAGTATTGAACTGCCAAGGGAAGAATTTCATGCTCCACCTTCAAAACTCTTTCTGCTAAAGAATCTACAGTATCTTCTTCTTTAACCATTACACTTTTTTGCATAATTACAGGACCTGTATCTGTTCCTTCATCTACAAAATGAACTGTGGCCCCTGTTATTTTTGCGCCATACTCTAAGACCCCTTCATGAACCTTTTTTCCGTAAAAGCCTTTCCCACAAAAGCTTGGAATCAAAGATGGATGAATGTTGATGATTTTATTTTTATATAGTTTTACTAATTTTTCATCTAATATACTCATATATCCTGCAAGTACTATCAAATCAATATTTTTCTCTTTTAAAATCTCTATTATTTTTTCGTTTCTTTCATTTATATCTGGGAAATTTTTCTTACCTATATAAATACTTGCTATTCCGTGCTTTTCTCCTCTTTTTAGTGCATAAGCTTTCTCATTACTAGAGAGAATGATTTGTATTTTCCCATCTATATTTTTCTTTCCTATTTCATCTATAAGAGCTTGGAGGTTTGTTCCTCCTCCTGATACAAACGCAGCAATATTTATTGACATAAATTCACCCCATGGCCTTTAACTACACTTCCCATAACATAAGCTTTTTCATTCTTTAGATCTTCCATGATATGATCTACATCTTCTTTGTCTACTACAAGAATCATACCGATTCCCATATTAAAGGTAGCAAACATATCTTCTTGTTTGATATTTCCAAGCTTTTGCATACATTTAAAAATAGGTAGGACATGGAAACTTCCAAGTTCTACATTCACGCCTAACCCTTCAGGAATGATTCTTGGAATATTTTCATAAAATCCTCCACCTGTCATATGAACCATTCCTTTAATAGAATGTTTATCTATTAATTTCATCACTACATCTGTATAAATACGAGTAGGTTTTAAAAGTTCTTCTCCTAAAGTACATTCTAATTCTTCTATATATTGATCTAGTTTATAATCTAATGTATCAAAGAAAAGCTTTCTCACTAAAGAATACCCATTACTATGAATACCGCTTGAAGAAATGCCTATAAGCACATCTCCCTCTTTTATTTTTGATCCATCTATAATTTTTTCTCGATCTACAATACCTACTGCAAAGCCTGCCATATCATATTCCCCATCTGAATAAAATCCTGGCATCTCTGCTGTTTCTCCTCCAATTAAAGAACATTGTCCTTTTAAGCATCCATCTGCTATTCCTTTTACAATATCAGCTACCTTTTCTGCCTCTAATTTTCCTGTAGCCACATAATCTAAGAAAAATAACGGCTTTGCTCCTTGACACAATATATCATTCACACACATAGCCACACAATCTTGTCCTACTGTATCATGCTTGTCCATCATAAAAGCAATTTTTAATTTTGTTCCTACTCCATCTGTCCCAGATACAAGCACAGGATTTTTATATTCTTTTAGATCTAATGAAAATAATCCTCCAAATCCACCAAGACCACATAATACATTTTTTGAAAAAGTCTTTTGTACATGCTCTTTCATAAGATGAACAGCTTTTGCTCCTTCTGACACATCTACCCCTGCATCCTTATACGTAAGTGATTTTTCCATCATATCCTGTCCTCCTACTTCTTTTCAAATAAATACTTATTTCCTGACTTAGGAACTTCCATTGGATAATCTCCACTAAAACATGCACTGCACAAATCATTTTTCATACAAGTAGAATTTAATAGTCCTTCAATACTTAAATATCCAAGACTATCTGCTCCGATCATTTGTCTAATCTCTTCTACAGAATGAACAGCTCCTACTAAATTTTTTCTAGATGGAGTGTCAATTCCAAAATAACAAGAATACTTTACAGGAGGAGAACATACCCGTACATGAACCTCTTTTGCTCCTGCATTTTTTAACATTTCTACAATCTGGCCACTAGTGGTTCCTCTTACAATTGAATCATCTACCATAACCAATCTTTTCCCCTCAATGTTTTCTTTCAATACATTGAGCTTCATTTTTACACTTCTTTCTCTCATCTTTTGATCAGGTTGTATAAATGTTCTTCCTACATATCTATTTTTAATAAGTCCTTCTCCAAAAGGAATCTTTGATTCTTGAGCATATCCAATAGCTGCAACCGTTCCTGAATCTGGAACTGCAATGACTAAATCCGCATCTACTGGATACTCCCTTGCAAGCATCATCCCTGCATTTTTTCTGCTGATATATACACTTTGTCCATCTATAATGCTATCTGGTCTTGCAAAATAAACAAATTCAAAGGAACATAATGATTTTTTTTCATTACACTTATATTGAATGCTTCTAATTTCATCATTTTCAATGATCACCATCTCACCAGGTTCTACATCTCTTATAAAAGTTGCTCCTAAAACTCCAAAAGCACAGCTTTCTGATGATAATACATACCCTCCATCAATTTTTCCTATACATAAAGGTCTAAGTCCATTAGGATCTCTTACTCCTATCAATTTATTTTGATAGGTAATTACCAATGCATAAGCACCTTTTATTTGACTCATAGTTTCTTTGATTGCATTTTCTATTCCTAATTTATTTTTTCTTGCAATCATATTTGCAATGACTTCACTATCTATAGAAGTTTGGAAGATTACTCCTTCATCTTCAAGCTCTTCTCTTATTTCTCCTGCATTAATAAGATTTCCATTGTGAGCTAAAGCAATAGCTCCTCCTTTATGATGAACTACTAATGGCTGAGCATTGGTCACATAACTTTCTCCAGTAGTAGAATATCTTACATGACCTATGGAAATATCTCCTTGCAACCTTTGTATAATTTTATCTGAAAATACTTCTTGCACAAGCCCCATCTCTTTATAATAATGAATCTCTCCACCATGATTAGCAGCAATTCCGGCACTTTCTTGCCCTCTATGTTGAAGAGCATGTAGTCCAAAATAAACCATTTGAGATATGTTTTCTCCTTTAGGAGCATACACTCCTAAAACTCCACATTCTTCTTTTAATTTATCTAAATTTATTCCATTATACATGGCTACCTCCTATTGAAGTCTAGCTAAAACTTCTTGATAAGTGGATTCTACATCTCCTAAATCTCTTCTAAATCTATCTTTATCCATTTTTTTATTTGTTTTCACATCCCATAATCTACAAGTATCTGGAGAGATTTCATCTGCTAAAATCACTTGTCCATCAAAAGTACCAAATTCTAATTTAAAATCTATTAATTTCATTCCTTTTTCTAAAAAATATTCTTTTAAAGTTTCATTTACTTTCATAGTATATTCTTTTACTATATCTATTTGATCTTGTGTTGCAAGATTCATTGCAAGTACATGATCATCATTGATCATTGGATCTCCTAGATCATCATTTTTATAACAAAATTCAAATATAGTATGGGAAAGAGCAGTTCCTTCTTCTATTCCTAATCTTTTAGATAATGAACCTGCCGCTACATTTCTTACGATTACTTCAAGGGGTAATATTTTTACAGCCTTTACAAGCATTTCTCTATCACTTAAAAGTTCTTCAAAATGAGTAGGTATTCCTTTTTCTTCTAACATCTTAAAAAGTAGAGCTGACATTTTATTATTAATGACTCCTTTATCTGCAATGGTACCTTTTTTTTGTCCATTAAAAGCTGTTGCATCATCCTTATATTCTACAATATATCTTTTTTCGTCATCTGTTTTATATACCTTTTTTGCTTTTCCTTCATATAACATTTCTAATTTTTTCATATTGATCTCCTCCTTATCTATTTAAAAAAGCTTCATCTTTTTTTATGACTTCTTTTTCTTGTTCTTCTCTAAATTTCTTAAGCTTCTCTTTTAAAAGATCATATTTTAAAGACAACATCTGTATAGCTAGCAGTGCTGCATTTTCAGCTCCATTAATAGCCACTGTCGCAACTGGAATTCCCTTTGGCATTTGCACAATGGATAATAAAGAATCTAATCCATCCATAGTAGATGATTTGATAGGAAGTCCTATAACTGGTAATGTTGTAAAAGACGCTAATACTCCTGGAAGGTGAGCAGCTTTTCCTGCTGCCCCTATAATCACTTCAAATCCATTATTTTCTGCTTCCTTAGCAAAGGTAGCAGCGCGCTCTGGTGTTCTATGAGCAGATATGACTCTTACATTTACTTCTACTCCAAAATCCTTTAGTACTTTTTCTGCATTTTCTACTACTTTATAATCTGAATCACTACCCATAATAATTGCAACTTTCATAAACATCCTCCTTTATCACACCATTTATTTTTTAAATATTCTCACTTTAGTTTGAAGGAAAAAGCCCGATATAGACGCATCTATTTCGGGCTATTTGATTTTAACCTGCTATATGCTTTGCAATAAATAAGACTGTTACTACATACATCATAGGATGAATTTCTTTATTTTTTCCTGTTAAAGCTTTTAAGAATACATAAGAAATTACTCCAAATACTAATCCTTCTGCAATACTATAAGCTAATGGCATCATGATAATCGTTAAAAAAGCAGGAATTGCTTCTGTAAAATCATCAAAATTGATTTTTAAAATAGGACTCATCATAAACATTCCAACTAAAATCAATACAGCAGAAGTAGCTTGTGGTGGAACAGATGTGAATACTGGAGCAAGTATAGTAGATCCTAAGAAAAGTACTCCTGTTGTAACGGCACTAAGACCTGTTCTTCCTCCCTCAGCAACTCCTGATGCACTTTCAACAAAAGTTGTTACTGTACTGGTTCCCATCATAGCACCTACTGTAGTACCGATAGCATCTGCAAATAAAGCTTGCTTTGCATTTGGAATCTTTCCATCTTTATCTAACATATTTGCTTTTGTAGATACTCCAATTAAAGTTCCTAATGTATCAAATAAGTCTACAAACAAGAAAGTAAATACTACAACAACCATGTCCCAAGAAAAAATTTGATCTGTTCCAACAAATTTCCAAAATATAGGTTCAATAGATGGAGGCATACTTATCAATGTATCAGGAACGATAGTTTTTCCAATAAAAACTCCGGCCAAAGTAATAATCATCATTCCAAATAATAAAGCACCTTTTACATTCTTGATAAGTAGTATTCCCGTAATAATAATTCCTATTAATGTTAATAGTACTGCTGGATCTTTTACATTTCCAAGACCTACTAAAACTGCATCATTTTTTACAATCACTCCTGCCCCTTGAAAACCTATAAAAGCTATAAATAATCCGATTCCAACACTTACTGCATTTTTAATAACTGGAGGCATTCCATTGATAATAGCTTCTCTAACATTTGTTAAAGTAAGTATAATAAAAATAATTCCTTCGATTAAAACTGCTGTTAGAGCAAACTGCCAACTATATCCCATTGTTAAACATACAGTAAAAGCAAAGAAAGCATTTAGTCCCATTCCAGGTGCCAATGCAAAAGGTAAATTTGCTAAAAAACCCATTAAAAATGTAGCAAAAGCTGCTGATATGGCAGTAGCAGTAAATACAGCTCCCTTATCCATTCCTGTCTTACTTAAAATATCAGGATTAACTACAAGAATATATGCCATTGTCATAAAAGTAGTAATACCTGCCAAAATTTCAGTTCTTACAGTAGTTTTTCTTTCTGAAAGCTTAAAGATATTTTCAAGCATTCCAGCATTTGTTTTTTTGTTTGTAAATTCCAACCTGATCTCCTCCTTAAATTGGATTATTTTTACTGTAGTGAAAAAAACGAAACCCGAACAGGAAGGTTTTATGAAGTGAAACCTCCCCGTCCGGGCTTTTCTCCCCACGGTGTAGTATTACAAAAGTAATACTCGTATCACTTGGACCTGTCGCTTTCGCCGGAACCCTAGATACGCTTTCACCCATAGTCAAGCAATTTACGGTTGCTTGGTAGATACTTTCGGACCCTATTACCGAAATTATACGAGTAGATCATCAATTGTCGTGTTCTTGTTTCACTATTATATTATCAAATGACTTTGAAAAGGTCAATACTTTTTTCGAATATTTTTTGTATTATTTATAGATTGATATGTTTATATACGAACATTTTGTTTTTGTTTTTTATCTAAAGTTCGAATTATATTTTCTATTCAACATAAAACAATCCATATAATTTTAGTCTTCCCTATAAATAACAAAAGGATTCTTATCTCTTTTCTAGAATCTACTTAGTATATCATTATATAAAAGGAGTTGATCATATGGTTCAAGCAATTATAGAAAAAAAATTCAAAGAATTACTTATAGCGAGAAAAAAGAAGCAATTATACGATTTTCGTAATGAATTAAAAAAAGAATTAGAATCTGCTTTAAATAACCCTAGAATACATAGAGAAAAAGAAGACATGAAAAATTTAATTCATGCAATAGAAACTCAATACAGTATGAATTTTTTTAATTAAAATCATCTTCCTTTTTAAGTATTTATAAATATACTTTTTTGAAATACATACCTAAAAATATAGACTTATTTATAATCTTACCAAGTACATCATTTGTACCTTAGTTTTCATTCTACTTTATACAGTCTAAGTTTTATGAGCATTCCCTATGTATGATAAAAATCACATGTTCCTATAGGAACATGTGATTTTTTTTATTTAAAATAATCTACTCCTGCTTTAAATATACTTTGATCTTTATTTCCATCTATATTGATGGCTGTATATTCTTTCATTCTTTCTGTATGACCCATTTTTCCAAAAATCCTTCCATCAGGACTTGTAATTCCTTCTACTCCATAGAAAGATCCATTTGGATTGTAAGGCATTTTATGGGTTGCATTTCCATTCATATCTACATATTGAGTAGCAATTTGACCATTTTGAACCATTTTTTTCATTTCTACTTCATTTGCTACAAATCTTCCTTCTCCGTGAGATACAGCTACTGTATGAATCTCTCCTACTTTTGTGTAACTCATCCATGGAGAAAGATTTGAAACTACTTTTGTTCTAACTATAGTAGATACATGTCTTCCTATATTGTTAAAAGTAAGAGTAGGTGCATCACATGATGTCTCTTTAATTTCTCCATAAGGAAGGAGTCCAAGTTTTATCAGTGCCTGAAATCCATTACATATACCAATCATTAAGCCATCTCTATTTTTGAGTAAATCCATTACAGCATTTTTTACTTTTTCATTTCTAAATATGGTTGCAATAAATTTTCCAGAACCATCTGGTTCATCTCCTGCACTAAATCCTCCTGGTAAAGCTATAATTTGTGAATTTTTTATATGATTGACCATATATTCAATAGATTCTTCTATATCTTTTGGTGTTAAATTTTTAAATACTAAAGTTTCTGCTACTCCTCCTGCTTCTTCAAAGACTCTTTGAGTATCATATTCACAATTTGTTCCTGGAAATGCTGGAATAAATATTCTAGGTTTCGCCAATTTTATAGATGCTTTCTTACAAATTCCCTTTTCAAAAGAAATATCTTTAATTTCTCCTTCTTCTTTTTTATAAGTTGGAAAAACACTTTCTAATGGTTCTTCCCATTCTTTTACTATTTTTTCTAATGAAACTTGAATATGATTGATTAAAATATTTTCATTTTGTTGAGTCGTTCCCAATACTTCATAATTTATACCTTTTAGTGATGAAATATTTTCAGAATCCATCTCTAAAATAAATGATCCATAATTAGGAGCAAATAACTCATTTTCATTCATTTCTTTTTCAAATACCACTCCTATTTTATTCCCAAAAGCCATTTTACTAATTGCAGAAGCGATTCCTCCTATCCTTATAGATTGAATAGATAGAATCTTTTTGCTTTGAACCAATTCATGTATTTTTTCAAAATTTCTTTTTAATTCTTCAAAATCTATCAATTCATTTTCATTTCTTTTTGCTGGAATATATATCAATTTACTTCCTATTTTTTTGATTTCTGGAGAAATAACATTTCTAATATCTACAGTACTTACTGCAAAAGCTGCTAGTGTCGGAGGTACAGTTATATCTTTAAAAGTTCCTGACATACTATCTTTTCCACCTATAGCAGGTGTTTCAAATTCTTTTTGTGCCAAATATGCTCCTAATAAAGCACTAAAAGGTTTCCCCCACTTTTTAGGATCTTTATCTAGTTTTTCAAAATACTCTTGAAAAGACAAACGTACTTTCTTATAATCTCCACCCATAGCAACTATTCTCGATATAGCTTCTACTACTGCATACAAAGCTCCATGAAAAGGACTCCATTTTCCAATTTTAGGATTATATCCATAGCTCATTAAACTTCCTGTAGTAGTATCTTTATGCATAACAGGAATCTTAGCAGCCATTCCTTCTGCTGGAGTGAGTTGATATTTTCCTCCTAGTGGCATTAAAACAGTTCCTGCTCCTATAGTACTATCAAATCTCTCTATCAATCCCTTTTGACTGGCTATATTAAGATCTTTAAGATTTTTAATCCAAGCTTTTTCTAAATCTTTTTCTTCTATATTATTTGTAAAGTAATTATTTTCTTTATCTAAAGATTGCACACTAACTAAAGTTTTTTGTTTCACTCCATTTGTATCTAAAAATTCTCTAGAGATATCTAAAATAATTTTTCCTTTCCATTTCATCACAAGTCTACCTGTATCTGTAACCTTTGCTACAACAGTTGCTTCTAGATTTTCTTCATTAGAAAGGTTGATAAACTTCTTTGCATCTTCTTTTTTTACGACTACAGCCATTCTTTCTTGAGATTCAGATATGGCAATTTCTGTTCCATCTAATCCATCATATTTTTTAGGTACTTGATCTAAATCTATTTCTAAGCTATCCGTAAGCTCTCCGATTGCAACAGATACTCCACCTGCTCCAAAATCATTACATCTTTTGATCATTTTACTTACAATTGGATTTCTAAATAATCTTTGAATTTTTCTTTCTGTTGGAGCATTTCCCTTTTGTACCTCTGCTCCACAATTTAAAATGGATTCTTCATCATGCTCCTTAGAAGATCCTGTAGCTCCTCCTACACCATCTCTTCCCGTTCTTCCTCCTACTAAAATAATTACATCTCCTAAAGCAGGATTTTCTCTTACTACATTTTCTTTTGGTGCTGCTGCAATTACTGCACCTACTTCCATTCTTTTGGCTACAAAATCCTCATCATAAACTTCAGCAACAGCTCCTGTAGCAAGTCCAATTTGATTTCCATAAGAACTATATCCTGCTGCTGCTTGGGTAGTAATTTTTCTTTGAGGCAATTTTCCATCTAATGTATCTTTTATATCTAATCTTGGGTCTGCACTTCCTGTTAGACGCATAGCTTGATAGACATAACTTCTTCCTGATAAAGGATCACGAATAGCTCCTCCTAAACAAGTTGCAGCTCCTCCAAAAGGTTCTATTTCTGTAGGATGATTATGTGTTTCATTTTTAAACATCAAAAGCCAGTCTTCCTCAGTTCCTTCTACATCTACTTTAATATTGATACTACATGCATTAATTTCATCTGAAACATCCAAATCATCTAATTTTCCTTTTTTTCTAAGCTCTTTCATACCAATAGTTGCTAAATCCATCAGATTCATATCTCGATCTTTATCTTCATATACATATTTTCTTGAAGAAAGATATTCATCATATACTTTTTGTATAAATGGCTCTTCTATTTGTACTTTTTCTATTTCAGTCATAAAAGTAGTATGTCTACAATGATCTGACCAATAAGTATCTATGACTTTTAATTCAGTAATGGTTGGGTTTCTTTTTTCTTCTTTAAAATATTTTTGACAAAATAATAAATCTTCAAAGCTCATGGCAAAGCCCATATGATTTTTAAAGTCCATTAGATCTTTTTCACTTTTTTCCAAAAAATCATGGATGACTTCTACATTTTCTGGATTTTGAGTCTGCATTTTTAAAGAATCTGGTTTGTTTAGTTCTGCTTCTCTAGAATCTACTGGGTTGATACAATACTCTTTTATTTTTTTCAATTCATCTTGTGTCATATCTGCCTTTACTAGAATAATCTTCGCTGTGTTTATATGAGGTTTTTCCTTTTGAGTAAATATTTGAACACATTGCTCTGCTGAATCTGCTCTTTGATCATATTGACCTGGAAGATATTCAATTCCAAAAGCTTTTTCTTCATCTCCTATAGGAAAAACTTCATCATACACATCATCTACATTTGGTTCTGAAAAAATAGTATTTTTAACTTTTTTATATTCTTCTGCTGAAATTCCTTCTATATCATAACGATTTAAAATTCTTAAATTTTCTAATTTATTTATCCCTAAATTTTGTTTAACATCTTCTAGTAAATTTTTTGCTTCTATATCGAAACCTTCTTTTTTTTCCACATAAATTCTTTTGATGGCACTCATATTATCCCACCTTTTTTCTTTTAGTATTTACAATTTGATTGTAACATAATAAAATTAATAAATAAAATTAATACTGTTAATAATATATATTAGGGGTGCTTATAAATGGAAATCAATTTAGAGCTTTATAAAAATTTTTATTATGTAGGAAAATATATGAGTTTTTCTGAGGCAGCTAAAGAATTATATATTTCTCAATCTGCTGTGAGTCAGTCTATTAAGGCCTTAGAAGAAAAATTAGATATTAAACTCTTTGTTCGCCATACAAAAAAAGTCAAATTTACTTCTGAAGGAGAAGCTTTATTTGACTACATAAAAAATGCTTTTCATTTTATTCATTTAGGAGAAAATTTCATTGCATCCATTCATACTTTAGATACAGGAGAAGTAAAAATTGCTGCCAGTGATACGATTTGTAAATATTATCTTTTATCTTATATAAAAAAATTCCATGAAGCTTTTCCAAATATTAAAATTCAACTTATCAATAAACCATCTCCTCTTTGTGCAAATCTTTTGTATGAAGGAAAAGTAGATCTAGCCGTAGTAAATGTTTTTGAGCAAAAAAATAAAGATATAAAATATACAGAAATCAAAAAAATACAAGATGTATTTATTGCAGGGAAATCTTATAAGCACTTAAAAAATGTACAAATTTCTCTAAAAAATCTTGAAAATTATCCTTTTTTAAGTCTTAAAAAGAATTCTACCACTAGAAATTTTTTTGAAGATTTCCTGCAAACCAATCAAGTATCTATCTTACCTGAAATTGAATTAGAAAGTATTGATCTTTTAATAGAACTTACTAAAATTGGACTGGGAATATCTTTTGTGATGGAGGATGCTATCCAAACACTTACTAAAACTGATGATATTTTTATATTAAATGTAGTTCCAAAGCCCCCCAGTAGAAGCATAGGAATTTTAACTCACAAAAAAATTCCACTCTCTACTGCTGCAAGAAATTTTTTGAGTTTGTTAATTAATTGACAAATGACAGAGAAAAACCAGCTACTTTCATAGCTGATTTTTCCAAATTTGTTATATTTTTATCTAAGCCCACAATTCTTCATCTGTAGGAACTACTCTATCACATACATAATGTCCGATTCTTGATATATTCATCATATGTTTATAAGTGAAGTTTTCAGATATACTATTATTTCCCCATGATCCACATCCTAGTGTAGTCGTAGGTGCAAATCCATTGAAGAAACTTCCTCCTGCAGTAGTAGAAGACGGTTGATTCACTACCAATCTACTTACTGTAAGATTTAAACCAGCATAATCTATATGTTCTTGATTATTAGAATGAATTGCTGCACTATGTCCTTTTCCTTCTAAGTTTAAATTTGTTTGTGCAATATGAATTCCTTCTTCAAATGTTTTACATTTAAAAGTAGCCATAACAGGACACATTTTTTCTTTGCATAAAACATCTTCATGACCAATTCCATCTGCTTCTATTAAAATAACTTTCACATCTTCTCCTATATTAATTCCTGCAAGCTCTGCAACCTTTTGTGGTGATTGTCCTACTACATCCTTATTAATCACACCATCTATAAATATAGTGTTTCTAAAAGCTTCTTTTTCCTTAGGATCATTTACATAATAAGCACCATTTTTCTTAAATGCTTCTATTAATCCGTCATAATCATCTTCATGCGCAATGACTGTTTGTTCTCCTGAACAGATGATTCCATTGTCAAAAGTTCTTCCAGTGATAATTTTAGTTGCAACATCATCAAAGTCCATCTCTCTATCTACAACTACTTGAACATTTCCTGCCCCTACACCATAGGAAGGTTTTCCACTACTATAAGCAGCTTTTACCATACCCATTCCGCCTGTGGCTACAACTACATCTACAGCATTCATTAATAAATTTGTTTTTTCAATTGATGGTTCTTCAATCACTTGTATTAAATTTTGTGGGGCATTGTATTTTTTAATAGCTTCATTGATTAATTGTACTGTATACGTGCTACATTTTTTAGCTCTTGGATGAGGTGCTATAATGATGGAGTTTCTTCCCTTAATAGCAAACATAGAATTGCACATAGGTGTTACAATAGGATTTGTAGTAGGTGTTACAGCTCCTACAACTCCCATAGGTTTTGCAACTTCCACAATACCATTTTCTGGATCCCTGCCGATAATTCCTACAGATTTTTTCCCTTTTAGACTATTCCAAATCGTTTTAGATTTTCCTTTGTTTTTAGCTACTTTATGTTCATATACACCCATTCCTGTTTCTTCTACAGCCATTTTTGCAAGTTCTTCTGCATGGTCATATACTACTCTTCCTATAGCCTTTACAATTGCATCTACTTGTTCTTGTGTAAAGTTTTCAAATTCTATTTGTGCAGCTCTTGACTTCCCTACTAATTCTTCCATATATTTCCTTGCATCCATCCTTCATCCCTCCACTATTGTTAATGTTTTAACGTTAATATTATAACATGATTTTATTAGCTTTGTCAGTATATTTTCTGAAAAATCTAAAAGTATTATTGTATGCAAAAATACTGAAAATTTTGTATATGATAAAAACCCTAAAGAAGAACACCTTTAGGGTTTTTATCATATATTTTATCATTTTCTATTTTTAATTCTTGCTCCTGGATAATACTTGGGATCATAAAAAAATTCATCTTTAATTTGTCTAATTTCTTTTGTCATAAACAACAGTCCTATCACATTTGGAATAATAACAGCTGCAAGTAAAATGTCAAGGAATTGGTATAAAAATTCTAGTCCTCCAACTGCACCTAAAAAGATGGCAATAATATATACAAACCTCATTATTCTTGAAAATTGAGTTCCAAAAAGATATTCTGCTTGTTTTTCTCCATAATATACAATCACAATAATGGTAGATAATACAAATAAAAGAATACTAATGGTAACAATAGTACCTCCCAATGCTTCTCCCATTAATCCTTGAAAAGCCCTAGCTGGTATAGAAGCAGCTTCTGAAGCAGGAACTGTCTTCCATAATCCTGTCACTAAAACAACTATAGCAGTTGTAGTACATACAACTAATGTATCTACAATAACTTCAAAAATTCCCCACATTGCTTGACGAGCAGGATGATCCGTTACAGCAGCACAGTGAGCTACTGGTGCAGTACCCATACCTGCTTCATTAGAATAAACACCTCTAGCAATCCCCCATCTCATAGTAGCTGCAATTCCTGCTCCAGTAAATCCTCCAGCAGCTGCTATAGGAGTAAACGCATGTTTAAAAATAAGTCCAATTGCCATAGGAAGTTTACTAATATTGGATAATATAATAATTAGAGCTCCTATAAAATATAAAAGTGCCATAAAAGGAACTAATTTTTCTGTTACTTGAGCAATTCTTTTGATTCCTCCGTATACTACTAAACCTACTATAATTGCTACTACTGCTCCTGTTACCCATACTGATATACCTATAGTAGATGCTGTTTGTACAACAGATACGGTTTGTGTTGCAATAGATGGTACAATCTCAATCATCAAACAAAATGCAAATATTCCAGCTAATAATGGAGATTTAAGTCCTTTTCTTAAATAATACATAGGACCTCCAACATATTCTCCTTGTGGATTTTTTTCTCTATATTTTATTCCTAATATAATTTCTGAAAATTTTAATGCAGATCCTAAAATTGCAGTTACCCACATCCAAAATATTGCTCCTGGTCCTCCAAAAGCTATAGCTACTGGAACTCCTACAATATTAGACGCCCCTATCGTTGATGCTAATGCAGAGGTTGCAGCTTGAAATGGAGATATGGTTCCTTCTCCCTCTACTTTTGCAAAGATCTTTCCAAAGGTTTCTTTCATAATAAACGGAAAATAGCGAAATTGAAAAAATCCTAAAGCAAAAGTCATCCATATACCTCCACCTACTAAAATAATCAGCATGGGTATACCCCAAATCCATCCTGAGATTTTCCCAACAAGGGCTAAAAATCCTTCCATGTTTTTTCCTCCTTTATTATATCATTCGAGGCATATTTTTTTATTTTCCTCCTTTCTTTTGTGATTGCCTCATTATAAACTAAGAGTATTAAAATTATGATTCATAAAGCATATTCTTTTTTCTGTTTTTTAAATTTTCTGAAAATATCTTGTAAAATTAATCCATCTCTATTAAAAGCTCTCTTTCTTTTTAAATATATTTAAAATAAAAAAAATGATTCCTATTATATAGAAATCACTTTTCATTTATTTTTATTTAAAATATTTATAATATAATATATACCCATCTAAAAAACCGAAACTACCGTAGCAAAAGCACTAATCACCATCATAGCTGCAATAGTAATAGCTACTGCTTTTTTTGTTTTGGGTTTCATACCTCTCATATTTTTCAACTCCTTTATCATATTCCTCTTTATTCTATT
Source organism: Inediibacterium massiliense (assembly GCF_001282725.1). Lineage (NCBI taxonomy): Bacteria > Bacillati > Bacillota > Clostridia > Peptostreptococcales > Thermotaleaceae > Inediibacterium > Inediibacterium massiliense. Next base: position 604,516 of record NZ_LN876586.1, on the reverse strand, counting down.
TATATCTTATTTTCTGATAAGTTTCAAGAAGATGAAAAAGTAATTAGTCTAATAATCTTCCTTCTAAGTAAGAATACTTTAAATACTCTGGGTTACTATAATAAACAGATGAATTGAAATCTGAAATTTCATCACTTATAAATGAATCAAATACTTTGAATAAAACATCCAGTAAATTATCTTGTTCTGAAATTATACTTATTATTAATCTCTGATACACTTTTCCTATTGCTTGAACACTTGGAACATTGTATTTACATAATCCAACAGTATCAAAATCACCTTCTGGTATATTAAAATACTCTATTATTTCATCTGAAACTTGGTCAAATGATAGACAATGATTAACCTCTGCAATATCTAATTGTCTTGTTAGTTCTTCCTTACCTAATATTTGAACAATTGTTAACCTTCTATTTTTAGTTTTTCTACCTATAAATTCTATAAGACAACATACATAAAACAAATCATTTTTTTGAGCATCATTCATTAATAACCTCACTTCTTTCAAATTTCAGGCAATTCAACTATTTCACCTGAAGGATGATATAACATAGCGCACTATCCTCCTACTTGTTTTATAGTTATAATAAATATCAAATTTATTATATATAAAAACTCCTCTAATTTAACTAAATAATTCTCCATTAAAAGCCCTTTGCATTAATGAATGAAAGTTATTTTCTAATTCTTCTAAACTCTTTTCCATTTTACATTTCAATTTGTCGGTTTGATTAACAAAATTAACAAATTCAATTTGTATTTTAATCTCAACTATTGGTATATCAATTCCTTTCAACGTATCACTTTTTATACCTTGAATAGTTGCTCCTCTTTTTTGATTATTAAAATACTCTGAATAACTTTCAATAACCTTTTTTAGAAATAATAAATTATATTTATTTGTGTCTATTTCAGTTATTGCCATAATATCTTGATTAGTACACATCGGAATAGCATTTACAGATATTTTTCCTACTCCAACACGCATCCCGAATAACAATGAACCTTCTTTAATTAACTTTGTTGAGCTATTATCAATTGCTTCTTGTGTTATAAACTCAACTGCATCTTTCTCATCTATTAAGTTATTTCCTAATGCAACTGTAGTAATCCATGGAATATCGCCTCTGAAATATTCTGGTTTATTTCTTGTTGGTGTACCACCACTTTTTAAAGAACAAATATCTTTTAACTTAATGGTTTTCCAATTATAACTGTTTGAAATTAAATCCCCAAACATCTCTACAAATCTTGATTTGACTAATTCATCCAATAAATTAATAGCTTCTTTTCTCTTTTCTAAAGCCTTTTCAGCCTTTTCTAAAACCCGAACTATTTTCTTTTGAATTTCTAAGAGAGGTACTGGAATCTCTATACTTAAAATTTGTTTCGAACTTATATTAGGTTGAGCACAACCACTTGCTATTACTTTAATTTTATTCTGAACAAAATCTGATCTTAAATAGTAATATAGATAATTATTATCAAGTATATCCTCACAAATAACATTTAATCTACCTACACGTTGATTTAGTAGAGCTTCAGTGTTATTTTTATACATAGCTAATTTACCTGTAGTAGCACCTGACATAGCTATTAATATATCTTGATTCTTTATAATATATTTATCAAAATCTTGATTTTCAATATCATACCCAATGTTGTTATCTATAACTACATTCCCTTCTACAATATTTCCTATTCTAATAATAGGAGTTTTATTGGGCATAAATTCATCACTTTTAAATGCATATCCACCATCAATTTCAACTACATCCCTAAGTTCTTTTATAATAAATTTGGTGCCATTACTTTCCTTCATCCTACTTCACCATTCCTTTAAGCTCTGCTACATCTTCTAAAATTGATCTTTCTAACTCTTCAATCTTATCTAATATAACCTCTGGTTCTTCGTATACCACTTCTTCATACTCTATTTCCTTATACTTATTAATAGTAAGGTCATAATTATTACCTACTATCTCTTCTTTTTCTACCCAAAACCATTGATCTTCTTTCGTTGGCTCTATAGAGTTATCTTTTTTTACTGCTCTCCATTTTTCTACTATATCTGGAATATCACCATCATGATCAAGCTTGTTTCTTCTATCATCTAATGAAAATCCATCACTTTGCATATCATAAAACCATACTTTATTTGTTTCTCCACCCTTTGTAAATAAAAGTATCGCTGTTGATACTCCTGCATAGGGTTTGAATACTCCTGAAGGCATTGAAATTACTCCTTCTAATGCATTTTCTTCCACTAAATTTTGTCTTATATCCTTATGGGCTTTTGTTGATCCAAATAAAACTCCATCCGGAACGATTACTGCACATCTTCCACCTAAATCAAGTATTCTATCAATAAGCTTCATAAATAAAAGTTCAGTCTTAGTAGTTTTTGCTCCCTTTGCAAGGGTAGAATTTATATCTTCTTTATCTATACTTCCTTTAAAAGGTGGATTTGCTAATACTACTGTATATTTATTTTCTTCTTCATAATTTTTAGATAATGTATCCATTTGTCTTACATTTGGATTATCTACACTATGAAGCATAAGGTTCATTGAAGCGATTCTAACCATTGATGGATCAAAATCAAACCCGTAGAACATTTTAGTCCTAAAATGATTCCAATCTTCACCCTTCATCATATCCCCAATTCTTTTATGAAGATTTCCATCTTCATCCGTAAATACACTTTCAGGATTTGTGTATTTTTCTAATAAATATTCTAATGAATTAATTAAAAATCCAGCAGTACCGCAAGCAGGATCACATATTTCGTCATCAATGGATGGGTCCATAAGGTCAACCATCATTCTTATGATGTGTCTTGGCGTTCTAAACTGACCATTTACTCCTGATGTTGCAAGCTTTGATAAAAGATACTCGTATAAGTCTCCCTTAGTATCTGCATCATCCATATTTATTCCATCTATAAGTCTAACGGATTCTTGAAGTAGAGATGCTTTTGGTATCATAAATACTGCATCCTTCATTTCAGCTGTAAAGCTAGATTCTTCTCCTCCCATAGTCTTTATGAATGGAAAAACCTTTTGAGATACAATATCAAACATTTCATTTACATCTAAATGTCTGAATTCACTCCACTTCATTAACTCTTCTGGAAAAATAGATTGAAATGGTCTACCTATTCTATTGGCTCTTTTTTCATTTGCATTATCCATATCATCTAATCTTTTTATAAACAAAAGATATGATATCTGCTCTATTACAGTCAGAGGGTTAGATATTCCCCCTGACCAAAAGTTATTCCATAATTTATCAATTTTACTTTTAATATCTGGTCCTAACATTGCTTTGACTCCTCCTAAATTTAAGATATATACGTCGCTTTAAATGGTGCTATCAAATCAAAAACATCATCAGCCATTCTTCCAAATATACCATCCACTCCATTTGGACTAAAAGATGTATAGGGTTGGGCAAATAATGCTGCAAAGGATATCCCTTTGTTTTTAGCTATATCATTTTTAATTATTTCTAAAGTTTTAATTTGAGTAGCATTCATTTTTTTATGATGCTTTTGAATAAATTCTTCAAACCTTTTATTTAATTCCATTTCATCAACTCCAACAAACTTTCGAATAATACCAACTATATCCTCTTTATCTATATCTGTTTTACTTGAAAGCTCATCTATACTATAAACAAATTCTTCACCAAATATGGAATATATACCATCTATTTCAGTTTGAGAAAGCTTTTCACCTTTTCTAATTTTCCGAATCACTAACTGGTCATTTAGCTTCTCCTCAATAGCTGATTTTACTCTCTTTTCATAAGGCTCCATATTAGAACCATATAGAACAGAACCCGCACTAATTTCTTTTACTACTCCAGCAGTATCTTTTATATCAAATACTACAAAAGCTCCTGATGTAGCTCCTTTATGTTTCATCAAATCTCTTAGATTGATTCTTATTTCCTCTAATCTTTCATAACTAAGATTCTCCCAACCTGATGGCTCTAATAATGATTTTACAAGTTCTCTTTTTCCATCAAATTGATTTATATTTAATTTAAGTCTTGATAATTTTTCCATAGTCATATTAATTTCTTTAATCAATGAATCTTTATCATTATTCTCAAAGTTTTGAAGTATTCTATATATGGAATTATCAAATGAAATAGCATCTGAATTGTCTTTCGCTTCAATCCATTGTATTAATGGTGCAATCTCTAATTTTAATTTTTTAATAAAGTCTTCACTTAAAGTCTTCCAGTATTCTTCCTTTTTAACCTGTTCTATTTTCTTTCTATTTTTCTTTATTTCTATACTCTCTAATGGTAACTCTTCTATATCTCTTTTTAACTTTTCTACAAAATCATTGCATATATTCTCTTTATTCTTTGACTTATATGTTTCTAAAAGCTTGCACAAAGATTCAAATCTAACTTGCATAGATGTTTTTTGTGGTTTAGGAATAAATCCTTTTGGATTCATTTCAAAGAATTCAAAGTTTTTATATGAGTCAAAAATAACAAACTCCATCTTATCTAATCCATTGTCAAATAGATTATCACATCTTCTTGTTCCTCTACCTATCATCTGCCAAAACTTAACCTTTGAATATATAGGCTTTGCAAATACTAAATTGACTATTTCAGGTACATCTATTCCTGTATCTAATAAGTCTACAGAGATAGCTATTCTAGGAAATTCTTCATTTTTAAAATTTTCTATAAGTCTTTCCTTATCCTTAATACCTGAATAAATAACAGCCGTCATTTTTCCTTTATATTGAGGATACATTTCATTAAATAACGAATCTAATAAATTAGCATGTTTTTTATTTTTAGCAAATATAATTGTTTTCCCTAAATGATCCCCTACTTTAATTCCCTTATCCATTAATGTCTTTAATATAAACTTATTAGTATTCTTATTTGTTATTTTCTTCTCTAATTCTTTTTTATCAAATTCAATTTCATCACCATTATACCCTTCATCATCCACCTGCCTTCTTTGTTCTTCTGTCATTTGGCTATATTTTATTCCTTTTCTTAAAAAGTCAGTAGTAGCATCAATTACTCTTGGCTCAATAAGATATGGAGGTATATGACTCCAAGCTTGGTCTATGGAAAAATTAAATGTAGGGTCTTCATTTTCACAATTAAATAAATCAAAAGTATTTCTTTCTATAAAGTCTACAGGTGTAGCCGTTAGCCCTATAATACGAGAGTCAAAATATTCTAAGATATCTCTATATGTCTTATATATACTTCTATGAGACTCATCACAAATAATAAGGTCAAAGAATCCTACACTAAACTTGCTATAATAATTAATCATAGTTTGATATGTTGAAAAATAAAGTGTAGCCTCTCTATTATCAGAATTTTTTCCAGTAAATCTACAAGATATTTGCTCTGGCATAAAGGTTTTAAAGCTATTTTTATCTTCTTTAGCTTGTCTTACAAGTTCATCTCTATCCGCTAAAAACAATACTCTTTTAGCCCAATTTGCTTCCATCATGCCTTTTGTCAATCCAATAACTGTTCTTGTTTTTCCTGTTCCTGTAGCCATTACTAAAAGGGCTTTTCTAAATCCACTTGAATATTTTTCATATACTCTTTTGATCCCTTCTATTTGATACGGTCTTCCTGCAATATTTTTATCTATTTCAACTTTATTTAAATCCTTCTTATATTTATGTTTAAAAAATAATTCTTCTAAATCTTCTAGTGTATAAAATCCCCAAATTTGTCTTGGCTCACTATACTTATCATCCCACATATATATTTCATATCCATTGGTATAAACAATAATAGGACGAACTTTATAGTCTCTTTCTATGGTATTGGCATACTCTACTGCTTGTTGTCGCCCTATAATAGGATCAACAAAAGATTTCTTAGCCTCTACTACTGCAATTGGTTTACCTTTTTTATCAAACAATACATAATCAACAAATCCTTTTTTACCTGCTTTTTTATGGTCTTCTAAGAGAAACTCTACTTTCACCAATTCATTATTATTAATATTCCATCCTGCATCCTTTAGCATGATGTCTATCAATTTTTTTCTAGTTTCCGCTTCATTAAGCTCTAAGGTTTCTTCTACTTCCTTTTCTACCTTTTTATCATTTTCAGTTTCAACAACTGTTTTTACTTCTTCTTTTACAGATCTTACTTCTTTAATATGTTCCTCTTTTATTTCTTCTTTTTCTTTAGCATACTCTTCTATATTATATGCTGGTGCTTTCGCTTTAACTGGCTTAGGAGTTTTATATGTTAATGGTTTTATTGAAGTATCTTTTGTTACCTTAATATAAAACCAAGCCGATATCCTATACATAGCTACTAAACATTCTAAAGCATCTTTTTTGTTTTCATAGCCTTCATGATTGGCCTTATTTCCATAACGTCTCACTATATCAAACAAATCTGGTATAGCTCCATTTATTCTTGTATTTCTCAAAAGTTTAATCTTATCATCTTGAGTTGAAAATTTATCCACTTCAATTTTTAAAGCTGTTAATATATAATCTATCAGTTGTTCTCCAAACATACGCATCTTTAACATGGATGCATTGCTATCCGTATGAAGATAGTTTTCTGCTTGAGTTCCAAACTTAGCCAATATTTTCCACTTATTATTTAAAAAAGTAAAATTAGACATATTATCCCCCTCATTCACCTCTGCTTTACTATTAAATACTCCTTTATACCATTTTATCATTTTTTAGCTCATTATAGACAATTTTCCCTAGTTTGTCATTTATAAAAACTAACAATACAATTATATATAGAATACAGACTATTGCCAAAGTATATTGTAGCAAAGTCCTAAAATTCGAAACATTTATTGAGAATTTGTGAAAATATAGAATAAGTGAGAAAATCATTAGCATTACACTGTTTGAGCGTAGCGAGTTTATAATGCTATTTTCAACCGTTTCGTCATATTTCCCAAATTTGAAAATCAGTGAAGAATTTTATAACTTTGTCTATAAACTAACACAATTATATATATTGTCTTTTTTCCCTCTAAAAATCAAAAGATAAAACGAAAGCCTACAAATCCTTATTTTATAAAGATTGTAGGCTTTCTATTTTTTATTCCCACTCTATTGTTGAAGGTGGCTTACTTGTTACATCATAAATGATTCTATTTACATTGTCTACTTCATTTACGATACGATTAGATATTTTTTCTAAAACTTCATAAGGAATTCTTGCCCAATCTGAAGTCATTCCATCTGAAGAGGTTACAGCTCTAATTCCTACTGCATGAGAATATGTTCTTTCATCTCCCATTACACCCACACTTCTGATGTTAGGTAAGCAAGTAAAATATTGCCATATTTCTCTATGAAGATTTGCTTTTCTAATTTCTTCTCTTAAAATAGCATCTGATTCTCTTACTATTTCAAGTTTATCTGGTGTAATTTCACCTAGTACACGGATAGCAAGACCTGGTCCTGGGAAAGGTTGTCTCCATACGATTTCTTCTGGAATTTCTAATTCTTCCCCAACTTTTCTTACTTCATCTTTAAATAATTGTCTTAATGGCTCAATTAAAGAAAATTGCATATCTTCTGGTAGTCCACCTACATTGTGATGACTTTTAATTACTGATGCTGTATCTGTACCACTTTCAATAACATCAGGATACACTGTTCCTTGTACAAGATAATCAATCTCTCCAAGTTTGTTAGCTTCTTCTTCAAATACTCTGATAAATTCTTCTCCAATAATCTTTCTCTTTGTTTCTGGATCTGTTACACCTTTTAATCTTCCTAAAAATCTATCTTGTGCATTGACACGAATCAAATTCATATGGAATTTTTCTTTAAATATTTGTTCTACTTGATCTCCTTCGTTTTTTCTAAGAAGTCCATGGTCTACAAATATACAAGTCAATTGATCTCCAATAGCTTTATGAACAAGTACTGCTGCAACAGATGAATCTACTCCCCCAGATAAAGCACAAAGTACTTTTTTATCTCCTACTTTTTCCTTTACTTCTTGAATAGACTTTTGAGTAAAATCATGCATATTCCAAGCTCCACTCAAATTACATACTTCATATAAGAAATTTTTAATGATTTCTTTTCCATTTTCTGTATGTTCTACTTCTGGATGAAATTGCACTGCATATATTTTTTTCTCAACATCTCTCATAGCTGCCACTGGACAATGATCTGTAGTAGCTATAACTTCAAATCCAGGAGCTTCTTTTTCAATAAAATCTGTATGACTCATCCAACATTTTGAAGCATCTTTTATATTCGTAAATATTCCTTCTTTATTTTGAATATTTAAATTTACTCTTCCATATTCTCTAGTATTTGCTCTTGTTACTTTTCCACCAAGTAAGTGGGCAATCAATTGTCCCCCATAGCAAATTCCAAGAATCGGAATTCCTAATTCAAATATTTCCTTTGTGATACTAGGAGCATTTTCTGCATATGCACTTGCTGGTCCTCCTGTAAAAATAAATCCCTTTGGATCTTTTTCTTTTATTTTTTCTAAAGAAGTTGTATAAGGAACTACTTCACAATATACATTAGCTTCTCTTACTCTTCTTGCAATTAATTCCTTATATTGTCCTCCAAAATCAATGACAAGTACTAATTCTTTGCTATTCATATTGGTCCTCCTTTAGCCTCTTACACTATAGTTTGGCGCTTCTTTTGTTATATTTATATCATGAGGATGACTTTCTGTAAGTCCTGCAGAAGTAATTCGAATAAACTTTCCATTTTCTTTTAAATCTTCTATAGTAGGAGTTCCACAATAGCCCATTCCAGCTTTTAGTCCTCCAACCAATTGATAAACAATATCTTTTAAATATCCTCTATAAGGAACCATTCCTTCTACTCCTTCAGGAACAAATTTTTTCGCATCTTCTTGGAAATATCTATCTTTGCTTCCTGCTGCCATAGCACTTGTTGATCCCATTCCTCTATATACTTTAAAGTTTCTTCCTTTATAGATCACAGTTTCTCCTGGACTTTCTTCTGTTCCTGCAAATAATGATCCGAACATACATACACTAGCTCCTGCTGCAATAGCCTTTGGAATATCTCCTGAATATTTAATTCCTCCATCCGCAATTACTGGAATACCATATTTTTTAGCCATCTTTGAGCAATCATATACAGCTGTAATTTGAGGAACTCCAATTCCTGCTACTACTCTTGTTGTACAAATAGATCCTGGTCCTATTCCTACCTTTACTGCATCTGCTCCAGCTTTTATTAATTCTTCTGTAGCTTCAGCAGTAGCTACATTTCCTGCTATTAATTCTACATTTGGGAAAGTAGTTTTTATTTTTTTGACTGCCTCAAGTACCCCTTGTGAATGTCCATGAGCTGTATCAATAACAATCACATCTACGCCTGCCTTAACAATTGCCTCTGCTCTTTCCATCATATCTCCAGTTATTCCTATAGCAGCACCTACTATTAATCTTCCTCTTTCATCTTTGGCTGAATTAGGATACTTAATTGTTTTTTCTATATCTTTAATTGTAATGAGTCCTTTTAAATATCCTTCCTCATCTATAATAGGAAGCTTTTCTATTTTTCTACTTTTTAATACTTTTTCTGCTTCTTCCATAGAAATACCTTCTCTTGCTGTTACCAAATTTTCTTTGGTCATCACATCTCCGATTTTCTTCATTACATTATTTTCAAATCTAATATCTCGATTGGTAAGTATTCCTACTAGCTTTTTATTTTCATCTGTAATAGGCACTCCTGAAATATGATATCTTTCCATTAATTTTAAAGCATCATCAATTAAATGCTCTGGAGATAAATAAAATGGATCTACAATAACACCATGCTCGCTTCTTTTTACTTTGTCTACTTCTAACGCTTGTTCTTCAATAGACATATTTTTATGAATGATTCCTATTCCACCTTCTCTTGCAATAGCAATAGCTAACTTTGCCTCTGTTACTGTATCCATTCCCGCACTCATAAAAGGAATATTTAATTTTATTTTTTTTGTTAAATTTGTTTTTGTTTGTACATCTTTTGGCAACACATTAGATTTTTGAGGAATTAAAAGCACATCATCAAAGGTTAATCCTTCTTTTACAAACTTATCTTCCATGTGATTCATCCTTTCTTTTATCTTTTAGTATAGTTTTAGTCAGTAGACACAAAAAAATTCCATGTATATTTCACGAGTGAAATTATTACATGGATCTTCAATGTCATCCATAAAATTTTTTATAATAATTCCACTCATAGTCAGATTATTTACGGTAATCTGGTAGAAACACCTAAGCCATATTCTCAAGTATATATGAGGGTACAAAATTATTTTATTTTTCTATATAACGTATCAGATATGTACTTTTCTGTCAATATGCAAAATACAATTTGTATTCATTTAGGATTATTTTATATTAATAATGAAACAAAGTGTCCATATGGACACTTCATGATTCATTCATCAATTTCTCTATAATATATCTGTAACATTCATAAGCATCATATAAAACATCTTCATCAAAATCAAAACAACTATTGTGGTGGGGAGCCTTTAGTTCTGTTCCAAAAACCATATATAATGCTTTCCCACCCCTATTTTCTACATTTTCAAACATATATGTAATATCTTCTGAACCTCCTAAAAATCCATTTTCTTGGATTTGAAACCCTTTCTTTTTTAATAAAGACGATATGGATTCACTAAAATCATCTTTTTTGTATTCATAAGCTTTGGCACTTCCTACATGCTCAATTTTATAATCTACATCATATAATTTAGCACTTCCTTCTACAATTTCATAAGTTCTTTTAATAAGCTCATCATTAATTTTTTTATTTTCTCCACGAGTTTCAATCTCAAGCCTTGCTTGATCTGGAATCACATTTCTACCTGTCCCTGCATGAAAGACACCTACATTCATTCTACTCATACCACTACTAAATTGAGTAATGGTATGAAGATGAATGGCACAACTTGCTCCCGCTAAAAGAGCATTTTTACCAAGCTCAGGATAAGCTCCTGCATGAGATGGCTTTCCATAAAAGTGAATATCCATTTTTTCTGTGGCTAAAAATCCACCTACCCCACATATAATTTCATTTCTTTTAGCCATAAAACCAATATGCCCAGATAATATATAATCTACTCCATCTAAAACACCTGCCTCCACCATACTCTTTGCTCCCCTTACCCCTTCTTCTGCAGGCTGAAAAATGAGTAATATTTTTCCCTTTATATTTTCTTTATGCTCAACTAAATATTTGGCCACCATAAGTCCTATGGCAATATGTCCATCATGACCACAAGCATGCATCATTTTATGATTTTTAGATGCAAATCCTTCCATAAAAGGTCTATGTCCTTCTTTTTTTTCATCTACTCCATTTGCATCAATATCAAAACGAAGGGCTATAGTAGGCCCACTTTTATGAGTATCCAAAATTCCTACTACACCTGTATATCCTTTTAGTATTTCTTCTGTATCAAAAGGAGGATTTATATATGAAATCTTCTCTTTATGTATTTTCATTTCTTCATCTTTAGGAAGTCCTAATCTATTTTTATGTATTGCTTTTCCATACCTGATTTCTAGTCCTAAATCTAGTAAATAAGAAATTATTTTAATAGTCGTTTCAAATTCAAGCCATCCTGTTTCTGCACATTGATGAAACTCTCTTCTAAGTTCAATTAATTCTTTTAGCAACGCATTATTCATTTTTCTTTTCCTTTCCTAAAAAATCTAATACGGTATGAACAAATATCTCCATGCCTATCTTCATAATCTCTTCATCAAAATCAAATTTTGGATTATGAATAGGATAAAGTGATTCTTCTTTTGCTCCTAGCCAAAAAAATGCTCCAGGTACTTTTTGTACATAATTTGCAAAATCTTCTCCTCCCATAGCAGGTTTTTGTACTTGAATTACATTTTCTTTAGAAAGTAATTTTTGCCCTACTTCTTCAATTAAATGTACCATATCTTTATCATTTATTAAAGCAGGATATCCTCTTTCATAATGAACTTCTCCTCTAGCGCCCATAGAGCTACAGACTCCCTCTACTACTTCTTTAATTCTTTTTTCTACATTCATTTGAACATTTGGATGTAGAGTTCTGACTGTTCCTTCAAGTAGTGCATAATCTGAAATCACATTATATTTTGTTCCACTTTTTAATGTTCCTACGGTTACAACCGCAGACTCTAGAGGACTTGTATTCCTACTCACAATATACTGAAGCATATTGACTACCTGACAAGCTACAGCCAAAGCATCTATGCTTTCATCTGGTGCTGATGCATGGCCACTTTTTCCAAATATCTCAATTTGAAAAGGATCTGAAGAGGCCATAATGGCATTTTCTTTTATAGCAATCTTCCCCTTTGAAAGATTAGGCCAAATATGAAGTCCTACAATGGCATCTACTTTTGGATGATCCAAAACCCCTTCCTCAATCATAGGCTTTGCTCCTCCTATAGGAGCTTTTTCTTCTGAAGGTTGAAAAATAAATTTTACATTTCCTTTTATTTCATCTTTTAAAGCACAAAGCACATGAGCTGCTCCTAACAAAATAGCTGTATGGCCATCATGACCACAGGCATGCATTTTCCCATTATATTTGGAAGCATATTTATGATCATTTTGTTCATGAATAGGTAGAGCATCTATATCTGCTCTTAATGCAATCGTGCTTCCTTTTTCTTTTCCTCTCAAAAGACCTACTACTCCATAACCCCCTACTCCTGTTTGAATCTCTAAAGGTAATTTTTTTAATATATCTTCAATTTTTTGTGATGTTCTTTCTTCTTCTCCACTTAATTCTGGATGCATGTGAAAATCTCTTCTCCATGCTACTACTTCTTCATAAATCTTATGAATTTCTTCTTTTATTTTATCCATGATGCCATTCCTCCTTTTATTATTTCATCAAATATACTAATGCATCTGGCCCTAATGGAAGATTAAAGCTCATCCAAATAATCATTTGCACAACCCATATTCCTATAAAAGCAAAACTATAAGGAATCATAAGAGATAACAATGTTCCTACTCCTGCTTTTTCATCATATTCTTGAACAAAGGCTAATACAACAGGAAAATATGGAAAAAGGGGAGACATAGGATTTGTTGCAGAATCTCCGATTCTATAAGCCAATTGTATAAATGCTGGAGAAAAACCAACCAAAGAAAGCATAGGCACAAATATAGGTGCAAGAAGGGCCCATTTTGCAGAACCGCTTCCAATAAATAAATTTACAATCGTAGTCACAATAATAAAACCTACAATTAATGGAATCCCTGTAAATCCTACTTTTTCTAAAAAGGCTGCACCTTTTACTGCAATCACCGTACCCATATTACTCCAATTAAAAAATGCTATAAACTGAGATGCAGCAAAAACAAGTACAATATATCCAGACATACCCTTTATAACTTTTCCAAGCATCTTAGGAATATCTTTTTCATTTTTAATGCTTCCTACTGTAATTCCATAAGAAAGACCTATGACAATAAAAAACATCATTAGAATAGGAATAATACCACTTAAAAACGGAGATGGAATAATGGTATGTGTTTCAGGATTTCTTAACATTCCACTTTGAGGGACAATTCCAATTAATAAAATACCTATATAAATGATTGCCGCAATCCCTGCATTTCTTAACCCTTTATTTTCAATAGGTGTTAACTCTTCTAATTCTTTTTCTACACCACCTTTATATTCTCCTAGCCTTGGTTCTACAATCTTATCCGTAATCCATGACCCTACAAAAGTTAAAACAAAGGTAGAAGCGATCAAAAAATACCAATTAGATACTGGAGATACTACTGCACCACTTACTACAGATTTTGCAGCTTCATTTGTAATCCCCGCAAGAAGTGCATCTGTCCCTGCGACTAATAAATTAGCAGTAAAGCCTGCTCCAACTCCTGCAAATCCTGCTGCAATCCCTGCAAGAGGATGTCTCTTCACTGCTAAAAAAATCAATGCTGCAAGGGGAGGAATCACAACAAAAGCTGCATCTGACGCAAGATTTCCTATAATACCTGCAAAAATCACAGTAGCAGTCACTAAAGATTTAGGAACACCTAAAATTAATTTTCTCAAAGAAGTAAATACAAATCCTACTTCTTCAGCAAGCCCTATACCAAAAGTCATTACAAGTACCAATCCTAAAGGTTTAAATCCTATAAAATTATCTAAGAAAGACCCTATAATCCACAATATTCCATCTTTTGAAAGCAAACTTTTTACAGCCACCTCTTCTTGTGTTCCAGGATGAATCACCTTCACCCCTACCCCTGCAACAATAGCTGAAACTATCATAATCGTCACAGCTAAGATAACAAACAAAGTAAAAGGATGTGGTAATTTATTTCCTACCCTTTCTACCCAATCTAAGAACTTTCTGAAAGCCCCTTTCTTTTTTACACAATTTTCTACCATACGCTTCACCCTTTCAGTCTAATTTTGGTCATGTCCTTAATAGAGTATATTCTATGTGTTTTCTAAAATTCCTTTTTAAATTATAAAATTTTTTGAAAATATTTTTTTTTGTCTATATTGAAGTTTTGAAAATTGTTTTTTTCATTTTTGTATTTCATACACCCTTTTTATACAACAAAAAAACTAGGAAGTTTTCTTCCTAGTTTTCTATTTTTAAAATGTAATTTTATAAATTTTTCTTGGTCTTCCCATTCCCGTTCTACTTTCCTGCGCAACATTTTTTCCATATTTTGCATCTACTATTTGCTTTAAAATTCTTCTTGCACTTCTTACACTAATGCCTAAGTAATTTGCCAATTCTTCTGCTTCTATTGTATTTGTACCAATTTTGTCAAAAATTGCTTTCATCTTACAAACATAAGTAGGACTAATTTGAATATCTTTAGCAATTTTTTGAATTTCTTCATTTTCTACCATAAGGTCATAACTTAATGAAAAAGATTCCTTTTCTTGAATAGGACCTGAAAGCACAGTATTTTCATCCATAATATAACAGCAATTACAATCTTCCTTCATGGCATAATCTAATGCAATTCTTGCATGAACTTCTGCCTCATGAATAGTATTTCCAAATCCTATACCAGATGCCAATTCAATTTCTATATTTTGCTCATCTTGAATAAAATGATGAATATTAAATTCATTACAATGAGCATCAATAGCTCCTCTAGTCGTAAATATTAAATATTCATCTCTTCCAAATGGAAAAATGGATCCAAAGTTATCTTGTGTATAAGAAATAAGTCCCTTTTCTAATTTATTCTTTAACTTTAAGAATTCATATTCTGAGGATATGCTTCGATTTTTATTTTTTGTCTTTACAATTTGAACGGCTATTTGTGTTGCTTTTATTCTTTCTACATTTCCTTTATAAATAGCTTTTGTAATGTATTCTCTTATTAATGGTCTTGTAGGATAAAGCCTAAATACAGGAACTCCTAATTTTTTTAGATTCCTATAAGTCTCCCCTAAACAAGTTGCTACAACATTTACCTTTTTTTCCTTCCATAGTTCATAATGATATTTTACCAACTCATTATAATCAATGTCTCCTGGATAAGATTTTACATAAAATTTCTCAATAGGAATTTCTAAATCCTTTATAGCTTCTTGTATATTCTTTTGTTCAATAGTATCGAAACTAATCTTTTTATAATCCATTCCCTCTACATTCATCTGCCAAAAAACTCTATACACACTCGTACCCGTTCTAGGAATAAAAACAAAAGGTTTTTGAATCATATTCTCTTTTTGAGCAATAGCAAAAGGTACTTGCCCTGTAAATAAAAGTACATCTACTTTTTTCTGACATTCCTTAAGAATTTTTAGAGTTTCTTGCTTATGTTTGTAACAATAAATAAAAGCTTCTATTTTCTCTTCAAATTCGATTAATATATCCTTTACTCTTTCTACTGTTTCCACCGAACCAATAATCCCCAATTTAATTTTCATATTTATCCCCTTTTAGCATCCTGACTTTTACAGATTCTATTTTATCATTTTTGATACCCTTTAAGAATTTTTTTCTAAAATTAATAGTTTTATCTTAATAAGTTATTTACAAGTTATACATTTATATTTTTCAAGCTATATATTATATATTTCATCGCATAATAATACTATACTTATGGAATCTTTTTCACTATAAAGGAGGTTATCTTATCCATAATCAATCCTACAATTTATTTGATCCTACAAATTTAAAAATTCTACAATCTCAACTTAACTATGAATCTATTATGAATAAAAAATTAAATGAATATGCAAAATACTTTATTGATCCACAACTCCAATATATATGCAGACAAGGTGCTCAAAGACATAAAGACAACTTTGAGAATTTATTACATTACTTAAACACATATAGCGAATGATTCATAGAAAGGAGACCTAAAATGCATTATCAAACGAGCTTTACAGAAAAAGATTTAATGAAAGATCTATTATTATCTGAAAAGCAAGTTTCATCTGCTTATAGTATAGGAATCTCTGAATCTTCATGTGCCCATTTAAAAGATCTTTTAAGTCAATGCGAACAAAATCTATCTAAAAATCAAGAATCCATTTTAAATGCTATGGGTCAAAGAGGTTGGAACAATTTAATACCATATTCTGTACAAGACCTAAAAAGTATTCAACAGCAATTCAATATGCTAAAAAACGAACTCATATAAGCAAAAAGAGAATGACTCAAAGTCATTCTCTCATTTATTACATCATTCCTGGCATTCCGCCACCCATTCCTGGCATTGGTGCAGGATTTTCTTCTTTAATATCTGCTACAGCCGCTTCAGTAGTTAAAAGCATAGCTGATACAGATGCTGCATTTTGAAGAGCAGAACGAGTCACTTTTGTAGGATCTACGATTCCAGCTTCTATCATATTTACATATTTTTCATTTAATGCATCAAATCCTACTCCTACTTCACTGTTTCTTACTTTCTCTACAATTACAGATCCTTCTAATCCTGCATTTGCAGCAATTTGTCTTACTGGTTCTTCAAGAGCACGTCTAATGATCATAGCTCCTGTTTTTTCATCTCCATGTAAAGTTTCAATATATTTTTCTACTGCACTAACAGCATTAATAAGTGCTGTACCACCACCTGCAACAATACCTTCTTCAACAGCTGCTCTTGTAGCATTTAGTGCATCTTCAATTCTTAATTTTCTTTCTTTTAATTCTGTTTCAGTTGCTGCTCCTACTTCGATTACTGCAACTCCACCAGATAATTTTGCAAGTCTTTCTTGAAGTTTTTCTTTATCAAATTCAGAAGTAGTTTCTTCGATTTGAGCTTTGATTTGTCTTACTCTATCTTCAATTGCTTTTTTATCTCCAGCTCCATCTATAATTGTTGTATTTTCTTTATCAATTTTAACAGAATTTGCACGTCCTAGCATATCTAGTGTAGTTTCTTTTAAATCTAATCCTAATTCTTCAGAAATAACAGTACCTCCTGTTAAAACTGCAATATCTTCAAGCATAGCTTTTCTTCTATCTCCAAAGCCTGGTGCTTTTACTGCCACACATTCAAATGTTCCTCTTAATTTATTTACTACCAATGTAGCTAATGCTTCTCCTTCAATATCTTCTGCAATAATTAATAATTTCTTTCCTTGTTGTACAATTTGTTCAAGTACTGGAAGGATTTCTTGAATATTGCTTATTTTTTTGTCTGTAATTAAGATATATGGATTTTCTACAACCGCTTCCATTTTTTCTGCATCTGTTACCATGTAAGGAGATACATATCCTCTATCAAATTGCATACCTTCTACTACGTCTAATGTAGTTCCCATAGATCTTGATTCTTCTACAGTAATTACTCCATCATTTCCTACTTTTTCCATAGCTTCAGCAATTAATTTTCCGATTGTTTCATCTGCTGCTGAAATAGATGCAACTTGAGCAATTGCTTCTTTGCTTTCAATCGTTTTAGAAATGTTTTTAATTTGTTCTACTGCAGCATCTACAGCTCCTTGAATACCTTTTTTAAGAATGATAGGATTTGCTCCAGCTGCAACATTTTTAAGTCCTTCTCTTATGATTGCTTGTGCAAGTAATGTAGCTGTAGTTGTTCCATCTCCTGCTACATCGTTTGTTTTTGTAGCCACTTCTTTTACTAATTGTGCTCCCATGTTTTCATATGCATCTTCTAATTCAATTTCTCTAGCAATAGTTACTCCATCATTTGTAATAAGAGGAGAACCAAATTTCTTATCTAAAATAACATTTCTTCCTTTAGGTCCTAAAGTTACCTTCACTGTATCTGCAAGTTTATTTACACCAGCTTCTAATTTACGGCGTGCATCTTCACAAAATTTAATTTCTTTTGCCATTTTCCATTACCTCCCTATATGTAGTCTTTTTTCATTTATTCAATAATCGCTAAAATATCACTTTGCTTTAAGATGGTATATTCTACTCCATCATATTTTACTTCTGTTCCTGCATATTTAGAAAAAATTACTTGATCTCCTACTTTTACTTCCATTTTTACTTCTTTTCCATCTACCATTCCACCTGGTCCAACTGCAACAATTTCTGCCATTTGAGGTTGTTCTTTCGCTTGAGTCGGAAGAACTATCCCACTTTTTGTTTTCTCCTCTGCTTCTAATTTTTTGATTACTACTCTGTCACCTAATGGTTTGATGTTCATCAAAATCCCTCCTTCATTATTATATGTATAATTTTTTTATATTTTACATTGTTAGCACTCACTCTCGTTGAGTGCTAATTATAATGTATTATATCTTTTTCCATTAAGCAAATATGATTCCTGCTTATTTTTAGATTATATTCATGATTTTAGACGATTATATCAATTTTTATTCTTATTTTCAACAAAATCTATTTATTTCTATTATTTACTTTAGTTTTCATTTTAGCAATAAAAAAGCCTCTGTTTTTTGGCAGAAGCTTTTTTAAAATTATACAATCTATTAAAATCTTCTAAATCCAAACCATGGACCAAATCCAGGATAAAATCCAGGTCCAAATCCAAACCATGGACCAAATCCAAATCCAGGTCCAAACCCAAATCCAGGTCTAAATCCATATCCAGGTCTATATCCAAAACCTGGCCTAAATCCATACCCCATTCCTGGTCCATAACCCATTCCTGGTCCATACCCTGGATATGGGACCATCTCATTCACTTCGTTCATTTCATTTACTTCATAATTATTTATAGATTCCATTTTCAAATCCTCCTGCTATATTTTTTTACTTTATGATCATATTATGCAGAAAGCAAAAAATGGTTCTCATTAAAATTCTCATGATGGAAGTTTAATTGCTTTTAAGTACATTTAATATATATATTTCATAGGGATCTTTTAATTTCTTTAAAATATTCACACCCTGTTCACAATAGAACTGAATATCTTCTTTTAGATACTCTTTAAATACCTCCTTTAAACGAATGTTATCTTTCATGTGTACCTTAATCTGTGCTTTGACTCTATAGATTAATCCTAATTCATAGGGACTTTTTAGTTTATTTGCATAGTCCTCTGCTCTTTGTAAAGCTAACAAAGCTTCATGATAATTGCCTTTTTTGACTAATAAAAGAGACATATATCCTTCAGCAGTAGATCTTTTCCACAATGTATTAAATTGATCATATAATTTTAATGCCTTTGAAAAATAATCCATAGCACCATCATCATCACCCATATCTAAAGCCGCTTGTCCTGCATTTGTGTAAAAAACAGTCAAGCCTCCAATAATTTTTTGATTTGTACACAACTTTATAGCTTGATTATAATATTTTAAAGCACTCATAAATTTCAAGTTTTGTCTTCTGATCTCTCCCATATAATTGTATGCTGCTGCTATATTTAAAGTATATTTCCCTTCATACGTATTAATTTGATTAAATATTGTAATAGATTTTTTTAATAAATTCTCAGCTGTTTGATGATCTCCCTCCATAATTTTTTGGAGTCCTTGTAATCTGAGAAGGATTCCTATATCTTTTTTCTTATTCCATTTTTTTGAAATATCCAATCCATCTTCTATATATTTTTTCATCCCATTCATATTGTGTGTCTGAATCCCATAATAAATCATTTGTCTACATCCTTTTAATGCATACTCTATATTTGGAATTTCTAGTGCTTCTTTTATCATATTTTGTATATCTTCGACACCCTCTTCATACATACCCTCTCGAATAAAATATCTTCCTCTCATATGCAAAAAATCCATATATAAAATCTTTATTTCTTCTTGATACGAATTATTATTCATGACCTTTAAAAGTTCTCTTTCAATATTTTTGAGCTGATCCCTTTCTTCTTCATCGGTCAAATAGCTTCTTCCATATTCATAAATATTTCCATCTCTTAAAATTGGAAATAGTTCATGTCCAAAATTAAAATATACATCTAAATTTTTCATTTTGTACTTTAAAGCATATAAATAATTTCCACTGTTTTCAAAATGATAAATTAGTTTTGGGTACAGATATCGATCTCTTTTATCATGAAGTAATTTGCTCTTTAGTAAATTAGCAATTTTTCCATGAAGTATTCTTTTTCTAATATTGGATTGCTCATCATAAAGAAATTCTCTAAGTTTTTGATGTGTAAACTCAAAATATACTTCTCCACTATCATAAACTTCTTTGATAATACCTCTATCTTGTAATGTGTCCAATCCATCTATTATTTCATCTATATTTTTGTTCAAAAGATTTTCTAATAGATTTAAATTTACTGGATCAAAAAACATACACAAAATATTTAGTAGCTCTTTTTCTTCATTAGAAATATCTAAAAATCTACTTCTTAATAAATCTTGAGTCTTATGAGATAATTTTGTGATTTTCCCCATTTCTTTGATGCTGTTTAATATTTCCCTTAGAAAAAATGCATTTCCGCCTGTTTCTTTATAAATATTCAAATATATTTCTTCATTCCAAGAGTATGTTGGTAAAGCCAGTTTAATAAATTCTTTTACTTCTGAAAGTTCAAACCTTTGAATATACATTCTTTCAAGTTTTCTTAAACTAATACCAGAATGCATAAATTGATACATTCTCTCTTCATTTCCACTTCTACAAGTCATCAATAAAAATATATCTTCCACGACAAATAAATGATTCAAAAGAAATAAACTTAAATCATCCATCCATTGAATATCTTCAAATATTAATATCATTTTGCTTTTTTTAGAAACCTTTTTTAATACAGCTACTAAAGTTTCTTCAATTACTTGTTGTGTGATGGTATCCATATTCTCTATTGGGTTTACTGTTGGATGATCATTTTGCATAAAATCTGGGAATATATGATTGATAGTATTTGTCCACAAAACAGGAATATTGATCTTTTCTTTTTTGATTAGATCTTCTAGTTTTATAAATAAATCATGAAAAGGATTTAACAAATATTCTCTTTGAGCTTGATAACAAGTAGTTTGTAAAAAGATCATTTCGTCATTAATAGTCTCTAAAAACTCATCTTTTAACCTGCTTTTTCCTACTCCTGCTTCTCCAAATACAATAAATGATTTAAATTCTTTATTCTTCTTAAAGGAGTCATATTCTTTTTGCATAGATAAAATTTCTTTTTCTCTTCCATAAAAAAAATCTCTTTTTTTTCTTTTCTCTTGATTTTTTCTACAAACTAAAATTTCTTCATAGAGTTCTTTTATATCTAGTCCTGGCTCAATAGCTAATTCGTCATAAAATTTTTTGCAAAATTCATGATAAATATTGATAGATTTGTGAATTTCTCCTTTTTTCATATAAGTTCTCATCAACATCATACAAACCTTTTCATGCAAAGGGTCTATCTCCATAAATAAATTTCCATAATAAATAATAGAAGAAATTTCTTCATTTGAAATACTTTCCTCTATTTTTTCCATTAGTCTTTTCATATACAATTCTTTTACATAACTGTCATATTGACACGCCCATGTTTGAAATTCTTCTGCATCTTTTACATGAAACCCCTTTAAAAACTCTTCATATCCTTCTACCTTATGTTGATCTCGTAAAAAATCATAAAGATCTGCTTTTATTTTTATATCTGGATTTAACATAACGATAGATTTCTTAGGAGAAATAATAATATCCATACTAAAAGTCTTTCTAATTTTGTACATAGTCTGTCTTAAATTTTTTTTAGCTGTTTTATCATCTACTTCTCCCCATAACAAATTCACTAAAATATCTCGAGTTGACTTTCCATAAACTAACAAATAATAAAATAATGCTTCTGCTTTTTTAAAAGGAAAAGTAATACTTTTTTCATTTTGAATCACAGAAGGAATCCCTAATAACTTTACATATATATCATTCATTTTCTCACCTTAACCTCATCTTTATTATAAATGTATTATATCGAATT
The DNA here is from genome assembly GCF_001282725.1 of Inediibacterium massiliense. Lineage (NCBI taxonomy): Bacteria > Bacillati > Bacillota > Clostridia > Peptostreptococcales > Thermotaleaceae > Inediibacterium > Inediibacterium massiliense. The sequence continues at coordinate 582,160 of NZ_LN876586.1, read as the reverse complement.
TCCTTTATATTTTGCAAATATATACATATGAGTTTATATAGAATATATTCATTTTTAACCATATCTTGTGCAATTGACACTTTATAGACGTTCCTCTATTATTATAGTCTAAGAGTTCATTTATCCAAATCAAACTAAAATCAATATGAAATTTTAACTTCATGCAAATACTCACTAATCTCATCTAAGTCATACACAACCCTTATCCGTCATTTATTATTTCCCTAAACAACAACAAATAAAGAAAAGGAGGCCTTTTATGTCAAACACTTTATTATCACCAAAAGAAATTGCTCAAGGCATCATCCAAACTGGTATAACAAAGACTAAACTATCATATATTCAAATGGTAGGATTAAGTATACTAGCTGGGATATATATTGGTTTTGGTGGATTTGGTGCAATTACAATCAGTCAACGTATGAGCTCTATTGATGTTGGATTGTCTAAAGTTTTATTTTCAATGATTTTCCCGATTGGACTTATGCTAGTAGTAACTTGTGGCGCTGAATTGTTCACAGGAAATCATCTTATGTCTTTAGGGGTACTATCTGGTGAATACTCTATGAAAAAAGTACTCAGAAATTGGATTGTAGTTTATGCAGGAAATTTCATAGGATCTATTCTTTTTGCTCAAATGATTTTCTATAGTGGTCTTACAAATGGACCTATCAAAGAAATTCTATTATCTCTTTCTGTATCTAAAATAAATATTCCTGTAACCGAATTAATCTTACGAGGCATATTATGTAATATGCTTGTGGTATTGGCTATATGGATGGGTACAGGTGCAAAAGATTTAATAAGTAAATTATTTGCTTGCTGGGCTCCCATTATGCTCTTTGTTTTATGTGGCTTTGAGCATAGTATTGCCAATATGTTTTTCATACCTATGGGAAAATTTTTAGGATCGGATATTTCTTGGATGGATATTTGGTTTCATAATATTATCCCTGTAACCATAGGAAATTTATTGGGTGGAGCACTTATGATTCCTATATTTTATTTCTTTATTTATATCAAAAATGATGCACAAAAAACTTCCTCTTCTTCATAATAAAATTTTCTACATTCCTATTCCAATGACTCCTATACTTTAAAGAAACTGCTTCATTTCATTGTAAATTTCCATTTTTAAAAATTTTATTTGTATGATAATGATAATTTGTATATTATAAAATATGAATTATTATTTTAAAAAATTATTCAGGAGGTGTACAATGAAAAAAATAACAGATCATTTAATTTTTAAACTAGCATTAGGAGTCATTCTAGGAATCATCATTGGTATGCAATCATCTGAAGGAGTCATGAAATTCATAGTAAGCATCAAATACATTCTTGGACAGATTATTTTCTTTTGTGTTCCTTTAATTATCTTAGCTTTTATTTCTCCTTCTATTGTCAAGCTACAAACCAACGCTAGCAAAATGCTTGGCACTACTGTTTTAATTGCTTACGTTTCTTCCGTAGGCGCAGCTACTTTTGCAACTCTATCTGGATATTCTATTATTCCTCATTTGAATATTATTAGTGAAGCAGAAACATTGAAAAATCTTCCAGAAGTTGCATTTGAACTAAACATTCCACCTATTATGTCCGTAATGAGTGCTTTAGTTCTTTCATTTTTAATAGGACTTTCTGTGATATGGGCAAAATCTGAAACCTTTGAGAGACTTTTAGATGATTTTCAAAATATGATGCTGCAAGTAGTCAATGAAGTTGTAATCCCTATTCTTCCTTTTTTCATTGCCGCAACTTTTTCGACTCTATCTTATAATGGTAGTATTACAAAACAGCTTCCAATCTTTTTAAAAGTAATTGTATTAGTCCTTATTGGTCATTTGATTTGGCTTACATTACTTTATGGCTTAGGAGGACTGATTTCTAAGAAAAATCCTTTTGAAGTATTAAAAAACTACGGTCCTGCATATTTAACAGCAGTAGGAACTATGTCTAGTGCAGCTACTTTACCCGTTGCTTTGAGCTGTGCAAGAAAATCAAAAATATTAGATAAAAAAATTGTAGACTTTGCTATTCCTCTTGGTTCTACTGTTCATTTATGTGGATCTGTACTAACAGAAACTTTTTTTATCATGGTTGTCTCTAAAGTTTTGTATGGTACTTTACCTACTATCAGTACAATGATTACCTTTATCATCCTTCTTGGAATCTTTGCCGTAGGAGCTCCAGGAGTACCTGGTGGTACTGTAATGGCATCCTTAGGTATTGTTAAGAGTATCATCGGCTTTGATCCATCAGGAATCGGTCTTTTACTTGCTATATTTGCCATTCAAGATAGCTTTGGAACTGCATGCAATGTTACAGGGGATGGAGCCATCGCTCTTATGCTGACAGGTCTATACAAAGAAGATTAAAAAACCTTAGCCTATAATTTAGGCTAAGGTTTTTCTTTATAATACAACTTTTGCTAAAAGTTCTTTTTCTTTTTGTATAGTTTTTTCTTCTATTTCTTTCACTTCTTTAGATAATTTTTCTACAAAAGCTTCATCTTTGATTCCGCCTAAGTTGATTTTTACATTGTATAAAGCAGATAGGACAGCTGTTCTTGCCATCATAGCCGCTACAGCTCCATCTGTAATGGCATTTTTATTTCCTTGATCTATTACAGATTCTATCACTTCCATCATTTTATAAGCATTTTGAGCTACTTTTAACGGGATCTGTGCAGCCTTTTTTGTATGCTCTTCAATAGCTTCACTTCTCTTCTGTTTTTCTTCATCTGTTTCTTTAGGAAGCTTAAAAGCCTTCATAACTTCATGAAAAGAGTCTGCATCTTCATCTATATCTTTAATAAAATCTTCTCTATATTCCATTGACTTTTGTGCAACTTTTTTCATCGTTTCTTCTACATCTATATATTTCTTTTTTCCTATGGTTAAATTTGCAACCATCTCCGTTAAAGCCGCTCCTAATGCTCCACTTAGAGCTGCTATACTTCCTCCACCAGGTACAGGAGCATTAGATGCTGTCTCATCTAAAAATTCCTTTAAATTCTTATCTGCTAACATATTTTCGCCCCCTAACGATTTGATTTATCAAATACAATCTTTCCATCTTTGATTACTTTTTCTACCGTACTGACTCCTATATGATAAGGAATGAAATGATAAGATGGATATTCTAGTATAATCACATCTCCCTTTTTCCCTACATCAATACTTCCAATTTCTTTTTCTCTGCCTAGTGCTGCTGCTCCATTGATAGTCATAGCAGTAATAGCTTCTTCCGTTGTCATATTCATATAAAGTGTAGCCAGAGCTATAACCAAAGGAATAGATTCTGTAAAACAGCTTCCAGGATTTAAATCCGTAGCCAATGCTACCGCACAATTTTGATCAATCATAAATCTTCCTCTTGCAAATTCTTCTTTCAAGCTAAAAGCTGTAGCAGGAAGCAAAGTTGCTACTACTCCCTCTTGTGCCATTTTTAAGATGCCTTCATCTGATGCACGAAGAAGATGATCTGCAGATACTGCTCCTATTTCTGCAGCAAGCTCTGCTCCTCCTAATCTTGTAATTTCATCTGCATGAATTTTGACTTTCATACCTAACTCTTTAGCTTTTAAAAGAAGTCTTCTAGATTGATCTACAGAAAATACATTTTTTTCACAAAATACATCACAGAATTCTGCCAAATTTTCTTTTGCTACTTTAGGTAGTGTATTTTCAATAATATGATCAATAAACTCATCTTCACGACCTTTATATTCTTGAGAAACTGCATGAGCTTCCATATAGGTTTTCACAATATCTATTGGATGAATCTCATCTAATTTCTTCATCACATGAAGTTGTTTCATTTCTGTCTCTTCATCTAAACCATATCCACTCTTTCCTTCAACTGTAGTTACTCCAAAGGAAAGCATATCATCTAATCTTTTTTTACCTAAATGGATAAGTTCTTCATAAGATGCTTTTCTAGTTTTTTCAACAGAGCTTACAATCCCTCCTCCTTTTTCCATAATCTCCATATAGCTTGCTCCTCTTAAGCGCATAGAGAATTCTTCTGCTCTGTATCCACCAAATACAAAATGAGTATGTGAATCTACAAAGCCAGGTAATACAGCTTTTCCATAAGCATCAATCACTTCATATTTAGATACATCTACATTTTTTAGGATCTCTTCATTTTTCCCAACAGATTGAATCTTTCCATCTTCAATGATTACTGCTCCATCTTCTATAACATGCAGATTTGACATTTCTTTTCCTCTCTTTTTAGAAAATCCACTACACGTTACAATTTGGGCAGCATTTTTAATGATTATATTCTTCATAATTTACTCCATTAAATTACTTTCGATTACTTTGTCCATAGAAAAACCGTAGAGTCCTAAATAATAGCTTGCACTATCTATTAATGCTTCCATAGGAACCAATCCTATAATTTCACTTCCTAATACATTTACTCCATATCTTTTTGCTTCCATTTTTACCGTTTCAAAAACTCTATATATAGATGTTTTTGTATAATCTGTAATATTCATAGTTACTTGAGTAATACCTCTTTCTTTAATCTCAACGCCACCAGCTTTAATATATCTAAATCCTCCACTTGAATGACGAATTACCTTTGCAATACTTTTAGCAATTTCTATATCTTTTGTATCTAAATCAATATTGTATGCTACAAGTGGCATTCTAGCTCCTACAGCAGTCACACCAGCAGTTTTATGAATTTCTCTTTTCCCAAAATCAGGATTCCATTCACTCTTTTGAAGCTTTTCTGGCATTCCTTCAAATTGACCTTTTCTAACTGTTGCAAGGTTTTCTCTTTCTGGAGTCGTAGCTGCTTTTTCATATAAAAATACAGGAATATCATGTTGTTCATTAATTTCTTTTGCTGTCTCTTTTGCGAGTTCTACAACTTCTGCCATACTCATATTCTTAATAGGAATAAAAGGAACTACATCTGTTGCACCCATTCTAGAATGCTCACCTTCATGCTTTGTCATATCAATTAGCTCTGTAGCTATTCCAATAGCTTCTACTACTGCTTTTTTTACAGCTTGAGGCTCTCCCATTACCGTTACTACAACTCTATTATAATCTTTATCTGCTTCATAATTTAAAAGCTTTACGCCTTCTTTTCCTCTTAATGGCGTTACGATTTTCTCTATTTTTTCCAAATCTCTTCCTTCACTAAAATTCGGAACACACTCTACTATTTTTTTTAATTCACTCATGATTTTTCCCCCTTATTTCTCTATTTTTTCCCATATTTGGTCTACTGCACTTTTTATAGCTTCTTCCCTTGGAACATATGGAAGAGTAATATGATCTTTCCCCTTCATAATCTCATTGTATTCTATACAAGTAGTTACGGCATTTTCATTTCTTGCCCAAGCACGTCTTGAAACTCCACACATAGTATCCCATGGCATAGAGGATCTTAAGATATCATCTACTCTTTGACTACCATCTAATACCATACCAAATCCTCCGTTGATGGATTTTCCAATTCCTACTCCTCCACCGTTATGAAGAGCAATAAGACTCATTCCTCTTGCTGCATTTCCTGCAAAGCAGTGAGTTGCCATCTCTGCCATAATATTGCTTCCATCTTTAATATTAGACGTTTCTCTGAATGGAGAATCTGTTCCACCTGTATCATGATGATCTCTACCAAGCATTACAGGTCCAATTTCTCCATTTCTAACCATTTCATTAAATTTAAGTGCAATCTTTGTTCTTCCTAGAGCGTCTTGATAAAGTATTCTTGCTTGAGTTCCTACTACCAATTGATTTTTATCTGCATCTTGAATCCATATATAGTTATCTCTATCTTGATATCTTCTATCTGGATCAATACATTCCATAGCTGCATGGTCTGTTTTTAATAAATCCTCATGTTTTCCGCTTAAGCATACCCATCTAAAAGGACCATACCCATAATCGAATAATTGAGGCCCTAAAATATCTTCTACATAAGAAGGCCAAATAAATCCATCTTTATCATCTCTTTTATTCTTAGAGATTTCTTTAATTCCTGAATCATAAATAGCTTTCATAAAAGCATTTCCATAATCAAAGAAGTAAGTTCCTTTTGCAACTAAAGCTTTAATCACTTCAAAATGACTCTTAAGGGTTTTGTCTACTAATTTATGAAATTTCTTTTGATCCGTTGCTAAAAGATTTGTTCTTTCATCAAAAGTGATTCCTTGTGGACAATATCCTCCTGTGTACACTTCATGACAAGAAGTTTGATCTGATAAAAGATCTATATGAATGTCTTTCTCTAATGCGTATTCTAACAAATCTACTATATTTCCATGAAAAGCAATGGCACAAGCTTCCTTTTTATTCATGTATTCTTTTGCTAAATCAAAAGCTTCTTGGCAGGTTTTTGCAACTTTGCTAACCCATCCTTGAGTATGTCTTGTTTCAATTCTTGATTCATCAACTTCTGCGATAATTCCTACTCCTCCTGCAATTTCTACTGCTTTTCCTTGAGCACCACTCATTCCTCCAAGACCTGATGTAATAAACAATCTTCCTTTTAGATCTTCATCTTGTGGAATACCTAATTTTAATCTTCCTGCATTTAAGATAGTATTATAAGTTCCATGCACAATTCCTTGGGGGCCTATATACATCCATCCTCCTGCAGTCATTTGTCCATAGTTTGCAACTCCTAATGCAGCAGCTCTATTAAAATTATCCAAATCATCAAACATACCAATCATAAGTCCATTGGTAACGATTACTCTTGGAGAATCTGGTTTAGAATGAAATAACCCCACAGGATGTCCTGATTGAAGCACTAATGTTTGATCTTGTGTTAATACTTCTAAATATTTTTTAATCAATCTATACTGCATCCAGTTTTGGCATACCATTCCCGTTTCTCCATAAGTAACTAATTCATATGGATAAAGTGCAATGTCCAAATCTAAATTATTGTCAATCATAACTTGGAATGCTTTTCCTTCTATACATTTTCCTTTATATTCATCAATAGATTTTCCTTTTATTCGGCCTTTTGGTCTAAAACGATATCCATAAATTCTTCCTCTTGTCATAAGTTCTTCTAAAAATTCAGGAATCAATTGTTCATGAAGTTCTTCTGGAATATACCTTAGAGCATTTTTTAAAGCAAGTTCTACTTCTTCTTTAGTAAGGTTGAGCTCTCTTCTTGGTGCACGTCTAATTCCTTGTTCAAATTCAGGGTACTCAGGAAGTACTGAGTCTAATTTAATAGTCATATTGTTTGCAATAGATTGATTTAAGTTCATAAAAACGCCTCCTTAATTAAAATAATCCTATAATATTTCCATCTTTATCTATATCCATCCTGCTAGATGATGGTACCTTTGGAAGTCCAGGCATAGTCATAACATCTCCTGTAAGACATACAATAAATCCTGCTCCTGCAGATAATTTTAATTCTCTTACTGTCACTTCAAAATCTTTTGGTGCTCCTAATAAATCCTTATCATCTGATAAAGAGTATTGTGTTTTTGCCATACAAATAGGTAATTTATCAAAACCTAGATCTTCTAATTTTTTTATTTGCTTTTTAGCTGATGATGTAAATACAGCTCTCTTTCCTCCATATATCTCTGTCACAATCTTATTGACCTTTTGTTCTATTGATTCATTTACATCGTAAAGGAATTTAAATTGGGGCTTTTCCTTCTCTATCATATCTATGACTTTCTGAGCCATTTCTATGCCGCCTTCTCCACCTTTAGCCCATACTTCATTTAAAGCTACTTCTACTCCTATTTCTGCACATTTCTTCTTTAACATATGAATTTCTTCTTCTGTATCCTGTGTGAATTTGTTGATAGATACCATTACTGGCAAACCAAATGTTCTAATATTTTCAACTTGTTTTGCCAAGTTTGCAAATCCTTTTTCTACTGCCTCTACATTTTCTGTTCCTAATTCTGTCTTTTTAACTCCTCCGTGCATTTTTAATGCTCGAATGGTAGCAACAACTACAACTCCATCTGGAGTAAGGTCTCCATATCTACATTTTATATCTAAGAATTTTTCTGCACCCAAGTCAGCGCCAAAACCTGCTTCTGTGATTAAATAATCTCCTAATTTAAGACCTAATTTTGTAGCCATAATACTATTGCATCCATGAGCTATATTGGCAAAAGGTCCTCCATGAATCAAAGCAGGTGTATTTTCTAATGTCTGTACTAGATTTGGCTTGATTGCATCTTTAAAAAGAAGCGCCATAGCTCCATGTACTTCCAAATCTTTTGCTGTTATAGGTTGTTGATCCATATTATATGCAACGACCATTTTTCCAAATCTTTCTTTTAAGTCCATCAAGTCAGTTGCTAAACATAATACAGCCATTACTTCCGATGCTACTGTAATCATAAATCCATCTTCACGAGTAAAACCATTTGGTTTTCCTCCAAGGCCTACCACAACTTGTCTAAGATTTCTATCATTCATATCTAAAACTCTTTTCCAGATAATTTGTCTAGAATCGATTCTTAAGGCATTCCCTTGATGAATATGGTTATCAATCACAGCAGCTAACAGGTTATTAGCTGTTGTAATAGCATGCATATCTCCTGTAAAGTGAAGATTGATATCTTCCATAGGAACAACTTGAGCATATCCTCCTCCTGCTGCTCCTCCTTTTACTCCAAATACTGGCCCTAACGATGGTTCTCTTAAAGCAATTACTGCTTTTTTTCCTATTTTATTCAATGCTTGCCCTAATCCAACTGCTGTAGTAGATTTTCCTTCACCTGCTGGAGTTGGATTAATAGCCGTTACAAGAATTAATTTTCCATCTTTTTTATCTTGTAGTCTTTTAAAAATATCTAAAGAAATTTTCCCTTTATATTTACCATATAGTTCTAATTCATCTTCTAAAATACCCAATTCATCTGCCACTTGAGAAATAGGTAACATGTTGGCTTTTTGAGCAATTTCTATATCGCTTAATATACTCATTTTTTCCACTCCTTTTGTTGTTTTTTTTATTATAAGATGTTCTCGTCATTAAAACGTCTATATAGAATTAATTTTTAAAATTTTTCATCAAATAACCAAAACATTATACATTGTTCTTTTATTTGAACTATCGAAATTTTTAACTAATATATACAATTCCCTCTGCTACAATTTTTACTCTTCCTCTCAAATGAATTTTTTCAACATCATTATTTTTCCATGTAGTAATAATCTCTAATGCTCCTCCAGGTTGATTTACTGCTAACTGAACCTGTTTTTTGTATTCATAAGAAAGAGCTACTCCCAATGCAGCTGTTCCAGAACCACATCCTCTTTCAAAAATAAGACTTCCTGTTTCTTTCACATAAATCAGAGGCTCTATATAAGTATTTTTCTCATCATAAAATATCATGCCCAAAGCATCATATTCTAAATCCTTTAATTTTTCTTTTACCTTCAAGAAAAATTTGGTTTTATCTAAAATTTCTATATTTTTTATAACAATATGGAAAATACCAGAAAATTTAACTAGTTGCATATGATAATATTCTCCGTCAATACAAATATTCAACTCCCTTATTTCTTTTTGGAGAGGTATATCCATACTTGAAATAAACTCTGTAGGATCGTCTGTCTTTTCAATATAACATTGTATTATTTCTTCAATTCCAGATACCTCTAGTGGAATTATAATTTTTTTATCCTTTTTCATTACAGTCGTATGTTCTTCATAAGCTAACACAGCTGCTAATGATCGAGTTGCATTTGCACAAAATTCTCCGCCCATCATATGTAATCTTACACTTTCTCCACTTTGGGATTTTTCTATAAAACCTACTTGCTCTGCATAAATATTTCCATATTCCATTATTTTATTAGCTATTTCCATATAACAGTCTCTAGGTAATTGATTTCTAATAAATACCGTCATATTTTCTGTTGGATTCACTTTTATAAAATTTAACTTCATATTCATTCCTCCTTTTTAGATGAACAAAGCACTCACCTTTATCCATTAAGATGAGTGCTTTATTTTTTTTAAAAGATCATTGCCCCTATCATTCCAAAAATAATTAGTGGTATATTAAAGTGTAAAAAGGTAGGAACACAAGTGTCCCAAATATGATCATGTTGTCCATCTGCATTCAGTCCTGCTGTAGGTCCTAATGTACTGTCAGAGGCAGGTGATCCAGCATCTCCAAGTGCTGCAGCCGTTCCTATGAGTACTGCTGTAGCCAGTGGACTAAATCCTATTTTTAAAGCTAAAGGTACATATATTACTGCTATGATAGGAATCGTTCCAAAGGATGTCCCAATTCCCATGGTAATAATAAGCCCTAGTATAATCATGACAAATGCTGCAATAAACTTACTTCCACCCATTAAACTAGCAGCAGCATTCACCAAATCTTCTACTCCACCTGTTTCTCTAATAACACTAGCATATCCAGATGCTACAAGCATGACAAATGCGATAAAACCCATCATACCTATTCCGCTATCCATAAGATTGTCTATATGTTTCCAGTCAATGGCTCTAAAGGAAACCATAATACCAAGTCCTACTAAAGCTCCTAAAGGTAGGGAACCTACTGTAAGCTGAATGATCAACGCTGCTAATGCCCCCGCCAAAGCTACAAAATGAGATGTATTCAACTGAACAGATTCTTCTTTGATCATTTCTTCTTCTATATTTTCATCTATTTTGTATTCTCTAGGTTTTCTATAGGTGATAAATATAGCTACCAATACTCCTACAATCATACCTATTCCAGGAAGCCACATTCCTTTCCACACCTCTGTGTTTGCCATGGCTATACCATTTGCAGTCATTTCTTTGGCAATAATTCCATGAAATATTAATCCAAAACCTACTGGAAGTGCCACATAAGGTGTTTTCAATCCGAATGTTAAAGCACAAGCTGCTCCTCTTCTGTCCACTTTTAATTTATTCATGATCCCAAGAAGTGGAGGAATCAATATAGGAATAAACGCAATATGCACAGGTATTAAATTTTGAGAAAAACAACTAATAACTGCAATAATAATCAAAAGAGTTTTTTGTTTTCCTTGAATCATTCCTGCTATTTTTTTAGACAAAATGCTAGCAAGACCTGTATGATGAATAGCCGCTGCCAATGCTCCAAGTAAAATATAACTTAGAGCCGTTTCTGAATTTCCTCCCATTCCACCAATGAGAGTATCCATTACTTCTTTAACAGGCATGCCTCCAATTACTCCTCCAGCAATAGCTGCTACCAAAAGAGCAATAATAACATTTAACTTCAAAAGACACAGCACACTCATAATCACTACAGAAATCACAACTGGATTTGTTAACATAGGCCCCCTCCTTTTTATTTTTGGTTTTTATTTATATCCTATACTTTATCATGATAAACCGATAAACGAAAGTAGTTTTTGCTTTTATTGTAACTCCAAAGCACCTATTGTCTTTTCTACTTCTTTTAACATATTACTTTTACCAATTAACTCTGCACATTTATTAATATCTTTGTATAAAATACGATCTTCATGAAGGGTTTGTATTGCTTGACGAACTTTTTCATAAGCGATTTTAGTTCCTTTTCCTAAATTCTTTTCTTTGTCAAAGTCAATAGCTTGAGCTGCTGCCATCAATTCTATAGCTAATACATTTTTTACATTTTCACAAATTTCTTTTGCTTTTCTTGCTGCAATCGTTCCCATACTTACATGATCCTCTTGATTTGCAGAAGAAGGAATAGAATCTACACTAGCAGGATGAGCTAGTACTTTATTTTCAGATACTAATGCTGCTGCTGCATACTGAGCAATCATAAATCCTGAATGAAGTCCTCCTTTCTCTGTTAAAAATGCAGGTAATCCACTTAATTGAGGATTTACAAGTCTTTCTATTCTTCTTTCTGAAACATTTGCAATTTCTGATAGGGCAATCCCTAAAAAGTCAAAAGCTAAAGCCATAGGCTGCCCATGAAAATTTCCTCCTGATATAGCTGATTCATCTTCTGTAAAAATTAATGGATTGTCTGTAGCTCCATTGATTTCAATATTTACTTTGTCTAGTACATACGAAATAGCATCTTTACTAGCTCCATGAATTTGAGGAATACATCTTAATGTATAAGCATCTTGTACTCTAATCTCTCCTTGTCTAGTAGTTCTTTCACTATCTTCTACAAGTCTTAAAAGATTTTTAGCTGTAATCATTTGTCCCTTGTGTGGTCTTACTTCATGTACTCTTTTATCATATGCATCTACAATTCCATTTAATCCTTCTATAGTAAGTGCAGCTGCAATATCTGCTGTTTTTAAAATATGGATAGAATTATATACAGTAAGTGCTCCTACAGCAGTCATTACTTGTGTTCCGTTGATTAATGCCAACCCTTCTTTAGATGTTAAGACTACAGGCTCAATTCCAGCTTTTCCCATAGCTTCTTTTCCTGTCATCAATTCTCCCTTATAATAAGCTTCTCCTTCACCTATTAATACTAACGTCATATGAGACAATGGTGCTAAATCTCCACTTGCTCCTAAAGATCCTTTTTCTGGAATAGCAGGATGAACTCCTTTGTTAATCATTTCAATAAGGGTTTGAAGAGTTTTTGGCTGAATACCTGAAAAACCTTTTGACAACGCATTTGCTCTAAGAAGCATAATAGCCCTTACAACATCTTCAGGAAAATGTTCTCCTACTCCACACGCATGACTCATAATTAAGTTTTTTTGGAGATCCTTTGCTTCTTCTTTAGAAATTGCTACATCACTAAATTTACCAAATCCAGTAGTTATTCCATATACTGTTCTTTCTTCATCTACCAATTTATCTACAAAAGCTCTAGATTTTTTTACTTTTTCTAATGCTTCTTGAGTCAAATCTACTGTAAAACCTTCTCTTGCAACTTTTACTACATCCTCTAATGTTAAACTATTTCCGTCTATCAAAATTTTGTCCATGACAGTACCTCCTGTTTTAAATTTATTTTTGTAAATGTTTAGAATTTTATTTTATTATATTTGTTTTCGTATATTTTGTCAATTTATTTTATAAATATTATATCATATTAAAGAGATAACGCTTTAATGCGCTAATATTTCTCAGTATTATCAAAGGGTATGGCTTTGTTGTATAATAATTCATCTTTTTTCTTTTCTTTTGGGAACCATGTATATTAATTCATTTATTGTCAGATTTTTATGTCAAAACTCAATAATACCAACACCATCTTTCCATCTTATTTTCATCTTGTATGCAATTTCGCAAGTTATATATTGCATCACTTTTGCTAACTCCTTTAAATTTCAAAACTTTACTCAGCCTAATCCATAATTTATATAATCCTTATCATATTTATCATTACCATTCATATAAATAATAACTACGAAATAAATACTTTCCAAAAAATACAATAGAGACAATTTCTTGTCTCTAGATGATTTTAAAATAAATTAATTTTCCTATATAATACAATATAGGAATAAATATAGCTGGAAGCATATTTCCTACTTTTATTCTCTTAAATTCAAGCAAATTCAATCCCAATCCCATAATCAAAAGTCCACCAATAGATGACATTTCTCCTATTACCTCAGGAGTCAATACATCTTTCATATAAGATGCCAACAAAGTAATCATTCCTTGGTATAAAAATACAGAAACTGCAGAAAAAATCACTCCAATTCCTAATGTAGAAGTAAAAACAATAGAAGTAATTCCATCTAATACAGATTTTGCAAAAAGAGTTTGATGATTTCCAGTCAATCCACTTTCTAGTGATCCTACAATTGCCATAGATCCTACACAAAATAGTAGACTTGAAGTTACAAAACCTTTTGCAATGCCTCCTTCTTCATCTCCCAATTTATTTCCTATAAACTTTCCTAGTTTATCTAGATTATCCTCAATATTAAAAAATTCTCCTAAGATACTTCCAATCACCATACTAAAAATCAAAAGAAGTAAATTTTGAGTTTTTACAGCACCCATAATTCCTATTAAAATAACACTTAATCCATTGGCTTTCAAAATGGTTTCATTATACTTTTTAGGAATTCCTCCTTTAAAGAATAATCCTAACAAACTTCCTCCTATAATAGCAAATGTATTTACAATCGTTCCTAACATAAAAACTCCTCCTCTGTCTATAAAAATCTAGTATTCTAGACTAAGGAGAAATTTCCTTCTAATAAATCCTTTTTATTTTATATTATTTGCGGCAATATGTACTGCATCCCAAGGTGTTGCATATGGTGGAGAATAACAAAAATCTATATAACCTAATTCCTCCCCTGTCATTTTTCGGTCAATTGCCAATGCAAATATATCTAATCTTTTTGCAACTCCTTCTTCTCCTGCCATTTGGGCTCCTAATAATATTTTTGTTTCTTTTTCATATACAAGCTTGATATGAATCTTTTTTGGATTCGGATAGTATCTTGCATGACTAGGTGCTGTTACAGTTACTGTTTCATAGTCTATATTCATCTGCTTGGCTTCTTTTTCATTGATGCCTGTTTTGGCAAATGTCATATCTAATACTTTTACAACAGATGATCCTAATGTTCCAGGAAATTTTTTCATTTCTCCTGCAATGGATGCTCCTGTAAATTTTCCTTGCTTGTTTGCATTAGTTGCAAGTGGAATATATACATCTTCTTTTTTAACCAAATGATATGCACTCGCGCAATCTCCAGCAGCATAAATGTCTGGCAACGATGTTTTTCCATAACCATCTACTCGAATAGCTCCGTTTTTTAACATATCTATTCCTGTATTTTTTAATAGATCAGTCCTAGGTTTCACTCCAACTGCAATAATCACTACATCTGCTTTATATTCTCCTTTATTCGTCTTGACTCCCTCTACCTTTTCTTCTCCTATAATCTCCTCTAAGCTTTCCTCTGTATGTACCAAGCATCCATGCTTTTTTACTTTTTCTTGCAACATCATTCCAAATTCCTCATCCATAATATTTAATAAAGTTTTTGGTCTTTGGATGATTCGTACTTCTTTTCCTAATAAAAGCATTGATTCTATAAGCTCTACATTGATATATCCTCCACCTATTAATACTACATTTTTAATGTCTTCTCTTTGAACTGTTTTCTTTATATTTTCTGCATCTGAAATACTTTTTAATGTAAATATATTTTTTAAATTTACGCCTCTAACATTTGGTATATTCGGGTCTGCACCAGTAGCAATCAATAGTGTATCATATTTTGTTTCAAATGTATTTTTGTTTTGATCCATTACTTCTACAGTTTTATGTTTTACATTAATTTTCATCACTTCATGATTTATAAAAACAGATATTCCTTGTTCTTCAAAGTCTTTTGGTCTTCTTGCAATTAATTTTTCTTTATCCTTTGTAATATCAGAAATATAATAAGGTAGTCCACATTGTGCATAAGAAATATATTCTCCTTTTTCAAAAACAATAATTTCTAAACTAGGATCTATTCTTTTTGCTTTGGCAGCTGCACTCATACCTGCCGCATCCCCTCCTATAATAATTAGCCTTTTTGCTTTCATACAATCTCCCCTTTTTTTGTTTTCTAAGTTCTAATTTGTATACCCCAAAATAAAAAAATCATTCAAAAACCTCTTAATATGTAAATTTTTAGCATACTAAGAGGTTTTTATTATCATCTTTTGTGTATATTCTTTATCTTTTTCTCACGCCTTATAAAACACTCATCATTTGTCTCCATGTAATTATCATAAGATACCCCATGCCTATACAAAAGATTATAGGGGTAATAAGTGCTTTTTTCCCTAACTTTTGATAATCTTTATAACTAGTCAAAACTATATACACTGAAAAAACTACCAAAATAATTTGTCTAAAAATTACATAAGGTTTTGCTGCAGCAGTTTGTAATATAGCATGATCTACAACTTTAAGAGTTTCATATAACAAGGAGGCAAACACAGCAATAATGATAGCCAAAAAATATTTCATTTTGATCCGCCCTTCTTTTCATTATATGTAATATATGCTCGTATCTCCTATTTGCATCAGTAGCTGAAACTTGTATTTATTTATATTTATATTGATACATAAATATAAATAATATAAGCATGATATATTGATATGTATTTGATATAAAGTATCATCTAAAAATAATTAAATAAAAATGTCGTCCATCTCCCGTAATTTTTGCCCCATTGGAGGTCGGCGACATTTCTATAATTTTTTATCAATGCATTTAAGATATTATTTATTTTACATAACCTTTTATCACTTCGATTATAGTTTCCACTGCCTTTTCCATATCTTCTACACATATGGCTTCAAATTTTCCATGGAAGTTAAAGCCACCTGTGAATATATTAGGAGTTGGTAATCCCATATAAGATAGTCTTGCTCCATCTGTACCTCCTCTGATAGCTTTTACCATAGGTGTTACCCCTACAGTTTCCATAGCTTTTACTACTGAATCTACAATATGTATTACTGGCAATATTTTTTCTTTCATATTCAAATAAGAATCTTCTATTCTAAGCTCTACTGTACCTTGACCGTATTTTTCATCTATAAATTCACAAGCCTTTTTCATAAAAGCTTTTTTATTTTGGAATTTTTCCATATCATGATCTCTTATAATATATTCCATCTCTGTCACTTCAACAGAACCATCAAATTTGTCTAAATGATAAAATCCTTCATATCCTTCTGTATATTGAGGAACTTCAAAGGTTGGTAAAAGTCCATTAAGTTCCATTCCTATTAACATAGAATTTTTCATTTTAAGCTTTGCTTCTCCTGGATGAATATTAGAACCATTTACTTTAATATAAGCTGAAGCTGCATTGAAATTTTCATATTCTATCTCTCCAAGTACTCCTCCATCTATTGTATAAGCAAAGTCTGCTCCAAATTTTTCTACATCAAAATAATCTGCACCGCTACCTATTTCTTCATCTGGAGTAAATCCAATTTTAATATCTCCATGCTTAATCTCTGGATGATTGATAAAATATTCAACAGCAGTCATAATTTCTGCTATTCCAGCTTTATCATCTGCTCCAAGTAGCGTTGTTCCATCTGTAGTAATCAGTGTTTTTCCTTTGTAATCCTTTAGATATGGAAAGTCTGATACCTTCATCACAATATTTAAGTCTTTATTTAAAACAATATCTTCTCCATCATAATCTTTAATTATATTTGCTTTCACATTTTCACCTGACATCTCAGGACTGGTATCTAAATGGGCAATTAAACCTATAGAAGGTGCATTTTCTACATTTCCCTTCAAAGTTCCCATAACATAACATTTTTCATCTACATGAGCATCTTCAATACCCATATTTTTTAATTCATCTACTAATAAACGAGCCAATTCAAACTGGGTTTGTGTACTTGGTACAGTTTGTGAAGTATCATCTGATTTTGTATTAATCTTTACATATCTAAGTAATTTTTCACAAGCTTTTTCCATTTTTATTCCCTCCTATTTTAATTATAGTCTATATTACTATAGCAAAGAGAGGTTATCTCAAAAGAAAATTATTTCTTTTGTATGATAACCTCCATTTTGTTTTAAATTAATGCTTGAATCAATAACATCACTGCTGAAAATCCTCCAACAATCCCCATCAGAGGCATAATAAATTTTAACCATTTGTCATAAGTTACATCTACCATAGATAGAGTTACCAATATGAGTCCTGTTGGAGTAATAAACGCCATTAATCCTTGACCATATTGATAAGCACTTACTACTACATCTCTTGGAAGACCTACTGTATCTGCAAGAGGCGCCATGATAGGCATAGATAACACTGCAAGTCCTGATGCAGATGGAATAAAAAATCCAAGAATACAAAATATAACCAACATTAATATAGAGAATAGTCCCGCATTCATTCCACTTACTATATTTGTTGCTCCATAAAGAATAGAGTCAGAAATCAATCCATTGTCCATAATCAAGTTTACTGCTCTTGCAACCCCGATAGTAAGAGCTACTCCTACCAACTCAGCGGCTCCTGTCACAAACTCATTCACAGCTTTTTTCTCACCCATTCCAGAGATGATACAAATAAGAATTCCTACAGCTAAGAATAATGCTGTCATTTCCTCAAACCACCAGCCTTGAGAAGAGACACCCCAAATCATTACACCAAATGCAAGTGCAAATATTAAAATCATTGACTTTCTTCTAAATGTAAACTCTGGAACCTCTGCATTTCTATTAAAGAATTTCTTTTCTATATCTTCTTTTTGATCAAAAATTAAAGACGCAGAAGGATTTTTCTTTATTTTTTCAGCATATCTTACAATATAAATAACAGTCACTGCCGTAGCAATAACAAGTCCAACAGTTCTTAATACAAGACCATTTGTAAAAGATATTCCTGCCGCATTAGATCCTATAACAGAACAGAAAGGGTTTACCGTTGAAAACATTGTACCAATAGAGGATCCCATATATAAAGCTGCTATACAGACAATGGCATCATAGCCTGCCACCATAAATACAGGAACCAAAATAGGATAAAGTGCAATGGTCTCTTCTGCAAGACCAAAAGTTGTACCTCCTAAGGAAATGATAAAAGTAACAATTACAATAAGTAAATATTCTCTACCTTTTGTAATTCTTGAAAGACTTGCAAAACCTGCATCAAAGGCACCACTATTATTTAAAACGCCAATAATTCCACCTATAATAAATACAAACATAATAATATCTGCTGTATCATAAAGACCTTGAATCGGAGCTCTGATGATTTCAATAATTCCTTGTGGTTTACTTTCTAATTTTTCATAAGTTCCTGGAATAGCAATTGCTTTGTAGATACTTCCATCTGTAAACTTGGTAATATCTACCTTAACTCCAAGCTTATCTAGTGTAGCTTGTGTTCCTGGATACTCCTGTGTAGATTCTCCATCAGGTGAAGTGATTACAAATACTTTGTTTTCACTATCAAACATTAATTTAGCATAAGAACCTGCTGGAACAATATACGTTAAAATTGCTGCTAAAATTAAAACAATAAATAATACCGTATACGCCGTAGGGAAACTTCTTTTTTTCTTTTCTGCCTTGGCACTCATGGTAATCCTCCTTTATTTTAATAATTTTAATAATGCACATGCATAAATTTCTATTGCCTTTTTCATCTCTTCTAATTTCATATATTCATTAGGCTGATGTTCTGTTTCTTCTGTATATGGAAAAGCTGCTCCAAAAGCTACACAATTGTCCATAGCTCTTGCATAAGTTGCTCCTCCTGATGAAATTGGCAAGCTTTCAGAATCTTTAGTTACTTCTGTATAAGCCTCCATTAATGTTTTTACTAGTTTAGAATCTAGTGGTGTATAGATGGATCTTAAATAATCATGTTCTTTTATTTCAAATCCATACTTTTGTACTACTTCATTTAATTTATTCACAACAAATTCTTTCTCTACAGTTACTGGAATTCTTATATCTATATTTAAGATTTCTTTTTCTTCATCTATATGTATTTGTCCTACATTAAATTTCAAACTACCTGATGCTTCATCTTTACATTCTCCGAATATCTTAGTTGCTAATGCATCCTCTAAAATATTTTCTATAATAAAACGAATACATTTTGAATCCATTCCAATTTCATTCATTGCAATTAAAAGTCTACAAATGGCATTAATTCCTTTTTCTGAATCTTTAGCATGAGCACTTTTTCCCATGACTGTAACTTTATCTTGTTCTTTTTCATACTCATAATTTAATTTTTCTAACGCTTTTATAATAGCATCCATATCTTTTCCTTCATAAGAAGCTTGTGAAGGTACTACATTGTATCCATCTCCTGCTTTGAGTCTTATGTCCGTTTCATTTTTTGCAACCAAATCAACTTGTAAAAGTCCTTTTTCAGCATAAATCAATGGAAAATCTGCATCTGGAGTAAATCCGTAATCTGGAATTTGTTCTTTTTTATTGTACTCATTAATTCCTCTCCAAAGATTTTCTTCATCTGTTCCATAAATAAATCTAACTTTTTTATTTACTTTAAAGCCACTATCTATAATAGCCTTAAATGCGTACATAGCCCCTAGAGTAGGTCCTTTGTCATCTTGAGTTCCTCTACCAAATAATTTGCCATCTTTAATTACAGGATCGAAAGGACTTGTATTCCATTTTTTTAAGTCTCCAGGGGAAACTACATCTAAATGTCCTAAAACCCCTATCATTTCATCTCCATCTCCATATTCAGCATATCCATAGTATCCGTTAGGCTCATAAAAAGTTTTAAATCCTAATTTGTCAGCTATAGCCAACATTTTCTTTAAAGCTTCATCTATATTCTTACCAAATGGATAAGGACTTTCGTCTTCCTCATAAACACTTGGTATTTGAATTAAAGCTTTAAGATCATTTACAAACTCATTAAAATTCAATTCAATTTTTTCTTTTACTTCATTCATGATTGATCCTCCTGTTAATTATTTATTTTTTGGTATTATCAAAATTTTACATAAAAATCGATTTTTTTTCTGTAGTCTAGATTACATTATTGATAAATATCATTCGCACAAAGAATCAGGATATTCTCCTGATTCTTATATAGGTATATTTGTAAGGGTTTTAAGCCCTTCTATATCTTTTATAATAATTTTTCTATCTTTCATTTCTATAAATCCTTTGTCCTTAAATTCTTTTATTCCATTTGTAACTGTAATTCGATTGAGTCCGATTCTGTTGGCAATTTCCTCATGTGTCAGTATAATACTTATATTATTTTTTGAATTGATACTTTCTGTATAATATAGTCTTATGAAAAAATCTGCTAATTTCCCTATAGAATTATTAAACTGAAAATTTGCCAATTCCACTGTCACAACCCTATATTTTCTTATGATGCTACTTAAAAAATATTCATACATTTTAGGCTTTTCTTTTAATTTATTTTCTATCATTTCTCTATGAACTACAGATAATTGACCATCTGTTACAGCTTTTATGACCACAAAGGTTCTATTTCTCTCAAAAAAATCTATTTCTCCAAATATACTTCCCTCTGTCATTCGATAAAAAATAATTTCGTCACCCTTTTTGGAATACATAATTTGATTGACTTCTCCCTTAATAATAATATATATATTGTCAGGATGACTGGGATTAATTAATTCTCCTTTTTTAAAAGTTTCAATTTTACCATAATCTGCTAGATTATCGACAAAAAAACGCTCCATTTTTTTTTCTATATCTTGATCAAATATTTTTTCATACATAAAAATTCCCCTTTATTCTATGAATCTACACTCTTTTTCCCTATCCCTAATTCTCTTGCATAATAAAAAAGATATTGTTGGGCAAATCCTGCTAAGTTTTTAAATTTTTCTTGTGAAAATAATTGTACTTTTTTAAGAGATGTTTCCTCAGGAAGATAAAAATATTCCATCACTCTTTTTACCCATACATCTATTGGAAAAGCATCATATTTTCCCATACAAAAAAGTAATATACAATCCGCTACCTTAGGTCCTACACCACTTAGTTTGAGTAATTCGTTTCTTGCATCATGAGTAGATAAATTTTTGAGTCCATAAAGATCTACATGAGCCTCTTCAATCATATGAGTAGTATTTACAATATATTTTGCTCGATATCCAGTATGGCTTTGTTTGATATCTTCCTCTGAACAATTTAATAATTGTTTTGGGGTTGGAAAATCATAATATTTTCTTCCTCTGTATACTCCAATATATGTACCATATTTTTCACATAATGCTTCAATAGATTTTTTAATGACTGGAATTCCTCTATTAGAAGAAATGATAAATGATATTGTCGTTTCCCATTCATCTTGGTTTAAAATTCGAATCCCTTGTCCATGCTTTATGGCTTCTTTTAAAATAGGATCTTTAGATAGATTTTCTTTTATCATTCCATAATCTCTTTTCAAATCAAAATAATTCATCCATAAATTTATAAAATCATCCTTTGTAGTTTGATCAAAAATAATATATTCCCCATCTTTGTAAACATTTAAAATTTTTCCATGGGCTACTCCTGTATAACTTCCATCCTCTTCTTTATTCCATCGAAAGCATTGTCCGCACTCAAATATATGAATAGGATCAAAGTCTTTTATTCCTTTTATGATAATTTTTTCATCCGATTCTGTAATTTTATACAATCACATTTCTCCTCCTTATAAGCTACTCGTATTTTGTCTTATAGTATCTATTCCTTTTATAAGTCTTAATTCCTTCTATAATATCTTTTGTAAACATTGAAAAAATATAAAAATTACTTTATAATAATATTAACTTTATAAGGTTATAGGTGCCTATTTAGGAGAATAGGGAATGAAGTGAAATTCTTCAGCGATCCCATCACTGTAAAGCAGAGTTTGATAAAATATGCCACTGGATTTTTCTGGGAAGGTTTATCAAATGATGATGCAAAGCCAGGAGACCTGCCTATAGCTGCTGATATGTCATGAATGATGGAAAAGTTCATGGTTTGCTTGATCTATCAGCAAACCATGGGCTTTTTTTGGTTATACTATAAAATCAGAAACATACTACAAAGGAGGAATTTTTATGAACTTATTAAAGGAAACCCTTGTTCAAATTGGTGAATTAGATAAAAATTCTATGGAAAAAGCAAAAAAATATATCGATAATCTTTTAAAACCCATTGGAAGCCTTGGAAGACTTGAAGAGATTGCTATCCATTTAGCAGGAATTACAAAAAATCCATTTCCTAGCGTAGATCAAAAGGGTGTTATTGTAATGGCAGCAGATCATGGTGTTTATGAAGAAGGGGTAGCACCTGATCCACAAAGTCTTACTGCCCTTCAAACCCCAAACTTCGCAAAAGGAGTAACAGGTGTATGTGCATTAGCCAAACAAGCAAAAGCAGATGTTATAGTAGTAGATATAGGTGTAGCTGAAGATATTTTAGATCCAAATGTAATTCAGAGAAAAATAAGATATGGAACAAGCAATATGGCAAAAGGCCCTGCTATGACAAGAGAAGAAGCTATAAAATCCTTAGAAATTGGAATCGAAATTACAAAGGAAGAAATCAAAAAAGGAAAAAATCTCTTAGCTCCAGGAGAAATGGGCATTGCCAACACTACTTCAAGTACAGCCATACTTTCTGTTATTGGAAATGTAGATCCTTTAGAGATTGTAGGAGTAGGTGCAGGTCTTCCTATAGAAAAATTGTCTCATAAAGCGGATGTAATCAGAAGATCCATTGCTATGAATCAACCTAACCCTAAAGATGGAATTGATATTTTATCCAAAGTAGGAGGATTTGAGATAGGTGGAATGGCTGGAGTATTTTTAGGAGCTGCTGCCAATAGAATTCCCGTAGTAGTAGATGGTTTTATCGCAATGGCTGCTGCACTTTTAGCTATTACTATAGAACCTAAAGTAAAAGACTTTTTAATTTCTTCTCATTATACAGCTGAAAAAGGCGGAAAAAAAGCTATAGAACTTTTAGGCCTTACGCCTATGTTTGATATGGGACTTCGTTTAGGAGAAGGTTCTGGCGCAATTCTTGCCTTTAATTTTATAGAAGCTGCTACATTTATGGTAAAAGAAATGGCTACTAGATCGTAGCCATTTCAAACTAAATACAAACTATATTTTAGCAAAGTCATAAAAATTAGGAATATTTATTAAGAATTTGTGAAAATATAGAATAAGTGAGAAAATGTTTAGCATTACACTGTTTGAGCATAGCGAGTTTGTAATGCTATTTTCGATCGTTTCTATATATTTTCCAAATTTGAAAATTTAGTGACGTTTTTTATGACTTTGTCTACTAAATCGTAGTCCTTTCTCTTTAAAGTACTTCTAATAATTTTTTAATCATGACTGCTGCTTCTCCTCTTGATGCAAAATCTTGTGGAGCAAATTCTTTTTTATCTCTTCCTTTAATAATTCCTAATTCATAAGCTATTTTTACATATTTATATGCCCAAGAACTAATCTTTTTTTCATCCTTAAATGCCAAAGAATACTTTTTAATCTTTAAACTACTGTTTTTCTTTTCATAAGCTTTTATAATCATCACTGCCATCTCTTCTCTTGTAATCGCATCATTAGGATGAAAAGTACCATCTCCCATTCCCTTAATGATCCCATTATGAAAAGCTGCTTCTATATATGTATTTTTTTGAGTATTTTTTCGTACATCTTTAAACACACCTTTATAAGGCTTTGTAGCAATTTCTAATGCATTTACAATAAACTCAGCAAATTCTCCTCTTGTTATAAAATCATCTGGCTTATATAGATTGTTTACTTTAGAAGTTATAATTTCTTTCTCTCCAAGTTCTATGATAAAAGCTTTTGCCCAATGGTTTTTTATGTCATCATAAATAAAATCTTTCATCCATTTATTTTTATCCTTTTCATTTGTTACCGTTTGAAAACTCCATTTTTTTTCAATTCCTTTGCTTTTCCCATCTTGAAATATTATTTTTCCTTTTACATACACATTATATTTTTCGTTTTTTTCTAGAGATCTAGTTGGAATTATCAGTATGCTATTAGAAAGTTTATCATCATTTTGTGGCGTATTTAAATAAATTTCTACTAAATTATTTTTTTTATTCTTTAATGTAGCTTTTTCAATTACTATTTCTTTAATATTGTTCTTTCCAAAATAAGATAAAGATATAGGATACCCTACCTTTCCTTTTTTGTTATGAATTCTTAAAGGATTTGGTGTTTCTTCTTGTTCCCACCATATGTCTACATATTTTTGTTCTTCCATAGGATATACCTTAATTGTATCTTGACAATTTTTTTCTCCTCCGAAATCAAAAGTATAGTATGAATCTTTTTTTCCATATCCTATATGAATAAAATCTGGATTGATAAAGCTCAATCTATGATAAGGAGCATCTATCAAATCATCTATAGCTTCTTTATAATTTTTTTGTCCTAAGCTTAAATTTTCTTCTATGTAACTTCCCATATATCCAAAAGCTCCTGCTCTTTTATAAGGTTCTACTCCTATAAATCCTTTATCATTATTAAATTCATCATGAATTAATTTTTTATTTATAGACATGTAATTGGAATGTGCCATAGCTGCAGCATTTAGAGCATCACTTACTTGAAACTCTGGCAATTTTAGAAATTTTCTATATCGATTTGAATAATTTACAACTCTTTTTTGTTCATCAGATGGAGTTTGTAATTCTTTCACTGCATTTTTACTAATTGCAAACTGCCAGCTTTGGACAATAGGTTTGAATCCTTCTATTACAATGCGAAGATCTACTTTATAAAATCCTGGAGATAAATTTTTATCTGGTTGATAAAATACAGCTTGTTTTTTTCTATCATATTGAGCATCTACTTTTTTTCCATTGAGCTTCATATCTATTTCTTGTACTTTGTAATCATTGACAATCAACTGCATACTAATATTAGGTCTCATAACTAATACATTTACATCTTTGGGTTGTGGAGGAAAATACCCTATTGTATCTTGCCCATAACCAACAACCCCCTTGATCCATATCCCGATAAGGAGTATCCACACTATAATATACATTTTATTTTTCATACTTTTCCCTCCTTATCCATATTGTAATACAAATTTTATCAATTATCTCAATTGTCTCTAAATTGTAATATAAAAAAACCCCTAAATTAGGGGTTTTTGGTTTTTAGTAAATTCCTTGTGCATACATAGCTTCTGCAACTTTTATAAATCCTGCAATATTTGCACCTGCAACTAAATTGTATCCAAATCCATATTCTTCAGCAGCTTTCATTGCATTATTATGAATATTTACCATGATTTGATGAAGTTTTGCATCTACTTCTTCTTCTGTCCAAGAGTATCTCATACTATTTTGGCTCATTTCAAGAGCTGATGTAGCAACTCCACCTGCATTTGCAGCTTTTGCTGGTCCTACAAATACTTTATTTTCTTGTAAATATTTTATAGCATCATTGGTAGTTGGCATATTTGCTGCTTCACAAACAAATTTAATATCGTTTGCAACAATCTGTTTTGCATGTTCAATATGAATATCATTTTGTGTTGCTGCCGGAATAACAATGTCTACTTTCACGTTCCATGGTTTTTCTCCAGGGAAGAATTCTACTCCAAACTTATCTGCATAATCTTGTACCTTGTCTCTTCCCGATGCACGCATTTCTAATAAATAATCTATTTTTTCTCCTATTACTCCATCTGGATCATATATATATCCATCTGGACCAGAAAGTGTTACAACTTTACCTCCTAATTGAGCAACTTTTGTACAAAGTCCCCATGCAACATTTCCAAATCCTGATGCTGCAACTGTTTTTCCTTCAAATGTTTCTCCTTCATGCTTTAACATTTCTTCACAGAAATAAGCTACTCCAAAACCTGTTGCCTCTGGTCTAATTAGGCTACCACCATAAGACAATCCTTTTCCTGTGAGCACTCCGTTTTCAAATGCTCCTCTAATTCTTCTATAATGTCCATATAAGTATCCGATTTCTCTTGCTCCAACACCAATATCTCCTGCTGGAACATCTACATCTGGTCCAATATGTCTATATAATTCTGTCATGAAGCTTTCACAGAATTTTCTAATTTCTCCGTCTGATTTGCCTCTTGGGTCAAAATCTGAACCACCTTTTCCTCCACCAATTGGAAGACCTGTTAATGAGTTTTTAAGAATTTGCTCAAATCCCAAAAATTTAATAATTCCAAGGTATACAGAAGGATGGAATCTTAGTCCGCCTTTGTAAGGTCCTATCACTCCATTAAATTGAACCCTAAAACCACGATTTACTTGTACATTTCCATTGTCATCCACCCATGGTACTCTAAATAAAATTTGTCTTTCTGGTTCTATAAATCTTTCTAATAAATTGGCTTTAATATACTCTGGATGTTTTTCCATAACTGGAGCTAAAGTAGGAAGTACTTCTTCTACTGCTTGAATAAATTCAGGCTGATCAGCATCTGTCTTTTTTACTTTCTCGATTACCTCATGAATATAATTTTGAGCATTTTGATTTGACATGTTAAAGACCTCCTTATGGAATGTATGTTTTACATCATTGAAAAAAACAAATATCTTTTGTTCTCTTTGGACTTTTCTAAATAATTTTTCTTTTCTATCACATTAAGGTGATTATAACATACCTATAATTCATTGTAAATATATCTCATAATGTGTCGTCATCTCTCATTTTTTACAATATTCAAAATTTAGAATTAATTCGTATATTTCGCATTCATTTGAAATATAATTTTTATATATTTTTTTCAATTTTTGAAGAAATTATTATTTTCTTTATTAATACATTTACACTCATAATGTTTAATGCTGTCATATATTCTACTTCTTTTTTTACTTGATTTTGAATTTTTAAAGCTAGCTCTTTAAGAGATACTCCATATATGGCACATACATCTATATGAATCACTGTGCCATTTGGACTGTTTCTTATATCCACAGCAAATACCTTATGAACCTCTTTTATTTTCTTTAAAGCGTAGTGTACCAAATCAAAAATGACTTTGTCAGAAATTGTATATTTCCCCATATAGCTATAAGTGGGTCTTACTATAGACTTTTCAGATATATGCAAATGATGATTTTCTCTCTTTCTTAAAATCTTCAAAGGATCTATAAAATATCCTGAAAAATCTTTTTTGATTTCAAAAGTTGGAACAGGTATTACATGTTTTCCTAATTCGTGTCTTTGTTTTTTTGCTAGTTTCCTTTCTTCTTCCGTGGAAATTTCCTCTATATATACATATTCATCAATAGAATGAAGCTCTAAATGATTGGCAATTTTGTCTACCATTCTTTTAGAAGTTCCTAAAATTAAAATTCCCTTAGGATTTTCACTCTTTATTATATCTATTACCTCTTGTCTATGATCATCATGAGTAAACAGCGCTGTTTTTACAGCTGCAATAGATGTATCCTGTCTTTTAGCAGATTTCCCTGCAATAATCTTATTTTTTTTAATAAGCAGTCCATCATCTATAATATACCCAATATTTTTTTCATAAGCTACTCCAATCGCTCTGTAGCTTTTTCCTGTTCCACTAGCTCCTACTAAAGCAACTACCTTCATATCTTTTCTCCTTTTTAAAATTTAGAATGATTATCATTATATATTTTTGTTTTTCGACGATTATTTTGATTTTTTTATTGTTCAATTATTTTTCTTTTGTTAAAATATAAACATGTTGAGCAATCATATTAAAAGTATACAATTAAATTGAAACTTAGAGGAGGATTTTATTATGGCTTTTGTAATTAAAGATGCTTGTATTAGTTGTGGTGCTTGTGAACCAGAATGTCCAGTAAGTGCAATTAGCTGTGGAGATGGACAATATGTAATCGACGAATCAGCATGTATCGATTGTGGTGCTTGCGCTAACGTTTGTCCAGTAGACGCACCAGTTCAAGCTTAATCAGCTTACATAAATAATAATGCCCTATAGGGCGTTATTATTTTTTTGTTCTTTTATAAGCGTAGTTTGATTGATCTTACTTAAAAATTTTAGAATTGCTTTTTCTTCATTAAAACTCATATCTTCTAATACAAAATTTAATAACTTCTTTTGAATTTCCATAGTTTTTGTACACATTTCTTTTCCTTCTGTTGTAAGCTTTAATATATATACTCTTTTATCTTCTTTGCTTTTTTCTTTTATAATATAGCTATTTTGCATTAATTTCTTAATTACAGAAGAAATAACACCTCGATCAACCCCTAATTCTTCTACTAACTCATAAATCTTTGTATCATCTCTTTCTTCTATCTTTCTTAATGCATGAATATCTAATAAAGATAAATTTTCCAATTTATTTCCTATTTTAAATCCTTTTCTATCATAAATTAATACCTGATGCATAAGCTTATCAATCATTTTATTAATTTGTGGATAATAATTTGCCATTTTTATCACCTGATTTTTAGTCTTTTGCTATTATATCATTGATGATAATTTTTTTCAACAAAAAACGGGTCAACTGTCATTTCGATCAGTTGCCCGTATATATTGTTAAAATTTATTATTTTCCTGCTACTTCTTTTAAAGCTTCTACTAAATCTTCTGCTCTATCTAATGCATCGATTAATGCAGGAACTACATCATATACATCTCCTACAATACCGAAATCTGCAACATCAAAGATTGGAGCATTTGCATTTTTGTTAATTGCAACGATGATATCTGATTCTTGCATACCAGCTAAATGTTGGATTGCTCCAGAGATACCGCAAGCAATGTATAATTGTGGTTTAACAGTTGTTCCTGTTTGACCTACTTGGTGAGAATGATCGATCCATCCAGCATCTACTGTTGCACGAGATGCACCAACTACTCCACCTAATTTGTCAGCTAATTGTTTAATCATTTCGAAGCCTTCTGCTTTTCCAAGTCCACGTCCACCAGCTACGATTACATCAGCATCTGTTAAAGATACTAATTCTTTAGTTGTTTTTACGATTTCAACAACTTCTGTACGAACATCAGCTTGATCTAATTTAACATCTAATTTAACAACTTCGCCTTTTCTAGCTTCATCTTTGTGAGCTTTGTCCATAACACCAGGTCTTACTGTAGACATTTGTGGTCTATGGTTTGGACAAATGATTGTAGCCATGATGTTTCCACCAAAAGCTGGACGAGTTTGAAGAATTTTTTTGTCTTCTGGATCAATAGCTAATTTTGTACAATCAGCTGTAAGTCCAGTATCTACTCTAGCAGCAATTCTTGGAGCTAAATCTCTTCCGATATGTGTAGCTCCTAATAAAACGATTTCAGGTTTTACTTCATTGATTGCATCACTAATTACTTTTGTATATCCATCAGTTGTGAATTTTTCTAATAAATCATGTTCAGCAACATATACTTTATCTGCACCATAAGAAATTAACTCTTGAGCTAATCCTTCGATACCTTTTCCTAAAACAATTGCGCAAAGTTCTGTTCCGATTTCATTAGCTAATTTTTTACCTTCTCCAAGAAGTTCGATAGCTACAGGCATAATTTTGCCTTCTCTTTGTTCTGCAAATACCCATACATTTTTGTATGCAGAAGTATCTTTTACTATTGGCATAGTATTCCCTCCCGTTTCTATATTATATCACTAGATAATATGTTTTTCTTTTAAAGCTACTACTAATTTTTCAGTCATATCTTTAACTGAACCTTCAAGCATTGTTCCTTTTCCTTTTGGTTGTGGAACAAATGAACGATATACTTTTGTTGGAGATGCTTTAAGTCCTACTTCTTCTCTTTCGATACCTAATACATCAAAGTTCCAAACTTTTACTTCTTTTTCTCTGAAAGCATCATAGATACCTTGTACAGACATATATCTTGGTTTATTTAATTCTTTGATTGCAGTTAATAGTACTGGAGTTTTTACTTTGATTATTTCATATCCATCTTCTAATTGTCTTTGTACAGAAACTTCTCCTTCTTTTGCTTCAAAGTTTTGTACATAAGTTACTTGAGGGATACCGATTCTTTCTGCAATTTGTGGTCCTACTTGAGCTGTATCTCCATCAATAGCTTGTCTACCAGCAAATATGATATCATATTCTCCCATTTGTCTGATTGCAGCTGCTAATGCATTAGATGTTGCCCATGTGTCTCCACCAGCAAAAGCTCTATCTGTTAATAAAATTGCTTCATCTGCACCCATAGCTAGACATTCTCTTAACATTTCATCTGCTTGAGGTGGTCCCATTGTAATTACTGTTACATGAACATCATCGCATCTATCTTTTAATGCTAATGCTTCCTCTAATGCATTTGCATCATCTGGATTTAAAATACTTGGAACACCATCACGAATAAGAGTTCCTTTTACAGGATCTATTTTAACCTCGTTTGTATCAGGAACTTGTTTTACGCAAACAATTACCTTCATGTTTTCTCCTCCTTTATTTTACCTGGATAACTTTTTCCCGAGCTTATTATCTTAATATACTAGCTGCAATAACCATTTTTTGTACTTCTGAAGTACCTTCATAGATTTCAGTGATTTTTGCATCTCTCATCATTCTTTCAACTGGATATTCTCTAGTATATCCATATCCACCATGTAATTGAACAGCTTTAGTTGTTACATGCATAGCAGTTTCTGCTGCAAATAATTTTGCCATTGCAGCTTCTTTAGAATAAGGTAATCCTTGAGATTTTCTGAATGCTGCATTGTATACTAAATGTCTAGCTGCTTGGATTCTAGTTTCCATATCAGCCATTTCAAATTGTAATGCTTGGAATTTAGCAAGTGGCTTACCAAATTGTTGTCTTTCTTTTGTGTATTTAATTGTTTCATCCATTGCTCCTTGTGCAATTCCTAGAGCTTGAGATGCAATACCAATTCTTCCTCCATCAAGAGTACTCATGGCAACTTTAAATCCTTGTCCTTCTTTTCCAAGAAGATTTTCTTTAGGAATTCTGCAGTTTTCAAAAATTAATTCTGTAGTAGCAGATCCTCTAATTCCTAATTTGTCTTCTTTTTTACCAATGCTGAACCCTGGAGTTCCTTTTTCTACGATGAAAGCACTGATTCCTTTTGTTCCTTTTGAAGGATCAGTCATAGCCATAACTACATAAGTTTCAGCTGTTCCACCATTTGTGATGAAGATTTTTGATCCATTAATAACCCATTCTTCTCCATCTAATTCTGCTGTAGTTTGTTGTCCTGCTGCATCAGTACCTGCGTTTGGCTCAGTTAAACCAAATGCTCCTAATTTTTCTCCTTTTGCAAGAGGAACTAAATATTTTTGTTTTTGTTCTTCTGTACCATATTTCATAATTGGCCATGCACATAATGAACTGTGTGCTGAACAAATAACTCCTGTTGTAGCGCAAGCTCTTGAAAGCTCTTCTACAGTGATTGCATAAGCAACTTCGTCAGCTCCTGCTCCACCATATTGTTTCGGAACGAAAGTTCCTAGCATGCTATATCTAGCCATTTTTTCAACTGTTTCCCATGGAAATCTTTCTGTTTCATCAACTTCTGCTGCTAACGGTTGTACTTCAGTTTCAGCGAAGCTTCTAACCATCTTTCTAACCATTTCTTGTTCTTTGGTTAATTGAAAATTCACATTAATTCCCTCCTCTTTATATTTAAAAAATTGATATTTTTTTCACAGCACCATTATTATATTAGCACAAAGCATGCCAATATTTCAATAACAATTATCAATTTTATGCATGACTTTATATTTTGAATTTTTTTATATTTTTTCAAAATATTAGCCATACCTTAGTAATATGAACATGTATTAAACCTTCATTTGCAATTTTATAATAAATTACAAATTTTTGCAATGTTATAATTTGTGTTTTTTTTTGTATTTTAATGGGTAAATCTCTCTTTAAATGGATATTTATAGAGAATATAAAGGTTTTCAAACAAACTTAAAGAAGAAGATGTACATTTTTTTGTACACCTTCTTCTTTAAGTTTGTTAAATATGTCACTTATCATTGTTAATTACATGTCAAATCGTATCGTTTTTTGTACACTGTTTGATTTTCAAAACACTTTATACTTATTACTAAATCATATTTTCATCTCTATGCTTCAGTAAAAAAGATAAAGTATACAAGCTTTCACTCAAATGCACATTTTCTAACATTACATTTTCTGGTACATGTAAATCTGTAGGAGCAAAATTCCAAATTCCTTTTATATTGCTCTTAACCAATCTCTCTGCCACATCTTCTGCTTGTTCTTTACTTGTACAAATAATTCCAATATCAATATTATTTTCCTTGATGTACTGTTCCATCTCATCTGAATCTCTAATCTCAATATCTCTAATTTTTAAACCTATCAATTTAGGATTGATATCAAACATTGCTATAGGTACAAAACCAGCTTTTTCAAAATTTGTGTAGTTGGCAATAGCCTGTCCTAAATTTCCTGCTCCTATAATAATGGTTTTGTATCTTGTATCTAATCCTAGTATTTTCCCAATTTCTTCATAGAGGGCACCTACATTATATCCATAACCTTGTTGTCCAAAACCTCCAAAATTATTAAGATCCTGTCTAATTTGAGAAGCAGTAAATCCAATAATTTTACTAAGCTCCCTAGAAGAAATTCTATTGATATTTTTTTCTAATAATTCTGATAAGTATCTTCTATATTTAGGGAGTCTTCTAATCACTGCCATTGAAATTTTCGTGTTTCCTTTTTGCATATCGATCTTCCCTTATCTCTATATTATTTTGTTAAAAAATTATATCACTGTGTTATTAATATGTCAATCTGTGCAAACCCTTGCTTTTCTCTAATATCTCCCCTCTATCTGCGGTTTTAAATGTCTTTTGATTTTATATTTTATCCTTTTTTGGTACAATAAGATGGTAAAGATTTAACGAAGGAGGAAGCTTATGATTGTTTTATCATGTAATGAAATTTACAAATCTTTTGGAATAGAATCTATATTAGAAAATATATCATTTACTATAAGTACTGGAGATAAAATTGGACTTGTAGGTTCAAATGGAGCTGGAAAGTCTACACTTTTTAAAATAATCACTGGGATTTATCCTTATGACAAAGGAGAACTTTATCTTTCTAAAAATATAAACTTAGGTTATCTTGAACAAAATAATAATTTTGATTCTTCTCATACTATTTTTGAAGAAGTTTTAAAAGTATTTTCCCATCTTATTGAACTGGAAGAAGAATTAAGAAATTTAGAAATACAAATTAGTAAAGAAAGTACTTCTTCTGAAAGTTTAAACAAATTAATGGATTTATATGCTCACAAATCTGAAGAATTTCAAAATCAAAATGGATATGGATATAAAAGTGAAATACGTGGAGTACTAAGGGGCCTTGGTTTTTCTGAAGATGAATTTCATATGTCTATTCATCACTTAAGTGGAGGACAAAAAACAAGGGTAGCTCTTGCAAAACTTCTCCTTAAAAAGCCTGATATTTTACTTTTAGATGAGCCTACAAACCATTTAGATATGGATGCTATCGAATGGCTTGAAGGATTTTTAAAATCTTACAAAGGAAGTATTATTCTTATTTCTCATGATCGATATTTTTTAGATCAAATTGTTGAAAAAATATATGAAATCGAAAATAAATTTCTCACTCCATATACAGGTAATTATAGTTTTTATGTAAAGAAAAAAAAGGAAAATTATGAACAACAAAAAAAAGCTTATTTAGCACAACAAAAAGAAATTCAAAAACAAGAAGAAATGATCAGGAAGTTTAAACAACATGGCACTGAAAAATTAGCAAAAAGGGCAAAAAGTAGAGAAAAAAGACTTGAACATATTTCTATGTTAGAAAAACCAGTATTTTTAGAGGAAAAAGCAAAAATTCGCTTTGAGACTCAGATAAAAAGTGGAGAAGATGTTTTATTTGTTGAAAATTTATCTAAATCCTTCGGTGAAAATCAACTATTTAGAAATGTTAGTTTCTCCATCTATAGAGGAGAAAGAGTAGGTCTAATTGGTCCTAATGGCATTGGAAAGTCTACGTTGTTTAAAATGTTATTAGAAAAAATCCCTTATGAAGAAGGAATTGTAAAATTAGGTCATCATGTAAATATGGGTTATTTTGATCAAGAACAATCGGATTTAAATCTTTCTAATAAAATTATTGATGAAATATGGGAACAAAATACTTCTTTTACCCAAACTCAAGTCAGAACAATTCTAGGTTCTTTTCTATTTCAAGGAGAAGATGTATTTAAAGAAATTGCTACCTTGAGTGGTGGAGAAAAAAGTCGAGTATCTCTATTAAAACTTATGCTTTCTAAAGCTAATTTTTTGCTTATAGATGAGCCTACAAACCATCTAGATATTGCATCTAAAGAAGCTCTAGAAGAAGCTCTTAAATCTTATGATGGAACTTTACTGGTGATTTCTCATGATCGTTATTTTTTAAATCAAGTAGCTACAAAAATTTTAGATCTCTCATCTGAAGGAATAAAAGAATATCTAGGAAATTATGAATATTATCATGAAAAGAAAAATGAATCCATAGAATATAGCGAAGAAACGCAACCTCAAAAAACAAAGACACAATTAAAAGATGAAAAGAAAAAAGAAAAAGAAAAACAAAAGGAAGAAAAAAGAATCAAAAAAGAGCAAGAAGCATTAGAAGAAAAGATTCTCATCATAGAAGAAAAAATTAAACAATTAGAACATGAAATGTGCAAAGAAGAAATTTATACAAATCCAGAAGAAAGTAAAAAAATTCATGAAAAAACAAATGAATTCAAAAAAGAATTAGAAATACTTTATGAAAAATGGGAATACTATTTAGAATAAAGATTGAGTTAAAAAGTTGGAATAAAAACTTTTTTATATGCTAAACTATAGAAAGTAAGATTTATTGTAGTATTTTCTATTTAGATGTGGTAAAATAATCACGTCAAAAAGCCACAGAGATGGCTAAGAATATTTATGTAGGAGGTATACATATGGTATTTAACAAAATAAAAGAGATTATTATTGATCAATTAGGATTAGATGATGATGTAGAAATAGGTTTAGAAACTTCTCTTATGGGAGATTTAGAAGCAGATTCACTAGATGCAGTAGAAATCATCATGGCTATTGAAGATGAATTTGATGTAGAAATTCCTGATGAAGATGCAGAAGGATTTAAAAACATTGGTGATATTGTAAGTTATGTAGAAGAAAACAAGTAGTTTGGGAATCCAAACTACTTGTTTTTTCTTTTTCCTACCCTATCCACAATCCTATATTTTTAAAAATAAAAATTATACCCATATATACCCACAGTTTTCCCACAATTTTCACAACTTTATCCACAATTCTTATTATTTTATATATATTTTTCAAAGAATTCTTACTATTATCCACACTATCCACATTTTTATCCACAAAATGTTCTGAATAATTTCAATCCAATTACTTTTTCCCTAATTTCAAATTTGGAACTGCATTTAAATACAAATCTGAAATATTTCCTTGTTGATAATTGTAAAAAGCAGCACAACCAATCATAGCCGCATTATCTGTGCAAAGCTTTAAAGAAGGATATTTAAAATCAAATTTTTCTTTTTGTGTTTCTTTTAAAAGTGCTTCTCTAAGTCCACTATTCGCTGCTACCCCTCCTGCTAACACAATGGTATCTACTTTTTTTTGCTTCGCAGCTTTTATAGTCTTATCTACTAAAACTTCTATCACAGCAGCTTGAAAAGAAGCTGCTACATCTTCTACATGGATAGGTAAGTCCTTTTGTCTCTGACTATTTAAATAATTAAGTACAGAAGATTTTAATCCACTAAAACTAAAATCAAAGCTTCCTTCTTCTAAATAAATTCTTGGAAAATGAATAGCATCTTTATTTCCTTCCTTTGAAAGTTTATCAATCACAGGTCCTCCAGGATATGGAAGTCCTAAAGCTCTGGCTACTTTGTCAAAAGCTTCTCCTACTGCATCATCTCTAGTTTGTCCCAAGATATCATAAACTCCATAATCTTTTACATAAACAATATGGGTATGTCCTCCTGATACTACTAAGCATAAAAAAGGAGGCTTTAAATTTTTGTCTTCTATATAGTTAGCACAAATATGTCCTTCAATATGATTGACACCTACTAATGGAATATCTAACGCATAGGATATAGCCTTTGCACTAGATACACCTACTAAAAGTGCCCCTACAAGTCCTGGCCCATAAGTCACACCTATATGGTCTATTTCTTTTAAATCTACATTTGCACTATTTAGTGCTTCTTCAATAACAATATCAATATTTTCCACATGTTTCCTTGAAGCAACTTCAGGAACAACTCCTCCAAATTTTTTATGTATATCTATTTGTGTAGAAACAATATTTGACAAAACTTCTCTTCCATTTTTTAAAATTGCAGCAGATGTTTCATCACAGCTTGTTTCTATAGAAAGAGTTAGATAATATTCTTTGTTTTTAGGGGCTTTTATATTCAAAATATGCACCTTCCTTATCTTTTGTTTATCTTCTATATTATATCCAACACCTCTTCAAATAGCAAAGTTTGTCTATTTTCTTTGAAAATAATTTTTTCTTTCTTCCATTTTCAACTTATTTTCCATACTTTTTACTTCTCTTTCTTTTGTTAAATTTAAAACTTTGTAATTTCCCATAGCAAGTGCTGTAATCAATATACCATTTAAAAAAATTAAAAATATAAGTTCTGCTAAAGAATTATGAAATATATTGGGATTGTCTAACCAAAGTCTTTGATGATTCATTCCTACTACAATAAAAGATGCCATCAGTGTAAGTATTTTAGGAACTTTTCCAGATATATCTTCTCTTAAAAAGATCTCTTTAATCACTTGAGTGATTAAATTTACAGCTAACACCATGGCTGTAACGGAAGATAAAAATTCCATATTAAACAAAGACAGTCCTTTTGTAATTTCCATATTCAATTTTTTCATCTCCTTTTTTTATCTTATTCTTTATATATGCAATATAAGTACTTTTTGGTAACTATTTATTCAAAAATAAAAAACCTAAAGATCTTTTATAGATCTTTAGGCCTTTCACATTTTTATTCTTCTAGCATTCATCATTATTAATTCTTGATAAAATTGGATCTACTAAATGAATATCACATTTGTGATTCTTGGTAAAATGCTTACAAGTTTCACAACTTATTTGAGTTTCTACAGCAGAAGTAAATGAATTCCCACTCTTAGAATCATACTGACTACAGTTATGAGCTACTAATTGAAGTTGTTCTTTACTTGCCATAAACATCCTCCTTTGAACTTTCAATAGATGAAAGCTTGTTTTTATTATTTGTAGATTTTAAAAAAATATACAAATATTATTCATAACGCAAAGCTTCAATAGGATCTAGTTTAGATGCTTTATTAGCAGGATAAATACCAAAGAAAATTCCTACTCCTGCTGAAAAAATCCAAGCAATGACTATTGTTCTTATAGATACACTAGGAGGCATATTGATAAAGCTTGAAACAATAAATGAAAGTCCCACTCCAATAATCGTTCCTATGATTCCTCCTATTCCAGATACAATTACAGATTCTACTAAAAATTGCAACAATATATCTTTTCTCTTGGCTCCTATTGCTTTTCTGATACCAATCTCTCTCGTTCTTTCTGTAACAGAAACAAGCATTATATTCATAACACCAATTCCTCCAACCAAAAGAGATATAGCTGCAATAGCTCCTACAACAGTAGTTATGATTCCAGTAATGTTATTAATGGACTCCATTTCACTTTCTGCCGTTTGAATCATATATTTATTTTCCCCTTCATTATCATGTCTTCTTTCAATCAAACGAATCATCTTATCTGTAATAGAATCTGTATTTACTCCTTTTTTTAAACTCATTTCAACATCAAAAATTCGATCACTCATTCCCATTATTTTTTCTAAAGTTGTAAAAGGGACAAAAATATTTCCAAGAGTTTTTCCGCCCATATTTCTAAGAGTACTTTTTGGATTTTCATAGATACCAATAATCACAAAGGAAGCATTACTTTCTCCAAATTCCACACTAATATTTTCTCCTAATACATTAGTTCTTCCAAATACTTCTAATGCCATTTCTTTATCTACAACAGCTACAGCTCTTCTTCCCTTTACATCTGCATCCATTAGGTACCTACCTTGTAGCATATTGATTTTTTCTATTTTGGTATAAGTTTCGTCTCCACCTGTTAAGGTTACATCTAGCTTTTCATTTTTAGCTTTTATTTTTCCTCTTTCTGATACATTTGGCACAATAGCTTCTAAATCATTTGAAAAAGCCTTTTTTAATGCTTCTATATCATCATGTGTAAATATATCTTTCGTAGTATATTGTTCTCTCCAATTGACCATCAGAAAAGCTCTACCTGCACCAAATTGTTCAAATTCTTTATCTATTACCTTTTGACTTCCTTCTCCTAGTGCCACTACAGTAATAACAGATGATATACCTATAATAATTCCTAGCATGGTAAGGAGAGATCGCATTTTATTTACAAAAATAGCACCCATTGCTACTTGTATACTTTCAAGTATATTCATATGATCTCCTCCTGTTTATAAAGAATAATTTGATTGTCAACAGGTCGATCTTCTATAATTTCTCCATCTCTACATACAATAACTCTTTTGGTATGCTGTGCAATATCTGGTTCATGAGTAACCATGACAATGGTAGCTCCTTCTTCATTAAGCTGTTGAAATATAGCCATAACTTCATTTCCAGACTTTGTGTCTAAATTTCCTGTAGGTTCATCTGCAAAAATTACAGAAGGATCATTTACGAGTGCTCTAGCAATAGCAACTCTTTGCCTTTGTCCTCCAGAAAGCTCATTAGATTTATGATCCATTCTCTCTTTAAGTCCTACCCTCCCTAAAGCTTTTATAGCTTTCTCTCTTCTTTCTTTAGGAGGTACCCCTGCATAAATCATAGGAAGCTCCACGTTTTTTAAAGAGCTAATTCGAGGTAAAAGATTAAATGATTGAAAAACGAAACCTATTTTTTTGTTTCGAATCACAGCAAGTTCATTTTCATCCATTCCTTGAACACTTTGCCCATCTAATTCAAAAATTCCTTCCGTTGGTTTATCTAAACATCCGAGTATATTCATAAGAGTAGACTTTCCTGATCCTGAAGGACCCATAATAGATACAAATTCTTTCTCTTTCACTTCTAGATGAATATTTTTTAATGCCTCTACACTAATATTTCCATTTTTATATACTTTTTTTAAATTTTCTATCTTAATCATACTCATATTACATCACCTGATCTGTCATGACTTGATCTCCATCTTTTAAATCTTCTGTTGGATTTAAGATCACTTCATCTTTTTGTTTTACATCTCCTATAATTTCTACACAAAAATCACTTTCTATACCTGTTTTTATCTTATGTTCTTTTACTTTTCCGTTTCTTACAGTAAAAATAATTTTGTCTCCATTTTTTCTAGTAAATATAGCTTCATAAGGAATAGTAAGTACATCTTGTTTCTTTTGTGTCAAAATATCCACTTTTGCAGATAAACCTGGCTTTAAAAACTGATCAATATTTTCAATATCTATTTTTATTTCTATTACTCCTTCTTTTCCTTGACTACCCTCTACTTGTTTTGCCATAGATCCTATATATTTTACTTTTCCTTTATACTCTTTTTTCTCAAATGCATCTCCTGTAATTTTTACAGGGTCTCCCAACTTTATTTTACTTGCATCATATTCATTCATATCTACTACAATCTCTAAATGATCCACATCTTGAATAGACATTAAAGTTACATGAGATTCTATGATTCCACTTTCTGAAATATTGGTATCTACAATAGTTCCTGTAATAGGACTTTTAATGGTATGTTTCTTTAAATCTTCTGCTAATTTCTCAACTTCTAATTTTGCTAACTCTACTTTTTGTTTTTGAGTAATGATTTCATTTTCATGATTAGAATTTTTCAATTTTTCTTTTGCTAAAAGATACTCATTATAAGATTCATCCATATCCTTTTGAGATTTTTCCAAATCTGCTTTACTAATCACACTACTTTCATACAAATTTTTATTTCGTTCATATGTTTTTTTTGCATCTTCATATTTTATTTTTGCATTATCTAAATCAATTTCAAGCTCTGTATTTCCTTCTTTTTTGAGTTGCTTTAAGTTTTCCTCCTCCATAGCAAGCTTTAACTTTGCATCTTTAATTTTATACTCTATATTTGTTTCTTCTAATTTCATAAGAATTTGTCCTTCTTTGACATAATCTCCTTTTTTGACAAACATCTTTTCTATTTTTTCTTCCACATCAGAGACAATATCTCTTTTATCCATAGAAAAGATTTTTCCTGTTGCTTGAATATGAGATTCTATATCTTCCTTTTGTACAGCAGTAGTTTGAACCATCATCCCACTAGGCTTTTTATTTTTCATTGCTATTGTAGTTCCTATAATTCCTATTAAAATTAGTATTCCTAGTGTAATGAGAATTATTTTTTTCTTTTTTTTCATATTTAAACCCCTTTCATATGCAATGTATTATGTAGATTTTTCCTTATATTACACCAAATTTTTCAAAAATACAATCCATATTTTATATGATTTTTTGTACCTTTTGTAATATGCTTCATAGTACATTCATACAGTATTAGATTACCACTTTCTACTTTTGATGTCAATCCTATAAATTCCAATTATGATATAAAAACTAAAAAATGGACTATGAGTCCATTCTAGACTGAATACAAACTACATTTTAGCAAAATCATAAAAATAAAGAACAATTAGTGACGTTTTTTAAGCAACGGAAATCTTGAATGTAATGAAAAGATTTCGTTGGCGCCATGAGCTTGGGAATTTTATGATTTTCTCAAATGTGGGCAGAATTTATTGAAATTCTGCCCACATAATCACTGCATCTTCCCCATTATCTTCATAATATTTGGGTCTTACTCCACATGAATAAAAACCATTTTTTTCATAAAGACATTTAGCAACTTCATTAGATGCTCTCACTTCCAATGTCATACTATTTATTTTTTGTTCTTTTGCAATCTGAATCAATGCTTTTACAACTTTGTCTCCATACCCTTTCTTTCTATAGGTAGGATGTATAGCTATATTGGTAATATGTCCTTCATCTACAATTTTCCACATTCCACCATATCCTACTACCTTTTCATGATCTTCTATGACTACATAGATAGCCATTTCATTTCTCATCTCTTGTAAAAAAGAGTGTCTAGACCAAGGAATGGTAAAACATTTTTTTTCTACTTGAAAAACTTCTTCTATATCTTTTTGTTCCATAAACCTAACACTTACATTGTCCATTCTCTTCACACCTTTTTTGTTTCTCCTCATATTGTCTTTCTGCTTCAGATTTCCTCAAGTAAGTAGGAACCAGCTCATAACAATTTTCATCTTCCTCTTTTTGCATAGCAAGCTGTCCAATAGAAGATGCTTTTGTTATATTATGACTATTTGGAGCAAATATAGCTCTCTCTTTTAATACCTCTACAAGATATTCTTTATTACTTCCCACTCCATCTCCTAAAAAAATAACAGGCTCTGGTCTTTTTAAAAGAATTTCCGCTAACTCTTCTATAGAGATAGCCATAGGCTCCTCTATTCTATGTAAACTTCCTCCATCCCACTTATAAATAGCAGTATAGACTTGACTTCTTCTTGCATCTAATATGGGGCAAATCAATCCATTGCTATTGTATAGATTAAATGCAAGTCCATCTAGTGTAGAAATACCTACAACAGGAATATTAAGAGCATGAGCAAGTCCTTTAGCCGTAGCGATTCCTATTCTTATTCCTGTAAAAGATCCTGGCCCTTTTGCCACTGCAATTTTATCTATCTCTTCTATTTTTACTTCACAGCTTTTTAAAAGCTCATCAATCATAGGCATAAGCTTTTGAGAATGGGTTCTTTTATGATTGATGATATATTCCCCTATTAATTTTTCATCTTCTATAAGAGCGATGGTAGCTACCATAGATGATGTATCAAAACTTAAAATTTTCATGATTATTTCAACTCCTCTAGTATGGTATGAAAATGATGACTTGTTCCTTTTATTTCTATTTCTCTTGTATGATCATCGATTTTTTTGATATGAATCCATAGATGTTCTTTTGGAATAATCTCTTCTATTTGGGAAGCCCACTCTACCAAGCAAACTCCCTCTCCATAAAAATATTCCTCATACCCTAAATCTTCCATTTCATCTATTTCTCCAATTCTGTATACATCAAAATGATACAAAGGAACTCTTCCTTCGTATTCATGAATAATAGTAAAAGTTGGACTGGTTACACATTCCTCTACTTCTAAACCCTTGGCAATTGCTTTGGATAAAGTAGTTTTTCCTGCCCCTAAATCACCTGTTAAACATACTACATCTCCCTTTTGTAAAAACTTTCCTAACTTATATCCTAAATCATAAGTCTTTTGTTCACTACTACTTATTATTTTCATTTTTACACCTCTATCTTATCTACTTAAGTGTATTTTACCCTAAATACTACTATCTTTATATATTTTCTCAAAAAAAATACCAAAGAGCAAGGTTTCCCTTGCCCCAGACTGAAGACAAACTATATTTTAGCAAAGTCATAAAAATAAGGAACATTTATTGAAAATTTGTGAAAATATAGAATAAGTGAGAAAATGCTTAGCATTACATTGTTTGAGCATAGCGAGTTTGTAATGCTATTTTCGATCGTTTCTTTATATTTTCCAAGTTTGAAAATTTAGTGACGTTTTTTATGACTTTAGCTACAGATTGAGAAAACTTTCTCTTAGCCTATCTTTCCTTTAAAATAGGAGAAAGCTTTTTATATAATGATATGGTAAAAATAGATATAATAATTGCCTTGATGATATTAAATGGAATTACTCCATAATAAACTAATGTTTTTATATCTTTGATTGCACCATTTGCTGAAGCACTAATGGCTATAATTTGTTCTAGGGGCATAACCTTTGCATAAAAAGGAAGCAGCATAAAATAGTTGGCAAGTCCTCCCACAATCCCCATACATATAGCTCCAATAATCAATCCAATAATAGCTCCTGTCTTCTTTTTCTTCATTCTATACATAGCACTAGCAGGAATAATTAAAGAAATTCCTATTAAAAAATTTGCAAATTCTCCTACTCCCCCTGTAGTAGTTTTTGTTAAAAAATGAAGTAAATTTTTTACAAGCTCTATCATAATTCCTGCAGCAGGTCCAAGGGCTAGACCTCCGATCAAAGCAGGTAAATCACTTAAATCCATTTTTAAAAAGCCTGGAAAAAATAAGATAGGCATTTCTATGAACATAATTAAGTAAGCCAAAACAGATAATATTGAAATTTTTACCAATCCATGAGCTGTTGTAACCGTTCTAAATCCAAAAAAACCTTTTTGTACTGTAGATGTTCTATTCATTTTAAAAACCTCCTTAAGTCTTTTCAGGCACAAAAAAGCCTGAAGAATGATCTTCAGGCAACATGAACACATAAAAAATTCATCTTCTTCCATCCAGACTTTACTGTCGGTACTGGAGTTACACCAGTTCAGTAGCTTTCGCCACTCGCGGACTATACCGCCGGTCGGGAATTTCACCCTGCCCTGAAGATTCACATGATTTTATTTTATTCTATATTGATTATACATGAATTGTTTTTCTTTTTCAATACTTATCAGATCAAGTTATTGATCTAGTTACATTCACTTACTAAAGAAACATTTTTTTTATGTACAAAATAAATAATAAAAATCAATACCATTTCATGAGGTAACAATAACAAAATGCTTTTCCAAGCTACAAAATGCAAATAAATTGGATTAATATTCATAAAAATAAATACAGATCCTTCCAATAGACAAACAATTGCACTAGAAATTAATATAGCAAAAAAGCTAGTCTTCCATTTTACTCTCGTAATCCAATGAGTATATAAGATAAAAGTACTTATCCATATTATTGTATACATATCAAAATCTGCATATTGTTTAATAAAGTAAGAAGTAATGCCCTGAAATATAGCCACTCCTATAACTTTTTTTATATTAGGTCTCTCTCCCATCAATAAAAGCCCTGCCCATAACATAAGTATTGCTTCTGGAAATGCGCCAAAAATCATTACACTTATAGGCATACTATTCATCTAAAGCTCCCCTTTAAATTTACTTGTATCTATATAAAATTCTACAAATAAAAATCACATAAATCATTCTCCATATGATTTACTTTTCTTCATATACAATTGTTCCATCTATAATGGTACAGCTTACCTTTGATTGCAAGTCGAAAGGATGCCCATCCCATATGGCTATATCTGCATCTTTTCCTTCTTTGATGCTTCCTACATGGTTATCAATGCCTAAAATTTCTGCTGGATAAATAGTAATCGCCTTTAGAGCTTCTTCTTCTTTCATTCCTGCTTTTACTGCAAATGCTGCACACATAGGAAGATATTGAACAGGTATTACAGGATGATCTGTCATAATAGCTACTTTCATTCCTGCATTGTTTAAAATACCTGGAGTTTCAAAGGTAGTATTTTTAAGCTCT
This sequence comes from Inediibacterium massiliense, assembly GCF_001282725.1. NCBI lineage: Bacteria > Bacillati > Bacillota > Clostridia > Peptostreptococcales > Thermotaleaceae > Inediibacterium > Inediibacterium massiliense. The sequence goes on along the minus strand of NZ_LN876586.1, from coordinate 537,185 downwards.
ACTTTAGGTCTTTCTCCAAAGCTTGGTCCTACAATAGCAGCTAAGCCTTCTTCTTTTAATTCATCTACAATTAAATGTCCTTCTGTACAATGATCTAGAGTCATTTTCACATTAAATTCTTTTTTAATTCTTATAGCGCTAAATATATCATCTGCTCTATGAGCATGAGCTTTAAGTGGAATCTCTCTTCTTAGTACAGGAAGTAATGCTTCTAATTTCATATCATAAGAAGGTTTTTTAGATAAATCATCTTTTGAAGCTTCTAATTGTTCTTTATATCTTTTTGCTTTATATAAAGTATCTCTTAAAATAGCAGCTGTAGCCATTCTTGTCATAGGAGTTTGTTTTTGATCATGATACACTCTCTTCGGATTCTCTCCAAAAGCACACTTTTGTGCTAGTGGCGCCTTTACAATCATATTGTCAATACGATCTCCATATGTTTTAATAGCTGCAAACTGACCTCCTAATACATTGGCACTTCCAGGTCCTGTAGCAACGGTAGTAATCCCACCTTCTCTTGCCTCTTCAAAGTTTTTATCTAAAGGATTAATAGCATCAATAGCTCTAAGATGTGGAGTTACAGGATCTGTCATTTCATTTCCATCTGCTCCTTCAAAACCTATAGCATCTTCCCACATGCCTAAATGGCAATGCGCATCAATACATCCTGGCATGACAATTTTATCTGTAGCATCCACCACTTTTGTATTTGCAGGAGCTTCTATATGTTCTGCTATTTTTTTTATTTTTCCTTCTTCTATTAATATACTTCCTCTTTCATAATTTGTACCTTCCATGGTCCAAATGGTAGCATTTTTGATAAGTAACATAAAAACATCCTCCATTTATTGTTATTTTCTTTCAATTATACCATTCAATACTATTTATAAAAAGATTTTTACCACTTTACACTACAAACTTTTTATAATATCTATTAATTCTTCCATACTTTCTACTACATGATCAGGATCGTGTTTCATATACATATCCCTAGGAAGAGCACTCCATCCCACGGCTACAGAAATCATTCCTGCGTTTTTTCCACATAAAATATCATAGGGACTATCTCCTACAATCATACTTTCCTCTACTTGGCCACCTATTTTTTCTAGTGCTAAAAGGGCAGGAGTAGGATCTGGTTTATGAATAGTCGTATCATCTGCACCAATAATCACATCAAAATAATCCGTTAGATGAAATAAGTCTAATCCTCTTTTAGCAGATTCGTTCAATCTTGAAGTAACTACTCCTAGATGATACCCATCATCATATAATCTTTTGAGTCCTTCTTTTACTCCTTGATGCATAGTAATATAATCATCAAATCTACTGAATTGAAAATCTCTATAGGTTTTTAATGCCACATCACTTAAATCTTTAAATTCTCTATCTAATGTAACTTTTAATATTTCTCCAAAAGACTTTATAATCTCTTCTTTAGGAACATCCTTTTTGAGATGTGTTTTATAAGTATATTGAAAGGACTGAATAATTAGCTCATTGGTATCTAATAATGTTCCATCTAAATCAAATAATATATTTTTAATGGTCATTTTATACTCCCTTCATGGTAAGTGAAATCTTTCCTCTTTCTATATCTAATCCTATAATTTTTACTTTTACTTCATCTCCAACAGCTACTACATTCATAGGATGTTTTACAAACTTTTCACTAAGCTGTGAAATATGAACTAGACCATCTTGTTTGACTCCTATATCTACAAATGCTCCAAAGTCTACTACATTTCTTACGGTTCCCGTCATTACCATATCTAGCTTTAAATCTTCCATCTTTAGTACATCTGATCGAAATACTGGCTTTGGCATTTCTTCTCTAGGATCTCTACCAGGTTTTTTTATTTCTTGTATAATATCCTTCAGTGTAGGAATTCCGACTTCTAATTCAATAGATAACTTTTCTATATTTTGCTCTAGTGTATTTCCTGGTTTATATTCTAATATTTTTGACTCTATATCTTTTAATCTCCCAGCTTCAATATGATTTTTTAAGTATCCTAATTTTTCTACAAGTTTCATAGTAATAGGATAAGACTCTGGATGAACTGCTGTATTATCTAATGGATTGTCCCCATTAGATATCCTAAGAAAACCTGCACATTGCTCATAAGCCTTTTCCCCTAATCTTTTTACCTTTTTGATTTCTTCTCTGTTTTTAAATTTCCCATTTTCTTCTCTATATCCTACAATATTTTTAGCAATAGATGAAGAAATTCCTGATACATATTGAAGAAGAGAAGGTGTTGCTGTATTTAAATCTACCCCTACACTATTTACGCAATCTTCTACTACATTTTTAAGACTTTCTCCTAATTTGCTTTGATTCAAATCATGCTGATATTGTCCTACTCCAATACTCTTTGGATCAATTTTTACAAGCTCTGCCAATGGGTCTTGTAGTCTTCTCCCTATAGAGATAGCTCCTCTTATAGATACATCTATATCTGGATACTCCTCTGCTGCAAGCTTAGATGCCGAATATACAGAAGCTCCTGCTTCACTTACAATCGTATAATATACTTTCTTATCTATTTCTTTTAATAACTCAGCTACTATAAATTCTGTTTCTCTTGATGCAGTACCATTTCCAATAGGAATGATATCTATATTATACTTTTGAATCATATCTTTTATGACTATTTTAGCTTCTTCCACTTTATGATGGGGTGCATTTGGATAGATAGTCGTATAATCTAATAACTTTCCAGTTTCATCTAAAATAGCAATCTTACATCCTGTCCTATAGCTTGGATCTATGGCAAGTACTCTAACATCTTTGATGGGAGGAATTAATAAAAGTGGTTTTGTATTTTTTGCAAATACCTTGATAGCTTCTTCTTCTGCCCTTTGTGTTAAATCATTTCTGATTTCTCTTTCTATAGATGGAGCAATCAGTCTTTTATAAGCATCTTCTATTGCTGTAAGTAAAAGTTCTTTTGTAAAACTCTTCAGTTTTAATATAGACTTTTGTAAAAATAATAAAATATCTTCTATAGGTGCATCGATCTTTACTTTTAATTTTTTCTCTTTCTCTCCTCTATTGATGGCCAAAACTCTATGATCTAGTATTTTATTTACAGGTTCTTTATAATCATAATACATTTCATAAACAGTTTCTTCTTCTTCGTCTACAGCATGAGATACTACTATACCTTTTGCATAAGTCATATTTCTTATCTTTTTTCTATATTCAGCATCATCAGAAATTTTTTCTGCAATAATATCTAAAGCACCATTTATAGCTTCTTCTACACTATTTACTCCTTTTTGTTCATCTACAAATTTTATGGCTATCTCTTCTATACTGCCGTCGAATATTTTCTGGGAAAAAATAATGTCAGAAAGAGGTTCCAATCCTTTTTCCTTTGCAATGGTAGCTTTTGTTCTTCTTTTAGGTCTAAAGGGTCTATATATGTCTTCTACTTCTGTCAATGTAGTTGAATTTTGTACTTTTCCCTTGATTTCTTCTGTCAATTTTCCTTGTTCTTCAATGAGTCTTATAACTTCTTCTTTTCTACCTGTAAGATTTCTTAAATAAATAAGACGTTCTGACATTTCTCTTAAAATAATATCATTAAGTCCACCTGTCATTTCTTTTCTATATCTAGCTATAAACGGAATCGTATTTCCTTGGTCAATTAAATCAATGGTAGCTTTGACCTGTGAAGCTTTAATATTAAATTCATTTGCTAATTGTTGTATGATCAAATTTTAAAATCTCCTTTCCAATCTTTATAATTTCCATTATATCCATATGTTTTTTTTCTTTCAATAATATTTACCAAAAATTCTTTCAAAAAAAGTAGCCATTCGGCTACTTTTAAACTGTCTACAAATTATATTTTTAGTAAAGCATAAAATTCAGAACAATTATTGAGAATTTGTGAAAATATAGAATAAGTGAGAAAATCATTAGCATTACACTGTTTGAGCATAGCGAGTTTGTAATGCTATTTTCGAATGTTTCTATATATTTTCCAAATTTGAAAATCGGTGATGAATTTTATGACTTTACTTAAATACTCTTTAAGTATTCATTCATAAACAAATCTATATCTCCATCCATTACAGCTTGTATATTTCCCATCTCTGCATTGGTTCGATGATCTTTCACCAAATTGTATGGATGAAAGACATAAGATCTAATTTGACTTCCCCATGCAATCTGACTATAATCCCCTTTTAAATCTTCAATCTTTTCTTTATGTTCTCTTTCTTTTAACTCTATCAATTTGGCCATAAGCATCTTCATAGCCGTTTCTTTGTTACTATGCTGCGATCTCTCATTTTGACATTGTACTACAATTCCTGTAGGAATATGGGTGATTCGAATGGCAGAATCTGTTTTATTGACATGCTGTCCTCCTGCTCCACTGGCTCTATAGGTATCTACCTTTAAATCAACAGGATTAATATCAATCTCAATGTCTTCATCAATCTCTGGCATCACATCTAAAGAAGCAAAGGACGTATGTCTTTTCCCTGAAGGATCAAAAGGAGAAATCCTTACAATTCTATGAACCCCTTTTTCTCCTTTTAAGTAGCCATAAGCATTTTCTCCTTCTACAAGAAAAGTAATATTTTTAATACCTGCTTCTGTATCTGGTAAAATATCTAATGTTTTTATTTTATATCCTTTTTTTTCTGACCATCTTGTATACATTCTCAGAAGCATTTCTGCCCAGTCTTGAGCATCCAATCCTCCTGCCCCTGCATGAATAGATAAAATAGCATTGCTTCTATCATATTCTCCTGACAAAAGAGTTTCTACTCTGAGGGTCTCTATTGCTTCTTTTAAAGACACAAACTCGTCTTGTACTTCTTTTTCAACTGACAAATCTCCCTCTTCTATTGCCATATCTAATAATAAATTGAGTTCTTCATATTTTTCATAAATATCTTCATATTTTTTCATTTTATCTTTAATATGTTTTACTCTCTGTAAAACTTTTTGTGCATTTTGAGGATCATCCCAAAGGGATGGGTCCATTGATTTTTGATCTAGATCATGTGCATCTTCTTTAAGCTTTTCTAGGTCAAAGAGAAACACTCAAATCTTTAATAGGAGCTTGTAATAAGCTAAGCTCATGTTTTAACTGCTCTAGCTGTATCATATCTCAATCCCTCTTTTCTATTTTCCACAACATTTTTTGTATTTTTTACCGCTTCCACAAGGACAAAGATCATTTCTTCCAACTGTTTTTTCTTTAACAAGAGGCTGATTTTGTGGGGCATCTGTTCCACTTGTTCCTGTTACTTTTACTACTTGTTTTCTTTCTGTTTCTGTCTGAACCGTTACATGGAACAAATGTTTTATGGTATCTTCTTGAATAGCAAAAGTCATAGCTTCAAACATATCAAAACCTTCTACTTGATAAGCTCTTACTGGATCTTCTTGTCCATACGCTCTAAGGCCTATTCCTTGTCTTAATTGATCCATTGCATCAATATGATCCATCCACTTGGTATCTACAATACGAAGAAGAATCACTCTTTCAAGCTCTCTCATTCTTTCAGGTCCTACTTCTTCTTCTTTTATATTGTATAAATCATTGGCAATTTTCATAATTCTATCTTTTAACATTTCTTTTGTCATATCTTCTAAATCATCAAAAGATAAACTTCCCTTTGGTAAAAATAAAGTTGAAAGATAATCTTCCATACCTTTTAAATCCCATTCTTCAGGAAATTTTGCTTCTGCTGTATAAGCTTCTACACTTCTATCTACAAGACCTTCTAACATACCCATTATATGATCTCTAAGATTTTCTCCTTCTAATACTTTCTTTCTTTCACTATACATAACTTCTCTTTGCTTATTCATCACATCATCATATTGAAGAACATGTTTTCTGATAGAAAAGTTTCTTCCTTCTACTCTTTTTTGTGCTCCTTCTATGGATTTTGAAAGAAGTTTTGCCTCTATTGGTTCATCATCGTCCATTCCAAGCTTTTCTACTACTCCTTGAATTCTTTCACTGCCAAATAGTCTCATCAAATCATCTTCAAGTGAAATAAAGAATTGAGAAGATCCTTTGTCTCCTTGACGACCAGAACGTCCTCTAAGCTGATTGTCTATTCTTCTTGATTCATGTCTTTCTGTACCTAAAATACAAAGACCTCCAGCCTCTACGACCTTCTCTCTTTCTGCATCTGTTTCTTTTTTAATTTCTTCATAAAGCTTTCTATATTCTTCTCTTGCTTTTGTAACTTCTTCATCTTCTGTTTTTGCAAAGCTTGTAACCATAGAAAGAATATATTCACTATAGCCTCTTTTTTTCATTTCCTTTTTAGCCATAAACTCTGGGTTTCCACCTAAAACAATATCCGTACCTCTTCCGGCCATATTGGTAGCAATAGTTACAGCACCAAATCTTCCTGCTTGTGATACGATTTCTGCCTCTCTCTCATGTTGCTTTGCATTTAATACCTCATGGACTACCCCTTGTTTTTTAAGCATTTTGCTCAGTATTTCTGATCTTTCTATAGAAATAGTACCCACTAGTACAGGCTGACCATTTTTATGTTTTTCAGCAATTTGATTAATAACTGCATTAAATTTTCCCATCTCTGTTTTATAAACAGAATCAGGTAAATCTTGTCTTTGAATAGGTTTATTCGTAGGAATCACAACTACATCCATATTATAGATATGTTTAAATTCATCTTCTTCTGTTTTGGCTGTACCTGTCATACCAGATAATTTATTATACATTCTAAAATAATTTTGTAGCGTAATGGTTGCTAAAGTCTTTGACTCTCTTTGTACTTCTAAGCCTTCTTTTGCTTCTATAGCTTGGTGAAGTCCATCTGAATATCTTCTTCCAAACATCAATCTTCCTGTAAATTCATCTACAATAACAATTTCTCCATCTTTGACTACATAGTCTTTGTCTCTTTTCATTAAAGTGTGAGCCTTTAATGCTTGATTAATATGGTGAGAAATCTCCATATTCTCAGGATCTGCAAGGTTTTCAATGGCAAAGAATTTTTCAGCCTTTCCTACTCCTCCACCATCTTCATCTGTTAATACTACTGTATTGGCTTTTTCATCTATTACATAATCTACATCTTGTTTTAAATTTCCTATAAATTGATCTACAATTTGATAAAGTTTTGTGGATTTTTCTCCTGCTCCTGAAATAATAAGAGGTGTTCTTGCCTCATCTACTAATATACTGTCTACCTCATCCACAATGGCGTAGTTTTGTCCTCTTTGAGTCATTTCTTCTTTATATAAAACCATGTTGTCTCTTAAATAATCAAATCCAAATTCATTATTTGTTCCATAAGTAATATCTGCCTGATATGCAGCTTTTCTCTCTTCATTTGTAATGCCATGAACAATACATCCTACAGATAATCCTAAGAAATTATAAACTTTTTTCATCCACTCAGCATCACGTTTTGCAAGATAATCATTGACAGTAACTACATGCACACCTTTTCCTTCTAATGCATTTAAGTATACAGGAAGGGTTGCAACAAGAGTTTTTCCTTCTCCAGTTTTCATCTCAGCGATTCTTCCTTGATGAAGAACAATTCCACCTAACAATTGAACACGAAAATGCTTCATTCCTAACGTTCTCCATGCCCCTTCTCTTACTACAGCAAAGGCTTCTGGAAGAATATCATCTAGTGTTTTCCCTTTTTTTAGTTGTTCTTTAAATTCATTTGTTTTATTTTTGAGCTCTTCGTCACTTAATTTTTTTATAGATTCATCAAATGATTCTATTTGATCTACAATTTTAAACAATTTTTTAACTTCTCTATCATTTAAGCTTCCAAAAATCTTCTCTAAAAGATTCATATTAACCATCCTCTCTCGAGTAAAACATACTCCAAATTTCATTGTATCATAATTCTTGTCTTTATTCTTTCCCTTTATAAGGAATTTTTATCATATTTGCTGGTGTTTGTCCAAATCTACTTTTTAACATTTCACCTTGTATAAATAAAATGACTCCTAAAGTCATAAACAGATCCCCTATACTTAAAACCTTTGCAAATGGATAAGGCTTTGGTACCGTAATATATTTTCCTAATGCTTGACTAAAGCTTACAGCTTCACCAGATGCAATATATCGAACCATTTCCCCTTTTTTTATCTCTTCAATCAATAATTCATTTCCAGCAAACTCTAAACTATCTATAGATATAGGCATTCTTCCCTTATTGATCACAATCACCAATAAATTTAATACTACTCCTACAAACAATGCACTAGATCCTTTTCTGTCTCTATTCAAAAAAATTACTAATGACATACACAATAAAGATAGGATGTCTAAAAATCCTCCGTAGTAACTGATCCAAGTAAAATCTTGAAATAATAGTCCTAAAATTTGTAACCCCAACGCAAAAATAAGCAAAGGCCACCATTTCATATGTAAAAATTTGATATTTGACAACCTTCCTCCCCTTATTTTCCCTAATAAAAATCCTATGATTGCTCCCTCAAACATATTCTCTCACTCCCTACTTCTCTTCTATTGTGATTTTACATTATTGAATAAGTCTATTATAAACTTATTCCTCAATAGGAATCAATCTTTATTTATGATATCCATATAAAAAAGAACAGCTTATGCTGTTCTTTTAGAAGGTTGGTTCAATTAATCCATAATTTCCATCTTTTCTTTTATATACTACACTTGCTTCTTCTGTTTCACTATTGGTAAATACAAAGAAGCTATGTCCTAAAAGCTCCATTTGCAAAATTGCTTCTTCTGGGTCCATTGGTTTTACTGGAAATCTCTTTGTTTTTACAATTTTTGCTTCCTCTTTATTTCCTTCTAAATTTGGTATATTTTCAAATCGAATGGTATCATGGCCTTTATATCTTTTTTGAAGTTTTGTCTTATGCTTTCTAATTTGTCTATTTAGCTTATCTACAACCTTGTCCACTGATGAATACATATCCTCTGTTGACTCTTCTGCTCTAATCATAGATCCATTAATAGGAACTGTGATCTCTATAATTTGTCTATTTTTTTCTACACTCAAGGTAGCTTGAGCTTCTACATCCTCCTTGAAATATTTGCCGAATTTTTCTAATTTACCTTCAATCATGTCCCTTAAAGCATCTGTAACCTCTAAATTTTTTCCACTCACTTTTACTATCATATACGTCAGCTCCTTCCAGCAAATATAATGAATGAGTTAAAATCAACTCAAATTTCATTTCTTATTTATATACTTATTCTACATTCACCCTTATATTTCCTTCATTTTCAAAAAAGTCCTTTTTTAAAAATTTATCAGTCAACTTTCTTGAAATACATAATGGAAATGATAAGCTTATCTACAATTTTATTAAGTATATAATTTCCTATGTATTATAAAAATTTAAGGGCAACTATTATATTTATATTTTACCCATCTTATATTTTCTAAAACAAATATTTTATATTTTTATTTACAGAAGTTTTCAACAGTATCCACTTTTTTATCCACAGAATTTTCTAATTTTTCATTTTTTCATCCTTTTTACTTTTAAAATGCTCTAAAAATTTTATACATACTATGTAAATCAATGAATATCCACAATTTATCCACATGTTTATTACTTGTTTAGTATTTTTCTGTGGATAATGTGGACAATATTGTTGATAACCTATATTTCAATATTCTCATTGTGGAAAACAATGTGTGTTTTAAGTGGACAAGTATTTTTTTGACGAATCACAGTATAATTTGTAATGTATTTATTTATAATTTTACATATTTCTTCTTGATTATTTTACAGTTTTTACTGACAACATATTTTTTCACATTATTTTTGTAGAATTTTTGAAAAATATCATCGACAAAATTCCCAAAAAACAAAAAAAATCTTGATACATAATATCAAGAATTTTTTTACATATTTAGCTGACCTGGTCTTTGCCCCCACACTCGCCTGCTGGAGGGTTTGCTCTAGGGTTACTATCACTATTACCTCTCTCAAATTTTATATCTGGCAGGTCTTACTTCTAAGCCGCACCATGCTCAGTAGCTCCTTTTTTAGAGCTCCCTTACGTGGGTCCCTTTGCCTGCGACTGGCATGGACTTTCAACCACAGACCTAAAGTATGCTTTAGTATTATACATGGTTTTTAAGAATTTTTCAATGATTATTTCTTGGGAGGAAAATTTTTTTGTATTTGAGCATATTTTTTTGCATAAATAGAAGCAATTTTAGATTCTTGTTGTTTTGTATTTAAATCTTTCATTTCCTTTTTTAATTTTTCAAAATCCGTTTTTACTTGTATGGTATTTCTTTTGTCTATTTCTTCAATTTTTTTAAGAAACCCTGTAATATCCTCTATCTTAATTTTTAATTCTTTTAAAGACGGGTACTCTTTTGTATGAATCTCTTCTAGTGATTCTACATTTAATAGATTTTTTAATTTGCTATAACTACTTAAAAAATCTATATCCATTTGATGAATTTGATGTATAATCTTTTTCTTTTGTTCAATTGTAGCTTTAACCTTCTCTATATCTCCATTTTTACTTAGTGTTTCTTGAGCAATAGTTAAATGCAAAATTTTCTTTAATGCCCCTTCTTTTTTTATTGAAATTTCTATCAGTATATCTATCAAATCTTCTATACGCATATAATCCCCTCATAACTATTTAGTCCCTTATTTTTTCATTGATCTATTTTCTCAACAAAAATAAGCATTTTACCTAGTATTTTATAAAAATCCTTTGGCAAATTCATTTTTTCTTCTTGCATTTGTTCTTTATTTTGTTCTATCGGTGTTATATTTTCTAAAAAATACGCTTTTCTTAATCTATTTTCATTTATTTTGATTTTAGAAAATATATTTTTTTTGTTCATATATTCATACTCCTATGCTTTTATATCTATCCAATAAAAGAAACCTCTCCTAAATTATACCCTATTTCCTTAAAATGATCTTCCAAGAAAGATATATGGTTTTTAAATTTTTCTTGTTGATTTGTATGTATTCTTACATCTACTGTATTTTTTTTAATCAAAAGCTCCATTTTTATTGATCCTAGTGTATTGGTGTCTAGTTGAATCAACGTACTAACAGGTATCTTATTGGAGTCTATATTTTTTTGGCTAGAATAAATTTGAAGATTTCTGCATTCATGATTCATCCATACAGGCATCTGTATAGCTATATTGTTCTTTTTAAAATTTTTTTGGATCTTTATAATTTCCATCATTTTTTTCATATTCTGATTCAAATTTTCTTGATCTTCTCCAAAACTCATATTCTCAGAAAAACTCTTCATATCCTCTACAAATTTATCATAGTCTTTTTCATCAAAAACTCCTTCCTTTAATTTTTGAGAAAAGCTTTTAGATAAATTTTCTAGCTTCATTCTATACTCTTTTAATATAGGATGATCTACTCCTTCAAGAAGCTTGATCATCTCCCCTATTTGTTGACCCATTTGATCTTGATTTTTTAGAAAATATGATATTTTGTTCATTTCTCTTAATGAAAAATCCATATTATTTTTCATCAATAAAGATATAATTTTGTCTTCTTCCTTTTCCATCCATGAAATCCCCTCTATCAATTGATGAGTATTTTCTTTCGATGAATGAGAATGTTGCTCTTTATTTTGTTTATCCATTTGTTCTTTTGTATATTCATCTATCTCTTTAATAGTCATATTTTGTAAATCTATTTTATCCTTTATTCCATCTAATATCATAGATGTGGAAAGATTTTTTCTAACGTTTGTATAAGTTTCATAAGCATCTATTGCCTTTTTTACATTCACAGCGCTTAAAATCATTCCATTTGCATAAAGTGCTTCTCCTGCTTTTATAGTCATATTCATTTTAAGAAAAAACTCTTTGCTTTGAAATGTTTTTTCATTTTCTATTCTTTTTTGTATGGCATTTTTTTCGTGAGAAGATATCTCTTCTCTTTTTTCATTATTTAATGTTTCATAACTATTTTGGATTGTATTTAATGTAAAAGGAATATTTCTCTTCATATGAAATGCAATTTGATAAAAATCCATATTAGGGATTTTACGTAATATTTGTTGAGTATTAAATACCTTTGAAAAAACATCTATCATTTCACTACTAGATAGATTTTTCATTTGATCATATTGAATCCATTCATGATTTTGTGTTTGTCCATTTTCTATGATCTGATGAATCATACGAATGTCATGTTTTTTCACATCCCATCCTGCATTTTCAACTTTGCAAATCATTTCTTCATTTAATCTAGATTGTAAAACCTTCGAACTATTTTTAATGGTCAAAAATTCTTCTATTCGTTCTTTCTCTATAGGAACTCCTAACTTTAAAAAAAGTTCTCCAATCTTTATATTTTCTGTTGTAACTGCTACCCCTAATTCTTTTAAATACTGAATAAGCTTCTCTTGTAATTTGCTGAAGTCTTCTACATTAGATAAAAGATTCATATTTTCACCATAGGCCTTTACAGCTATTAATGATCGCTCATCCAAAGAATCTATTCTTCCAGTTTGGATCCCTTCTTTTGTATGATACAAGTTGTCAATTGAAATAACTTCACCTTTTTTATATACCTCTACATAATTTTCATCTTTTACTTCTTTTAATTTTTGTAGCTTATATACTATGTCATAAATTCTCTCTATATTTTTTTTATCAATTGTAATCTTTTCCTTATGAAGGGCTTTAATAGCATTGGTAATTTCTTTCCCCATTTTACTCCCATAAATTTCCTTAGCTATTTCCTCTGCTTCTTCTGTAGTCATTTCTGTTTTTTCTTCTATGTTTGTTGATAGTTTTTCTTCTTGTATTTCTTCTATAGTTTTTGCAATCTTTTCTACTGAATCATTTTCCAAATCTATATCTTTATCCATCAATTTAATAGCCATATCATGATTTAATTCTTGTTGAATGGTTTGGAGATACTTTTTAGAAGCTACCATACTTTCTATAGAAGATTGGTTCACTGGAATATTAAATTCATCTAATGCTTTGGCTATATCTAAATTTTCCTTGCTCATCTCTATTCCACTTTTTTGTAATAAGTCTTCATTTTGAATAGAATCATCTGTTTTATTATCATAAATTCTTAAAGAAATAATTTTAGATTTATCAATAGATACTTGATCTCCGATTTTTTGGTCTATATTATTTTTTAAAACCATTTGTGCAATTTTATTATTTCCTATATCTACACATACTTTATTTTTATTTTTTTCCACTAATGTTCCATTAATATCAAATGGCTTCTTAATTGTGTTATAATACTTTTGAACCTTAAATAAATTAATTTGATTGAGTTCATTCATATTTTTCACCTTTTCCCTTTTCTAAAAAATATATCGACAAAATAAAGCTTAGTCTTAATCTATTTGTAAAAATTGACGATATATAATTTAGAAGAATATACAGAAAGGAAGTGTCCTTTTGAATACTATACAGCCTATTCAACCTACAGCTTTGCAAAAAATATCCAATCCTAATGCTGTAGCTCTAAAAAAAGATACTAAAATGCCTTCTGCTTTTTTAGAGAAGTTTGAAAAAATAAAATCTGATGAAGTAAAAGAAAAAGTACACGATCTTTATGACAAGATTGTAGAAAAATCTGAAAAGATAGGAGATCGCCTGTACCTACAAGACCTTTTGGATTATAAAAAATTGGTCAAAGAATTTTTAGATTTAACTGTTCAAAATTCTCATGCTTTTTCAAAAGATAGTTTTCTAGATCGCAGAGGACGTCATCGTACTTTTTCAAAAGTCAAAGAAGTAGATCATGCCTTGGCTGATTTGACACAAGATTTTTTAAACCAAGAAGTAGATCGAATCAAAGTAGTAAAAAAATTAGATGATATACGTGGAATGCTTGTAGATATGATGATGTAAAAAGAGAACTATCTGTATAGATAGTTCTCTTTTATTTTACTGCTTTTAATTTAGCAATATCTTTCCAATTGCTTGCTGTTATTACTTCAATATTATTTAAATTTTCTTTAATTTCTTCAAGTTGATTTATTGCATCATTTCTAAAATCTTTGATCTCTGTTCTAAATTCTGTCAAATCTGCTGTCTGTTCGACTACTGAATCCAATTTATTTTCAATTCTATCCAGCCTTTGGTTTGATTCTTTTTGCCCTTCTACTAATTGATTCAATAAAGATAAAATTTTATCTTCCATTCTTTCACCACCAATGATTTTATGTTTACATTCTACCATCCATATTTTCAAATTTCAAGTATTAAAAATGACGTTTCCTAAACGATCTATTGGTAGTCTAAAAGTCTCATATGCTTTTGTTAATTCTCACTATATCTGTGGCATTTGTTATTATCTTATTTATGATCAATAAAAACACCTTGTACTTGTCCATATGTATTTCCATAAGTAGAAGCAATTTTTGAACCTTGTTGCTTTGCTTTTAACTTTTTCATTTCTTCTTTTAATTGCTTAAAATCATTTTGCATCTGATCTACATTTCTTTTATCTAATTCGTCTATCTTTTTAAGAAGATCAGTAATATCCTTTATAATTCTTTTTAAATTTTTTAAAGTAGGATACTTACTGACATCTATTTCCTCTAGAGACTCTACCTGTAATATCTCTTTCATTTGATGGTAGCTACTCAAAAAAGTGATATCTATTTTCTGGATTTGATGGATTTTATTTTGCTTTTGTTCTATCTTTTCTAAGACTTCTTCTATTGACCCTTGTTTGATCAATGTCTCTTGAGCAATAGTTAAATCTAGTAATTCTCGTAAAGCACTTTCTTTTTTGACTGAAGTTTCTATCAATATATCCATCAAGCCTTCTATATGCATATGATCCCTCATTACTTCTTTTTAGCAAGCTCTATAGCTTGTTTCCAAGTATCTCTCAAATCATTTACAATAGGTAAAATATCTTCTATCACCTTTTTATCTTTTTTCAGATTTGCTTGTGCTAATTGATCTATTAAAAAATCATAAATAGGGCGAAGGCCTTTTGATATATCATATTTCATGTCTAATGTAGCATTGAGTTCTATCAAAATATCACTTGCTCTTATAATCACTTCATGGGATTTTTGAATATTTTTTTGATCTATATATAAAATAGCTTGATTCATAAATTTTACAGCACCATTATAAAGCATCAATGTTAATTCCTCTGGTGGTGCTGTATTTACTGTATTTTGTTTATATTGATTAAATCCATTTTGATATGGATTTCTCATTGCCATCTAAATCCTCTCCTTTTTGTATTACATGCCACCTAATTGCTGAGCAACCCAAGAACTTTGAGATTGCATTTTGCTTAATGCCTTCTCCATTGCAGTAAATTTATCCCAATATCTTTGTTCAACTTGAACAAGCCTTTTTTCTTCATTAGTCATTTTCTTTTCTAGATCTAATGTATCTTTATCTATATGACTAATAGAACCCATTTTGGTTACAAAATCAATTAATAAATTGGCTTTTACATCTCTATAAATAGAAGCATTTTCTCCTGTTCCAGCTTTATTGACAATATCTTTCATTCCTGTGATTACATCATCAAACAAACGATTCATAAGACCTGATTCTTTTCGCATCTGTTGTCTTTTTTTTGTTTTATATTCTGATTTTTGCGCATCTGACCACGAATCATCCATACCTTCTGTCTCACTTGTAACAGAAGATGGTTTAAACAACAGATTCAGTACTCCATCTACATCTTCTCGAATGGCTTCTTTTAATTTAATATCATCAATGACAAGTTTTCCTTTGTCTTTCCACTCACCTGTTTTAATGCCTATTTTCGTTAATTGATTAAATCCAGATAATAAGTTCTCTTTATTTTCCTCTATTCCCTTGTCAGGATCATATTGTTCATATACACTTTCATATAGCCCACTTCTCATATTTTGAAGGGTACGATTGATATGTTCATCTCCTCGAAGTAACCCACTTTTGGCTTTTTGTTCCCAAAGTTTTATATCATTCTCCTTCATGGCATCTCTTTGCTCTTTTGTTAATGGTTGAAAGGTTCTATATCTTTTTTCAGAAGTTTTTTTATTCATTTTATCTATTAATTCATTGTATTTATCTACAAAAAACTTAATTTTATTATAAACTTCATCTACATCTGTATCTACGCCTATAGTGTATTCTTTAGATGGATCTGCAGCTTTTAAATTTACTTCGATTCCATTGATGGTAAATTGATTGGAAGAGTATTCTAAACCTTCTGCACCATCAAAATCTATGATAGCATCTTGACCAGTTTTTCCATTCTCAGAAAAAATCTCATCACTTAACTTAAAAATATCTTTCATCCAAGTAGGATCTTTAGGGTTCCCACCTGCATCTAGTTCTTGAACCTTTATCTGTGCATTTTTACCTGTTCCCTTTGTAGATAAAAACAATCTTCCTTGCATATAGTCAAAACTAGCTTGTATTCCTATTGAAATTTCTGGAGTATTAGGATTATTATCATGGTCTATTGTTCCTGTATTGATTTGTTGTATCAAACTATTAATAGTAGTACTCTCATCTACTGTAATTTCTTTTCCATTAATTTCAAAACTTCCACTACCACCGAAACCTTGTAATTCTGAAATTTTTGTTTGTCCTGTAATAAATGTACCTGATGTAGTTTCTATTTTGCCTGAACTCGCTACACTAACTCCTTCTGCCAACCTCTCTACTCTTATTTTATGTGTTCCCGTTGGAGCTTTAGATGTACCTTTTGCAGTAAATATGTCTTCGTTAGATGAAGCGGCTTTTTTTACCCAAGTAAGATTTGATGTATCTCCTATTAAAGATCCAAAGCTTTTTCTTTCCACTCCAAACTCTTTTGTTACATCTAATATGAAGTTTGCAAAATCTTTGTTTACATCATTATATTGTTCTT
The DNA here is from genome assembly GCF_001282725.1 of Inediibacterium massiliense. NCBI lineage: Bacteria > Bacillati > Bacillota > Clostridia > Peptostreptococcales > Thermotaleaceae > Inediibacterium > Inediibacterium massiliense. Next base: position 520,333 of record NZ_LN876586.1, on the reverse strand, counting down.
GTCTCCAATTATTTGTCTCTCTACTTTGATAATATTTGTCTGCTCGAACTCTCTGAACTCTCATCATTTCTTTGACCATACTTTCTGTATCCATACCAGATGCTATTCCGCTAAAACGATTTACATTCATTTTATTCCCTCCCTTCTACTGTCCGATTTTTATGCTTTTTTATCTAAAAATAGTCCCGTTCTTTCCATCATAGATGCCACCATATCTAAAACTTTTTCTGATGGAATCTCTTTGATCACTTCTTTTGTTTGATCATTTACTATTTTTACCATTATTTGTTTCGTTTTTTCATGAATAGAAAATTGAAGACTTGTACCATCTAATTTTAAATCTTTATTTGATTTTTCAATGGCTTCTATCAGTTGATGCTCTCCTGGAAAATTATTGGGTTTATTGGAAATATTCTCTACATCTACATTGTTATCCTCTATTTTTGTCCCACATTCTGCTGTCTGACTTGTATTTTGATATTGATTTTGATTTTGAAAAGCTATACTTCCATCGATTCTCATCATCATACACCACCCTATTTTATATTCTATTATTATATCGGATAAAAAGAATCTACTCTTTATATATAGAGTAGATTCTTTTTATTTTTTCGGTATTTTTATATAAAATGTGACAAACAAATTCTTTCTTAAAACCTTTAAAGTTTTAAATCAATACTTCCTCCAATATGAGGATTTACAGACTGTTCCATCATCTTTGTCAAATCTGACATTTGCTCTTTAGACGTATCCATTGCCATTTTCATAACTGACACACTAGACTGTTGCGCTACTTTCATTTGACTAAGTCCCATTGATAAAGCTGCTATATCCATAAAATCAACTCCTTCTGTATAAAGTATCGGCAATTTTTTTAAAATTCTTTATATCTTTATTAAAAATCCCATAGATCAACTAATTTTTTAGTCTTTCCATGAGATCTTTCATAATCAAGATACCTATCCTTTTTATTCTCCAAGAATCTCTGTAGAAAAATCTACTAATATAATTTTTTCATTATGACTTGAAAAATTTATAACATCTTTTGTAAAACCTGACTTTGAAAAATATATATAATATTTATTTTCATATTTCAAAGCTTGAGATTTTTCTATCAATGAATGGACAACATTCATGTCTAAAAGCTGATTTCTCCATTTACATTCACCAATTAATGCATGATCTTTAGAGGTGGCTAATATATCTATTTCTTCTTCTCTCTTCATAATAGGATTATTCCCCCACCATCTCCCTATTTTTTCAAAAACAAAAGGTAGTTTCATGCTTTTATTTTTAGCTTTGAGAAAATCCACACAAATCTTTTCAAATGTACTTCCTAGAAAATCATTTAAATCAGGTAAAATCTTATGTTCATATACATAGTCAATCATTTCTTGTTCTATTAGTCCTATGTTATTAAAAATAAATCTATACCAAAACCGAAACAAATGATCTTTTATAGAATAAATGGTTTTTTTACTAGTTTCTTTCTCTCCTACTGGAACTTCTTTCTCTACAATTTGAAGCTCTATAAGTGATTTTATATAATTAGAGCATTTTGAACTATCTTCACCTACCTTTGTAGATATCTCATTTAGCTTCGAGCTTCCAGTAGCGATTACTTCAATAATTGAATTATATAAAGCTGGTTGCCTAAGCTCTTGCTTTAAAAGAGTTGCTGGCTCTTCATATAAATAGCTTGATTTGTCTAATATATGATTTTTTATATTTTCTTCAATAGAAAAGGAATCCTTAAACTTTAACAAATACTGTGGTATTCCTCCAACAATTCCATAGGCTATTATCTTATGTTCTACACTATAATTCGGAAAAAACTTTATACTATCAAAAAAATCAAAGGGTTCTATTTTCATTTGAGATGTTCTTCTTCCATAAAGAGGACTTTTATACGAAAGAATCTTTTTTTCCATAAAACTCATAGAAGATCCACACACCACGATAAATAATTTACTGTCCTTCAATTGATGATCTATTAAGTTTTGCATCAGTGAAGGTATAGAATGATTGGCTGCAACTATATATGGAAATTCATCTATGATTAATACAATAGGCTCTTTCTTAGCTTTTTGGTTAAGAAATAAAAAAGCTTTCTCCCATGAATCAAAACCTTGCATCCATTCATCCATATGAAAATGTTCCAATATTTTTTTAGAAAATTTTTCTAAAGCTACTTTGTCATTATATTCTTCTGCTACAAAAAATATAGAATTTTTATTTTTACAAAACTCACTTAATAGTCTTGTTTTTCCAACTCTTCTTCTTCCGTACATAACTACAAATTGAAAATTATTTTCACTATATAATTTTTCAAGAATCTTTCTCTCATATTCTCTACCTATAAATTTCATTTCTTCACCTTTTTCATTTTATAATACTTTTATTATACCCTAAATAAGCTAACTTAAACAAGAATAAGTTATTTAAAATTAACTTAATTATAATTATGTTTTATTTGTTTTATCAAAAAATCTCATAGATCAACTAATTGTTTAGTCTTTCCATGAGATTTTTTATAATCAATATACCTGTCTCTTTGATTCCTCTTTACTTCATCTCCATGTATATCTTAAGATACTATATAAGGTCTTAAAGTTTTTTCTAATTCTTTCTTCCAGTTTTTAAAAGCTGGTTCTATGTTCAATTGCATGATTTCTACTGACTTTTGTCCTTTTGTAGTTTCGTATTCTTTTACCATAGTATCCAATGCATTCCTTAATTTGTAAGTTGCTTCTTTTATTTTATTATCTTGTTTCTCTAGGATTGGCGTGATACTTTTCTCAATCTCTATAAAGGCAGTTATAAGATCTGTCATCACTGTTATAGTTGCTTCTATGTTAAGTTGTTCTAGTTTTTCCTTAACATAGACTATTCCTTCTTCCATTGTTTCTAAAAGATCTAATGTTTTTTGAATCACTTCTTGCTTTGCCATAAGTCTCCTGCTTTCTTTTTAATCTTTTTAAGACACTTAAAAATATTCATTTATACTTAATCAAGGTACCTGTTCTTACGATTTATTCCACATATTACAAAAGAGCCAGAGGAAAAATCCTCTGACCCTCTATTGTTATATATAGATTCAATTATAATTATCTTAATAATTGAAGTACTCCCTGAGGAGCCTGATTAGCTTGAGCTAGCATTGCTTGAGCTGCTTGTTGTAAGATGTTATTCTTTTGGAATGACATCATTTCTTTTGCCATATCTACGTCTCTGATTCTTGATTCAGATGCTTGTAGGTTTTCAGCTGATGTATCTAAGTTTTTGATTGTGTGCTCTAATCTATTTTGGAATGCTCCAAGTTCAGAACGTTGAGCAGATACTGAAGCTATTGCACTTTCAAGTGTAGTAATAGCTTTTTGTGCATCTTCTCTTGTTGATAAATCAACATCCTTAATACCTAACGCATCTGCTCTCATATCCCCTATACTAATTTCCATAGTTTGACCTTCATTTGAACCAATTTGGAAACTTGCTTTAAAATCTTCTTGAACTCCACCATCAGATACAGTAATATCATTTCCTGCTTTTCCACCTTCTTTAGCAGTAATTGTTAATGTACCATCTGTATTGTCTGTAACTGAAACTCCATCTAATTTGTCTCCTAATTGATCAGCAATAGCTTTAGAAAGAGCTACTTCTTTACTAGCAGTTGCCGCTAAAGCATCAGAAATGTTAACTCCTACAGCATCTCCTTTATAAGCTCCATCATTCGCATTATAAAATTCTACCTTTTGTCCATTAATAGTAATTCCTTTTTTAATTAAATCTTCTAATTTAGCATCTGTAGAAACAGAACTAAAATCTATTGTTCCACTTGCCTTATCATATACTGTAGTTCCTATTGAATCTGTTCCTCCAGTAACTGTTCCTGATCCTCCTATAGTAGATGCTCCTATAAACCCTTTAGAACCTTCAAAATCTCCTCCAGCTGTTATAGTAGCTGTATCTCCACTTGCAGCAACAGTATAATTTCCAGCTAATTTATCATTTGCTGCAATTACCTTTGTTAACGCATCTTTGATTGCAGTTGCAGAAGTTGTTGCATCTGCTGATGCAGCTAAGTTTACTGTAGCAGATTTACCAGTTACATCAAATACTTTTGCTGCTCCTTTTCCATTATCAGCTGTATCTGCAAAAGTAATCGTAACTTCTTCTCCATTTAAGTTAAGCTTAACAGTATCTCCTTTAACAAATGCAGATCCTACCTTAAGTGCTTGTGTTGCATCAGTATGAGTCACATCTCCACCAGTTAAGTTTGATTTAGTTACAAGACCCGTTTTATCTAAGCTTGAACTTCCATCACCCTTTAAAAGACTTTGTGTATTAAACTCAGTTGTATTACCAATTCTATCAATTTCATTTTTTAATTGTTTAATTTCTCCTTGAATAGCACCACGATCAATTTCAACGTTTGTATCATTTGAAGATTGAACTGCAAGTTCTCTCATTCTTTGAAGGATTGCTTGAGTTTCTTGAAGTGCTCCTTCTGCAGTTTGAATCATTGAAATACCATCTTGACCATTTCTTGATGCTTGGTTTAATCCTCTAATTTGTGCTCTCATCTTTTCAGAGATAGAAAGTCCTGCTGCGTCATCTCCTGCTCTATTGATTCTTAATCCTGAAGATAATTTTTCGATTGATTTTGCTCCAGTGTTTGTGTTGATACCCATTTGTCTATGAGTGTTCATAGCCATCATATTGTGATTGATAATCATAATATTTCCCTCCTTGAATTTTAAATGTGAGCTTCCTTTCTCACTATAAATTTATTTATATGATAAGCTTCATCGCCTAGGATGATGAAGCTTAAAATATCTAAACAAAAAGACGAACTGAAACTTATGAATTTATATAGCATCCTGCTAATAAATCCATAAAATTCAACTCGTCCCTGAGTTTGATCTTTTTTTATTTTGCTAACTCCATTTGTTCTTGTTCGTATAATTCTCCACGAACAATTCTTACTTCCCTCGGTGCATCAATGGCTAGTCTTAAATCACCATCATTGCTTTTGACTACCTTTACTTTGATATTTTCATTGATTACTACATATTCTCCTGGCTTCCTGCCTATAACTAACATATTTCTTCCTCCTTGAATGATTTCTATATTTTTAGTGTTATATGTATAGTTCTATGGTCTTAATTTTACTCATGCTTTAGAACCATATATATAATACTAAATATTTTTGTCGAAACATGTCATATTTGCTGGTAAATATATTTTTTTTCCTTAGGAATGAATTGACCCATTTAACCAATTCATTCCTATCCGAATAAAGAATTTTAATAAACAAAAGACGAGTCAATACACCTATACTTCTTTGCGTCCTGCAAATTGTATAGATGATATCAACTCGTCCCTGAGTTATGCCCTTATTATTTTTTTTATTCGTCCCTGAATCATCTCATTCGTCCATGAATGATCTTCAAAAGGAAATCTAAATATTTAAATTATCTATCTTAATAATTGAAGTACTCCTTGAGGAGCCTGATTAGCTTGCGCAAGCATTGCTTGAGCTGCTTGTTGTAAGATGTTATTCTTTTGGAATGACATCATTTCTTTTGCCATATCTACGTCTCTGATTCTAGATTCAGATGCTTGTAGGTTTTCAGAAGATGTATCTAAGTTCTTAATTGTATGCTCTAATCTATTTTGAACAGCTCCTAATTTAGAACGTTCAGAAGATACATTTTTAATTGCAGTTTCAAGTTTTGTAATAGATTCAGAAGCACCTGTTTGTGTACTTAAATCAATTCCATTGATTCCAAGAGCACCAGTTCTCATATCATTAATGGATAATCCCATAGTTTGTCCTTTATTTGCACCGATTTGGAATGTAACTGCACCTGTAGCTCCACTTTGTCTAGAAGCTTGATCAAGACCTAATTTTGATAATGCATCTCCATTTGTAACATCTTGAAGGTCTACAGGACCACTTGGACTAGAAATTGTTAATCTTCCATTTTCAACACTTACAGCAACATCTTTAATTTTTTGCTCTTCAGATGTAAATCCTGCTGCCGTGTTGTAGTTTCCAATTGCAGTATTGATAGCTGTTTGTAATGCAGTAGCATATGTGTTCGCATCAGAACCCGCTGCTGCTACTGGTGAAGTAATTTCCATTGTATGTCCATCAATAGATAATTGGAATTTATCTGTACCTGCCATAGCGTCTAATACTTGATTTGTTCCAGAAGTTTGAGTAACAGCTCCTCCTGCCATTTCAGCATTTGCACCTACATATAAGCTTAGAACTGATTTAGCTCCTACTGCTGTAGTAGTACCATCTGCTAATTTAGCTGTTGCAGCTCCGTCAGTACCATGATAAAGTTCAACTTTTGAATCATTTCCTTCAGCAGTGCTTTCAATTTTGAATGTTCCTGCTGTTGAATCTGTTATTTTGATGTGACTTGCTCCTGTACCTGATTCATCAATAGAAGCATTGATCACACGTTCCATAATATCTCTAACTTTTCCACTAGTAGTTGCATCTAAGTTAGTTGTACTGTAATCCGCATTTAAAACTGCTTTATCTTCTGCTGTTAAATGTTTATTCCAATCAATTGTAATTTTTTCTCCATCAATTACTAATGCATCTTTAGCTGTCATATCAAGGTTTGCTCCACTTGCATTTACAGCTGCTGCAGCTACACCAGTTAAAGAACCACTTGTTTGTTTAAATACTTGAGCACCTGATACTGCATTTACTCCCCCTGCAGCACCTGCGGATGAAAGATTTCCATTTAAAAGTTTCTTTGTATTGAATTCTGTTGTATCTCCAATACGATCGATCTCACTCTTAAGCTGAGTAATCTCTCCTTGTATTGCATCTCTGTCTACATCTACGTTTGTATCAGAAGATGATTGTACTGCTAATTCTCTCATTCTTTGAAGTATCGCATGTGTTTCTTGAAGTGCTCCTTCAGCAGTTTGGATCATTGAAATACCATCTTGAGCATTTCTTGATGCTTGATCTAATCCTCTAATTTGAGCTCTCATTTTTTCAGATATAGATAGACCTGCTGCATCATCTCCAGCTCTGTTGATTCTTAATCCTGAAGATAATTTTTCAATTGATTTAGAACCATTTCCTTGATTGATTCCCATTTGTCTATGAGTATTCATTGCCATCATATTGTGATTGATTATCATAATGCATTCCTCCCTGAATGTTTTTTGTTGGACATCCTGTCCTATCATTTTATTTTGTTGTTAATCTTACTATAGGCCTATATGTAAGAATGTTTTTTTACTTACACTATTATTATCGGTACATCTTTTTCATACTTTAGCATTTTTTTTAAAAAAATATTAATTTTTTCATTTTTTATTAAATAAATTTTTGATTCCTTCAAAATCAAGCTTTCCAATAGCAGCTTTCTTATTTTCTTCTTCTATTTCTATATATACTTCTTTTCTATATATATCTATTTCTTTAGGAGCATTGATCCCAAGTCTTACTTTTCCATCTTCTATACTTATTACTTTTATTTCCATTTTATGATCTATGATAATACTTTCATCTTTTTTTCTACTTAAAATTAACATGCTCCTTCCTCCTCTAGTAAATAATATTTGAGAGGATATTTTTCATCATCAAGTAATAGTTGTTTTCCACTTTTCTTTTTCATATTAATTACTAAAGGCGCTCTTGTATTCATAGTTATTTTACTCATATCATCAGGTATTACTACAATAGTAAAAATCATTAAATCTTCTTCTTTTTCAATATTTAATTCTTCTATTACTTTATCTGGAATATGAAATTCATAATCATTTTTAAATAAAAAAGGGTTTGTAATGACAAATGTAAGCTCCGGCTCATCTATAGCTTGTAGCCAATGAAAAGGCACTTCCTTTTCTGGATTTGTGATAATCGTATATTTTTTTATATTTTCAAACCCTGGTATTCCTTCTTTAAATTCAATAATTTTTTGATCATCTATCTCTATTTCTCCAAAATGCTTGGTGTTTAGTATCATATATTTTCCTCCTATGCTTGTATATACATAAATACATTTTTATCTACGTGACGCAATTATACACACAAGGAACAATTATTGAGAATTTGTGAAAATATAGAATAAGTGAGAAAATCATTAGCATTACACTGTTTGAGCATAGCGAGTTTGTAATGCTATTTTCGACCATTTCTATATATTTTCCAAATTTGAAAATCAGTGACGTTGTGCATAATTTCGTCTCTTTGTACTTAGAAAGTTCAACCAAGCTGGTTGAACTTTTCTCTCATATACTCTATATGTATGCTATTTTTTTGTCTTAGATAAATGTCTACTTTTCCAGCAGTATAATCTACTATAGGCTTATTTACTTTTACATCCATATTTACTTTTCCTTCTTTGACTTGTATATCCACATTTCCACCTTTAAAATCTATAATCGGTCTACTGGTAGGGATAAAACCTATATTCCATTCCTTTTTAAATATTAGATATGCATTTTCTTCTGCTTGATTGGCTATAGTGTCTTCATTTTCATGAATATCCATAAGCTCATTTCCTTGCCTTACAATTTTGTCTATGGTTTCACCCATCTTTTGCCTTGCAAATTCTACATTATCTTTTGTCAGATCCTTATAATTTTTTAGTCCTGCTTCTGCACGGCATGGATATTGATCAATTTGTACTTGTATAGGCTCTGTATGAATTTCTAATTTGGGCTTTTCTGTATGCATGTTCACGTCTGCTTTTGGCTGCTGAATTTCTAATTTTGCATTTGTAGTTTGTATTCCAATCAGTGCTGGTTGTGTTTCTATACGAAAAGGCATAATATCCTCTCCCTATCTAATAAAATCTACAAGGCTTGGCTGAATAACCTTTGAACCTGCTGCTAATGATGCTCTATAGACACTTTCTGCAGTTTTTAAATCAATGCTAACTTGTGCCATATCTGCATCTTCATTTTTAGATAAAAGTCCTGTAAAATTTATAATATCTCTATCAATACGCTTCATAGTCATTTCCATTCGATTATATTTCGCTCCAAGTTCTCCACGAACAGCAAGTATATTTTCATGATGTTGGTCAATTCTTCCTAATATTTTATTAATATCATCTTGCTTATCTTCTTTTAATGCTGTACTCAAATCTTGAAATAGTTCTATAAGTTGAGCTGAGTCGTTTACTTTAGGCTCAGTAGTTGTATTCACTTTATCTTGATCGCCCGGTCCTACTCCAAATAATTTGTGTCCTAGAGTATTTACTGTTACTTCATCTGCAATACCTATTTTGTAATTCATTTTTTCATCATCTGCTAAAGCAATATTGTACTTTCCATCTTTATCAAATAGCTCTTTATCTGTTTTATAGCCTGAGAAAACATATTTTCCTGCATACGTAGTATTCCCTAGTTTGATCAATTGTTCTTTTAATTGATCCATCTCTGCTTGTATTTTTTGCTTGTCTTCTTTTGTTTCTGTTCCGTCTGCACTAACAGCTAATTCTCTGGCTCTTTGTAGTACATTTCCTATATCCTCTATAGCTGATTCTGTAATTTCAAGAAATGAAATTACATCATTAGCCGTTTCTTTATTTTGCTTTAATTCTGCTACTGCCGTATGTAGTGTCAAGCTTTTAGATGTTCCTACTGGATCTTCTGATGGCAAAGTAAATTTCTTAGTGGTACTAAATTGTTTATTGTAAAAATCTAATCTAGACAAGTTAGAATTTAAATTCATAAGAGTAGTATTCACCATCATAGAATTTGTAATTCTCATTTTTTATTCCCCCTATCTTCCAACAACACCCATGCCGTTGATAATTTTATCTAACATTTCATCTATTGTAGTAATCATACGTGCCGATGCATTATAAGCATGCTGATATTTAATCATATTTCCCATTTCTTCATCTAATGATACACCTGATATCGATTGACGTTTGTTGTCCAATTGTTTTATAAGTACATCTTTACTTTTTACAATAGTTTTTGCTGCTTGTCCATCTACTCCTAGGTTTGAGATTAAAGATTTGAAAAAATCATCTGGTTTTCCCCAAGCAAACATATTTCCATCCTGTCTTAAATTTAAAAGCTCTAATGCATTTGATCCATCACCAACAGCATTATCAATTTTTGCTGCTGCAATATTATTAGGATCTTTTGCTATATCTGCTGATATAGATAAATCTTTTGCTCTTATGATTTCTGTTTCATACCATTTTCCATTTGCTTTAAAAATAATTTTTCCTTCATTAGCAGGATCTTTTTTATAGTCTGCTTTAATATCTGCATCCGTCTTTGTTGTATCAACTGTTATTTCCTTATATCCCATAGTTCCTGATGTATAATCTAATGGAGGGACATTAAAAAAGGCATGCTCATTTCCTGCTCCTGCTAATCCATACCCCTGTCCATGTTGCATATTAAATCTCGCTGCAAATGTAGTGCTAAATTGATTGAGTTGATCCATATAATAAGGAATTCCTTTTTCACTTCCATCTATATTATCCCTCATATCTATAAGTCCTTTTAATTTTCCTTCTCTACATTTAAAAGAACCACCATTTTCCCATGTCACATCTAAAAGCTTTGGTTGATCGATTCCTTTATTTTTCTCCATTCCAGGCTCTCTAGGTACTGTAATGAGTTTATTTGCAGTCTCATGAGAAACTAGCATATTACCGCCTACTAAAATCCTCATTTTTTTAGCATTTGTTCCTGCATTTTGTATAGGCATTTCATCGATTTGTATATCTACAAGCTGAGACAATTCATCAATCAATAAATTTCTTTGATCTCTTAAGTCATTTGCATTGCTTCCATCCAACTCATAGCCAAATATTTGTTCATTAAGCTTTGCAATTTGTTCTGCATATCCATTGACTTGATCTACTGTAGTTTGTACTGCAAAGTCTATATTCTTTTGCATATTTTCTAATTGAGTATACATATGATTTAAAGTTTTGGTAAGATGTATTCCTCTTTCTCTTACAAGTGCTCTTACAGTTAGGTTATCTGCTTTTTCCCCTTGGCTAAGTTGCTGTATAGAATTGAAAAATTCATCCATAGATTTTCTAATTCCGTCTTCTGATGGTTCATTAAAGATAGCTTCTATTTGAGTCAAGCTCTCATATCTTGCATCCCATTCTCCAGCTGTCATAAATTCTTGTCTGATTTTAAAATCTAAAAATTCATCTCTGATTTGCTGGATATGTGCTGTATCTACTCCTGTTCCTTGCATTCCTTGACCACCAGGCAGTGGCATAGGAAAAGATTCATTCATTTCAAGTCTTTGTCTACTGTATCCTGGTGTATTTACATTAGATATATTATGTCCTGTTATTTCAAGAGCTCTTTGACTTGCAAAGAGCCCTGATCTTGCAATGTTGAGTCCAAAAAAACCCATATTTGTATCACCCTATCCTTTGGCATCAATTAAACTTGATGGTTTTATGATTTGTTGCTCTGTTTTGTTTCCATAAGTAGTTGTCACTTGTGCATTGTTTAAAATATTTATATTAAAATCTATATATTCTAATTGCTGTTTTGTAAGCTGTTGATTGGTATCATTTAAGCTTTGTATTTCTTCTAATAATTTACTTAGCTTTTCTCTTATTTCTAATATTTTTTCTTTATAAGGATCTTCGATATACTCACATAGCTGTGTGATATTTTCAATCCAATTGATCTTTTGTTCAAATAATATATTTCCAATAATAGCCGTTCTGATTTGATCAATTTTTTGCGTATTTCTAATAATATCTTGTTCTTGGCTAATAATTTTTTCTAATTCTTTGATATCTCCTAATATTAAAACTTCTTTTTTCTGCTCCCCTAAAGTATAATAATCTTTATAGATTTCATATTCTTTTGTTAAAGCTAAAATCAGTTGTTCAACGGATTGGGACATTTTGTCTCCTCCTTAAATCTTTTGATCAAACATAGAATCTACTACTTCTTTCAATGATGGATGATAATTTCCTGATTGAATTTCATTTTTTATTTTCTCCACCTTATCTTTTCTAACATCAGGTAGCTTTTTATAAGCATCTACTGCCAATTGATAATCTTTTGCCCCTTGAGAAATCTCCACTTGGTCTTTTATTGATTTGACTTTTTCCGTTTTGTTTACGTGATTTATATTTTTATTGTAATTACTTAATATTTTTTGTATATTTGGATTATGATTAATTTTCATAAAAAACCCCTCCACTCTACCGATAATTCTACTTTAGTATCGGCAAAAGGAGGGTATATGTTTACCTATTTTTATGAAATTTATTATATTCTCTTTTTTCTTTCTGCTGTATACATTTTTTCTCCTGAACTTTTAGCAGGTGTTGGTTTCGGTTTGGAGAATCCGCTTTTTAACTCTTTCTCTAATTCATTTGCACAACTATCACAAAATCTTCCTGTACGAATCCCCTTTCCACATCTTTCACACTCTAAAAATAGTGCTGCATCATCTCCTACAATTTCTAGTCTTCCTTGTCTTAAATAACGAAGAATCTTATCTTCATCTACTCCTGTTTCTTCTGATACTTCTGTAAGAGTAGCACCTTTATTTTCATAAATATATTCTTTTACAATCTTAAAATCATCATCATCTTTTCTTTGACATCTTGAACAAATCTTACTAACTCCATTATATTGAAAAATTCTTCCACATTCTTTGCAATTTCTGATTTCTGCCATAATCTTTCCCCCTCATTTTTATCTAAACATTTTTACCTGTAGCAAAGGTCAATACATAAATTTCTTTAGGATTAAATTTTAAAATTTCCTTACAACAAGCATCTACAGTATTTCCTGTAGTATATACATCATCAATTAACAATATAGTTTTGTTCCTAACCAACTTTTCTTGACATACGAAAAAGGCATCTTTTAAATTATTTTTTCGATCCTCTTTAGATAATTGATTTTGAGATAGAGTATCTTTTATTTTCAATAAACATTTTTGATTTACTTTTATGTTCATCCATTTTCCCAGATATTTTGATAAAAGGTAAGATTGATTGAATCCTCTTTTTCTTTCCTTATCTTTATACAACGGAACTGGGAAGATGTAATCTATATCTTTTATATTTTGCTTTTGAAGCTGATCTTTCATGATTTGTGCCATATGATAAGATAAATATCTCTGGTTTTGATACTTGAGTCTATGTATAATTTTTTTCATCTCTTCATTATATTCTACACAAGAAAATCCTTCTGTAAAATAATGATTTATTTTCATACAGTCTGGACATTTATTTGGAAGATAAAGTAACTCTAAAGGTTTACCACATTTTTCACAACACCTGTCAATAAAATGTATTTTTTCTCTACAATATGCACACAAAGAATATTCTTGATCTTTTGTGATAGGTTCATTACATAAGATACAATAAATATTTCTAGGGTAAATAAAATTTAGCAATATATCCAAATACTCACATATATGTTTATATACCCTACTTAAACCTTTGTTTTCCAAGAGGTTCTACTCCCTTTTTAAAAATTTTATCATGATTTTTGTATATTGTCGAAGGTTTTTAAAATTCTATCAAATTTTCATTCATAAATCTTTTTAGACGAATTCCAAGACCTGAATTTCTTTTAATGACTCTATAATTGTCTACCATATTTTTAAGACTTCCTTCTATTCCTACCATCACTACTAGCTCTTTTGCTCTTGTTACTGCTGTATACAAAAGATTTCTTGTAAGAAGCATTGGAGGCCCCCAAAATATAGGCATAACTACAATAGGAAATTCTGATCCTTGACTTTTGTGTATGGTAATAGAATAAGCCAGCTCTAATTCATCTAATTGTGAAAAATCATAAGTCACTATTTTCTCTTCATCAAAGAGTACACAAAGCTCTTTTTCTTCTTCATCTATACTATGAATATATCCAAAATCTCCATTGAATACTCCTTCTCCTTCTGCATCGTCGATTCCTTTCCATTTGAGATTGTAGTTATTCTTCATCTGCATGACTTTATCCCCTACTCGAAAAGTTTTGTCCTTCATTTTCTTTTCATCTTTATATCTACTTGGAGGATTTAAAACCTCTTGTAATATATTATTTAATTGAAACATTCCTGTAGGTCCTTTTTTCATAGGGGTTAGGACTTGGATACTTTTTACTGGGTCACAATGATTAAAATTTGGAAGTCGTTCCTTGCAAAGCTCTTTAATAGTATGAACTACCTGCTCTGGTGTTTTCCTATTCATAAAGAAAAAATCTTTTTCTTTTTTGTTAATATATGGATATTCTCCTTTATTGATTCTATGCGCATTTACAATAATCATACTTTCTTGAGCTTGTCTAAATATTTCGTCTAATTGTACTACTTGAATAATTTTACTATCTATAATGTCTTTAAGTACATTACCAGGCCCTACAGATGGAAGCTGATCTACATCTCCTACTAATATAAGTCTAGTTCCTGGAAGAAGTGCTCGAAGTAATCCCTTCATCAAAACAATGTCTACCATAGACATCTCATCTATAATCACTACATCTACAGGAAGGGGTTCTTCTTCATTTTTTCCAAAACTCATACCTATATCTTCATCCATATAACTATATTCTAATAATCTATGAATAGTCTTTGCTTCTTTTCCTGTAGCTTCACTCATTCTCTTGGCAGCTCTTCCTGTAGGAGCTGCTAGTGCCATAGATAAATTATGCTTTTCAAATAATTTCATAATAGTATTAATCGTTGTAGTCTTTCCTGTTCCTGGTCCACCCGTAATAACTAAAACGCCATTTTCTGCTGATTCTTCAACGGCTTTTCTTTGTTTTTCTGCCAAAGTAATCTTTTCTTCTTCTTCAATCTTTTGAATTTCTTCATCTAAATCTTCTGAAATAGAATCTATCTTCACTTGAGCCAATTCAATTAATTTTTTGCAAACATAAGTTTCTGCATAAAAATATGGCATAGAAAATACCACTATCTCCTCTTGTAGATTTTCAAGATGAACAGAATTGGAAAAAGCCAATTGTAAAAGTGACTCCTCTACTAATTCTGCTGGCACTTCTAATGTTTTTGCAGACTCTTCTATAAGTATTGCTTTTTTCGTATAAGTATGTCCTTCTAGATTGTATTGAGTCAATATATATTTAATTCCACACATAATTCTATAAGGAGAAGTAGGACTGATTCCCATTCTTTTGGCAATGGCATCTGCAATTTTAAATCCTATTCCAAAAATATCATCTGCTAGCCGATAAGGATTTTCTTGTATATAAGATATCGTATTTTCTTTGTATTTTTTATAAATTTTTACTGCATACTTAGGAGTAATTCCATACTCTTGTAAAAAAAGCATGACTTCACTCAATTCTCTTTGTTCTTTAAAAGCCTCTGCAATTTTTTGGGCTTTTGCGTCTCCTATTCCACTTACCTTTGTAAGCATATGTGGTGTATATTGCATAATGTCTAATGTATCTTTTCCGAACTTTTCTACAATCTTTTGAGCAATTTTAGGACCAATTCCTTTAATAATTCCTGAAGATAAATATTTTTCTATTCCTTCTATTGTATTAGGCGTCACTCTCCTATAGGAATCCACTTCTAGTTGTTCTCCATAAGTAGGATGGACAATCCATTTTCCTGAAAACAAAAAAGTCTCTCCAGTGTTTAAAATAGGCATATAACCTACTACTGTCACTTGATCCTTTTCTGATTCAACTATTCCTACTGTGTATCCATTGGATTCATTTTGAAAGATAATATCTGTCAAAACTCCTTGTATCTGTACAAACATAATTTCCTCCCGATATATAATGATTACTTTCATTATAACATAGAAAATAAATAGAGACGGTTAGCAAGTTTTTAAATAATTAAAATTGCTTAACCGTCCATAAACATACCTAAAAACTAAAAACGAAGCTATCAAACTGTTGACAAACTATATTGTAGCAAAGTCATAAAAACGTCACTATTTTTTATAACTTTGCTACAATATAGTAAGGACTCTTAACAATAAAAATCTAATACTATCCATCAGGTCTTATCTAGTAAATTTTGTAAGATTTCTAATCTCCATGAATGATAAAATCGTAAGAATTTTAAACTGTTTAAGCAAAGCGAGTTTTTAAAATTCTAGATTTTAGAAATTCATGAGATTATAGAAATCTCAAAATGAAACGTAAAGACCGTGGATGTATTAGATTTTTATATATTTATTTTGTTAAAATATCTATAATTTCAATAATACTTGCACCTTTTTGAATGGTTTTATCCCCTGGCACAATCATTCTTTTTTCATTTAAAGTATGGATTAAAAATAAAACACTTTCTTGATTCTCCATAACTTTGTTTCGGTAAAGAATAGAAGAAACATCACTGGATTTTTTACTCAGAATTCCTAGAAGCTGATTGATTTTCCATCCTTCGCTGATGACTCCTTTTTTCGTAAGTACTTGTCCAACTTCAAAAGGATCTAGTCTTTTTAAATCTAACAACAACTTAAAATCTTCTTTATGCTGAATTAAGCCTTTTTCATATAAAATATTTGCAATTTCTTCTGATGTATTATTTTGTTCGATATGAATAGTAACATAAGCTTCTTCTTGTTCTTTTTTTTGTAACTCTTCCTTGTCTTTTGCTTCTTTTATTTTTTGTTGCTCTTTCTTTTCATTTTCAAGGATTTCTTCTTTAGAAAACTCATCTTCTTTCTTTTGTTCTGCTATCATTTTGGGTTGATCCTGTTTTTTATAAACCATATGAATAGAGGAAGAAAGAATGAGCCCTATGCCTATTCCAGCTAAAAATGTATAAAATATTTTTTTACCCAAAAATGTATCTCCTCCTTGATTCTATTACAAAAAAATGAGGGATATCCCTCATTTTTATTGTCCCAATCCTTCTTTTCTTAAAATTTCTGCTTTATCTGTATTTTCCCATGGAAGATCTATATCTGTTCTTCCAAAATGTCCATAAGCTGCTGTTTGTCTGTAAATTGGTCTTCTTAAATTTAAATCTCTAATAATGGCAGCTGGTCTTAAGTCAAAATGTTTATTTACTAATTCTGCCACTTTATCTTCGGATACTTTAGCTGTTCCAAAAGTTTCAACCAAAATAGATACAGGTTGAGCAACTCCTATAGCATAAGCAAGTCCAATTTCACATTTATCTGCAAGACCTGCTGCTACAATATTTTTCGCTACATATCTTGCTGCATAAGCTGCAGAACGGTCTACTTTTGTTGGATCTTTTCCTGAGAAAGCTCCTCCGCCATGTCTTGCATATCCACCATAAGTATCTACAATGATCTTTCTTCCTGTTAACCCTGCATCCCCTTGTGGTCCACCAATTACAAATCTTCCTGTTGGATTGATATAATATTTTGTTTTTTCATCTAATAACTCATGAGGTATAATTTTGCGAACCACATGTTCTATCAAATCTTTTCTAATTTGCTCTTGGCTTATTTCTGGACTATGTTGTGTAGATATAACTACTGTATCGACTCTTACAGGCTTATTATCTACATACTCTACTGTAACTTGTGTTTTACCATCTGGACGTAAGTAATCTAGTGTACCATTTTTTCTGATTTCTGTTAATCTTCTTGCTAATTTATGAGCAAGTGCAATAGGCATAGGCATAAGTTCTGGTGTCTCATTACAAGCAAAACCAAACATGATTCCTTGATCTCCTGCTCCTATCGCTTCTAATTCATCACTCATTGTTCCTGTTTTACGTTCTAATGCTTCATTTACACCCATTGCTATATCATTAGATTGTTCATCAATAGCTGTAAGTACTGCACATGTGTCACAGTCAAATCCATATTTTGCACGAGTATATCCTATTTCTTCTATTGTCTTTCTTACTACCTTTGGAATATCAACATAACAATTTGTAGTAATTTCTCCTGATACTAATACAAGGCCTGTTGTTACTGAAGTTTCGGCTGCAACACGTGCATTTGGATCTCTTTCAAAAATAGCATCTAAAATCGCATCTGAAACTTGGTCACAGATTTTATCTGGATGTCCTTCCGTAACAGACTCTGAAGTAAATAATCTTTTTGCCATTTGTATCCCTCCTTGATTCATTATGTTTATTATTTTACCCTAAAAATATAAACAAAAACCTCTTCACACTTAAGAAGAGGTTAGATTTCATTTGTCCTCATCTTCCAGAAAATCATTTCTGTAGGATTTAGCACCGCGTTGCATACCGGTTGCCGGGTTTCTTCGGGCCTAGTCCCTCCACCACTCTTGATAAGGCATCAAGATTGATATTTTATTTTGTCGAAAAAATTCTATCACATACATTTGCAAAAGTCAACTCTATCTACATATTTACTGCAACATGACTAAGTGTAGTAATGATCAATCCTGCAATACAATTCCCAATAAATATGGAAAGAAATGCATGCTTAAAAGGAATATTTAATAAAGATGCTGCTACAGAACCTGTCCATACCCCTGTTGTTGGTATGGGGACTGCAACAAATAAAAGAAGTCCCAAGCTTTTATATTTATAAATAGTTGTTGTCTTTTTAAGGGTTCTTTTTGTAATCCAATCCACAAGTTTTCTCCATGATGGATTCTCTTTTAATTTTTTAAAAATCGGTTTTAATAAAAGAAGTAAGAAAGGCACTGGAATCATACTCCCTATAAGTGCTATAATCATTGCATGCATAGGAGTCATTCCTAGAGAAACTCCTATAGGAATTGCACCCCTAAGTTCCATTACTGGCATAGCTGATACTAATAATACCATGACTTCATTCGATAAAATTTCTAATATTGTATTCATTTTTTGTCCTCATTTTCTACTTTCAACAAGTTTCTATTTTCTATTATCATTATATATGATTTTTTATTTTTTATGAAGATATATTTGTTTGTAACAAGAATTTAATATGTATTTATTGTTTATTTGGCTATAATTTTTCATATAGTAATTACTATGGTAAAAGAGAAAGGATTTTATGATGAGAAAAATATTAGGATATGTTAAAAAAGCTGTTTTAGATTTTAATATGATTAAAGATGGAGATATAGTAGGAGTAGGTGTTTCAGGTGGAAAAGATAGCATGGCTCTTTTATATGCCTTAAAGCTTTTTCAAAGATTTACCCCTGTAAAATATGAGCTTAAAGCTTTTACCCTTACTTTAGGATTTGATAATTTTGATATTTCTCCTATAAAAAATTTTTGCAAAGAATTAGAAATCCCTTATATCGTACAACATACAGATATAGGAAAAATTGTATTTGAAGATCGAAAAGAAAAAAATCCATGTAGCCTTTGCGCTCGTATGAGGCGTGGAAAACTTCACTCTCTTTGTAAAGAAAATGGTGTGACAAAGCTTGCACTAGGACATCATGGAGATGATGCAGTAGAAACTCTTTTTTTAAGTATTTTTTATGAAAGTCGCATTAGTACTTTTTTACCTGTAACCTATTTAGATCGAATAGACCTTACTATGATTCGCCCTCTTATTTATGCCAAAGAAAAAGAGATCATAGATGCAGTATCAAGAAACAATCTTCCTATTGCAAAAAGTCCTTGTCCTGCTGATGGAAAAACAAAAAGACAATATATGAAAAATTTATTATCTCAAATTTATGAAGAAATACCTAATGGTAGGGATCATGTCATTGAAGCATTAAAAAACAAAAAACAGCTTCATATATGGGAGCAATAATTTTAGCATAATTTCACTTCCTTATTTATATAGTCATATGAGGGGGTGTTTTTTCTTTGAAATCTCAATTTTATCCATACCCATATCGTACACGTATTCATTATGCAAAAGAAAATGCTTCACTTATATTGTCCCATGCACTAAAGGAAAAAATCAATGAACAATCTGTCATCATTTGTGTTGGAACAGATCGATGCATTGGAGATGCACTAGGCCCTTTAGTAGGTACTCTACTTAAAAATAAAAACTTTCGGTTTCCTGTCTATGGTACTTTAGAAGAACCCATTCATGCAGTAAATCTTGAAGAATCTATTAGTCAAATTAAAGCAAAACACCCTAGCGGATTTTTTATTGCAATAGATGCTTGTTTGGGAAATGAAGATTTAATTGGTCATATACATATAAAAAAAGGTCCTATTTCACCTGGAAAAGGAGTAGGAAAAAATCTTCCCCGTATAGGTGATTTATCTATTGTAGGAATTGTTGATCAATTCAATCATGAAGATTGTTTTTCTATTCATAATATTCGTCTAAACTTAATAATGAAAATGGCAGAAGTCATTGTAGATGCTCTTAGGACTTCTACTTATCTTTGTTAATGCATTTTTAGATTTATTGACAGAAATCATTACATATGTTAATCTAAATTAAAATAATAATTCCTTTAAATTAACCCTGTGAGGTTAAAAAGGCACAACTTTAAGTTTCTTATGCCTTTTAACCTTTTTAGGTCAAAAGGTTTTTTGTTTTACCTTTAAACTGGTACTGAGAGACCAACAAGGAGGAAAGTCTATGCAAATAAAACATTTGATTCATCCAGAAGATTTTACAATACAAGAATTAAATGAATTAATTGATGTTGCCCACAATATATTCAAAAACCCTCAACATTATCAAGATATTTGTAAAAACAAAATACTTGCTACTCTTTTTTACGAACCTAGTACCCGTACAAGACTTAGCTTTGAATCCGCTATGCTTCGTTTGGGAGGAAATGTAATAGGCTTTAGTGATGCCAATACAAGTTCTGTATCTAAAGGAGAAAGCATTGTAGATACCATTCGCATCATATCTAGTTATGCAAATTTAGCAGCCATCAGACATCCAAAAGAAGGTGCTCCAAAGCTTGCCTCAAAATATTCAACAATTCCTATTATTAATGCAGGAGATGGAGGCCATGAACACCCTACCCAAACCCTAACGGATCTATTTACTATTCACATGAAAAAAGGAAGTATAAAAAATCAAAAGATTGCCTTTTGCGGTGATTTAAAATTTGGTAGAACCGTTCATTCTCTCATTCGAACCTTATGTAGATACAATATAAAAGAATTTATCCTCATTTCTCCTAATGAATTGAAGCTTCCTTATGAACTAAAAAACAAATTGATAGAAGAATATAATGTAGCATTACGAGAAGTTTCTACCATAGAAGAAGTAATAGAAGAAATTGATATTTTATATATGACTAGAATTCAAAAGGAACGTTTCTTTAATGAAGCAGATTATGAACGACTTAAAAACTCCTATATACTAGATCTTTCAAAGCTAAGGCTAGCAAAAGAAGATATGATTATTATGCATCCACTTCCTAGAGTAAATGAAATTGCCTACGAAGTCGATGAAGATCCTAGAGCTGTTTATTTTGAACAAGCAAGCTTTGGTGTATATATTCGAATGGCACTCATATTAAAATTATTGGGGGTGGAATGTACATGCTTGAAGTAACACAAATCCAAAATGGAATTGTACTCGATCATATCAGCCCAGGAAATGGCCTTAAAATATTTAATAAATTGATGCCTACACAAACTGACAATCCTGTAGTACTTCTTATGAATGTATCTAGTGAGTATATGTCAAAAAAAGACATTATCAAAATAGAAAATATAGAAAATATAAACTTAGAATTTTTAGGTTTAATAGATGAGCACATCACCATCAATACCATTGAAAACGGAGAAGTGATCCATAAAAAGAGAGTTACTATTCCCAAAAAAATAAAAGGAATTCTTACTTGCCACAATCCAAGGTGCATCACTCACTCAGAGCCCATGGCAAATCCTACCTTTGAATTGGTATGTAAAGAATCCCTTTCCTATCAATGCGAGTACTGTGAAACTGTTACAAAGTATACTCTATAAATATTGATGCTTGATTTTTACAAATATTTTACGAATCACATATAAAAAACAAGTGTACGATGTAAAATATATATTTATTTATGGAAAAGATCAGTAAATGACTTTTAAATATTTAATTAAAAATCAGCAGAAATATTGACAAAATCCATATATTTGGCACGATGCCAAATAAGCGTCTACTGACAGGACGTCAGATTAGACGCGTTAGGATTTTGAAAAATATCGATGCTTGATTTTTACAAATATTTAAATGGAGTGCACGGTCTTTTCATAAATTAATATATAAACATTTTATGCCAACTTTGTATTCTTCACCTCAATATTGCTCCATCTTCCACACTTATCTCCCCATCTAGCAACCATATTTCCATCTCTAAAAAATTCTACTACCTCACACATATTTGGGCAATGATCACATTCAAAGCTTTTTACTTGATAAGTACTATTTGCCACTTCAAAGCCTTTAAATTTTGTTCTTCCACTTTTTCTAACTTCTTCCTTTGCTAAAAGTGCTACTCCAATAGCGCCCATTACACTTGCATATGGGGGTACAATCACTTCTTGTCCTAGTATTTTTTCAAATGCTTTCTTAATCCCTACATTGGCAGCTACTCCCCCTTGAAAAATAATAGGAGCTTGAATTTCTTTTCCTTTTCCTAAGTTATTTAAATAATTCCTTACCAAAGCTTCACAAAGTCCATTAATAATATCTTCTTGATTGTGACCCATCTGTTGTTTATGAATCATATCTGATTCTGCAAAAACAGCACATCTTCCTGCAATTCTGACTGTTGCCTCTGACTTTAATGCAAGATCTCCAAATTCTTCAATAGGAATCCCCATTCTCTCTGCTTGTCGATCTAAAAAGGAACCTGTTCCCGCTGCACAAACTGTATTCATAGCAAAATCATACAAAATTCCATTTCTTAAAAGAATAATCTTAGAATCCTGTCCTCCAATTTCTAAAATAGTTTGTACATCAGGTACAAAATGAAGAGCAGCTACACCATGAGCTGTGATTTCGTTTTTAATCACATCTGCTCCTACCATAATTCCTCCTAGCTGTCTTCCACTTCCTGTAGTCCCTATTCCTTCAATTTTTATATCATTGCCTATTCTTTCTTTTATTGTATAAAGTCCCTTTTGAATGGTATCAATAGGTCTTCCTTGAGTTCTAATATATAAGGTATCCACTATATTTTCATCTTCATCCATCACAATTACATTTGTACTGACAGAACCTATATCAACTCCAAGATAACATTTTTTCATTTTTAAATTTGTCCCTCCTATTTCTTAATAAATCAATGTAGGCTTCAAGCCTTGTAATATATCCTGCCTCTCCTGTCATTTCATCAATAATAAGTGTTAAGATGGGAATATGATAATCCTGTTGAATCTTAGGGAGTATACTCATAGCAACAATTTCAGGCATACAAGTAAAAGGCATAATTTGTATTAATCCATCATATCCTTCTTTTGCATATAAAATTGCATTTCCAATAGTTTCTCTTCCATGGCCTCCTACCATAGTCTTTATATATGGTGCTGCCGCTGTTCGTATATCTTTTTCTCTACTACTTCCTATACTTTCATAAAATAAATGTTCCAATACCCAACTAGAAGTATTGTGAGACTTATATACTTCTACGCCTAAATCATTTAACTTTTTACCTATATCTATATTTGCAAAATCTTCAATAATCGTATAAATTTCTCCAATAATCCCAACCTTGAGTACATCTTCTTTTTTTTCCAAAGATACATGCATAAAACTTTTTTCTGCTTCTTTAATATATTGAAGCATTTCTTTGGATCCTGTACTTTTTCTTAATTGATAAATCAAATGATTATAAATTTTATCTATTTCTCCTTTATTCTTTTCATAAGGTCTATATCTTAATATTTTTCCTTCTATTTCATCTATTTTTTTCAAAACAGCAAAAGCATTTTTAAAAGTTTTTGCCATCTTAAATATATTTTTTGTTCCTAACATTTTACTCACTCTGTTATAAAATTCTTTTATATCACCATCTGGTGCCTCAAGGCTTATAATTTCTACTTCATAACCTAAATCTTTTAAGATCTCTCTTTCAACTTCCATAAAATATCCATATCTACAAGGGCCGCAACTACCTGTAACCACAATAGTATCTGCTCCTTTTTCTATGCTCTGTATATAATTTCCTAAGTTGATTTTCATAGGCAAGCATATTTGTTCAGGTGCATATTTTGTTCCAATCTCTAATGTCTTTTTACTATTTATGGGAGGAGGAATCACATCTACTCCCAAATCCTCAAACATAGCTTTAACGGGCAGATAAGTATTGCCCATGTGCGGAAATGTAATTTTCATTTTCTCCCCTCCATTTGATCATATCTACAAAAGCTTCTATTCTTGTATCTATTCCAGCCTCTCCTGTATGCTCATCCATAGTGAGAAGTATAAAAGGCTTTTGTGAATTTCTTCTTGTTCTTCTTTCTGAAATATCTGCAATCACTGAATCAATTCCACATCCAAAGCTTGAAAGATATATAATCCCTTGAATATCCTCTTGCTCCATTCCATATAATGCTGCTCCTAAAATTTTTCTTCCAAAGCTCCAAAACATTTTCTTTTGTAACTCATCCATTTTTGGATTGATTTGATCTTTTGAAAAATGATCTTGAGTGATGACATGTATATGATTCTTTCTTAATTTCTCAACAATATTCATACTTAAATATTCATCATAAATATTATATGGATGTCCAATAAGAAGAATTTTTTGTTGATCTTCATGATTTTCTTCATCATATTTTTTATCTAAATCCATAGGAAAAAATCCTTGTTTAATTTTGTTTTTATAAATTTCATGAGATTTTAAAGCTTCTTTAAATGCAAATCTAATTTTTCTTTTGTCAGGTGTTACATATTCTCCTATTTCATATACAGTTTTAAGAATATGCTTTTTAGTTTTTGTCCAATCAATAGTAGGAGCAATCATCATAGGCAAATTTGAAATAGAAGTATGGATCATTTCTGGAAGTCCACAAAATTTGGGACAGATATATTCTTTTTCATGAATACTCATTATTTTAGGCACAAAAATAAAATCTACTTTATCCCTTAAATCCATCACATGACCATGATATACCTTAACAGGAAGGCATGCTTCATCTACTGTAACGGCTACCCCATCATCTACTATTTTTTTATTTGTTTTTTGAGATACTACTACTTCAGCTCCTAAATTTTCAAAGAAAACTTTCCAAAGATACTGATAATAATCATATAAAAGTCCTCTAGGTATTCCAATTTTCATAACTCTCCTATCCTTTCTATGCAAAGTCCTTTTATCATTGTTAACATTTTTTTATTATTCTAAACAAAAAGTTCCTAGATCTTCATCTAGGAACTCCAGATTATATTTTAGCAAAGTCATAAAAATAAGGAACATTTATTGAGAATTTATGAAAATATAGAATAAGTGAGAAAATCATTAGCATTACACTGTTTGAGCGTTGCGAGTTTGTAATGCTATTTTCGATCGTTTCTACATATTTTCTAAATTTAAAAATTAGTGACGTTTTCTATGACTTTGTCTAAACAAAAAGTTCCTAGATTTTCATCTAGGAACTTTTTATTTATTTTAATAATTCATCTATTCTGTCTTTATCAAATCCTTGGATGGCTTCATCTTCCACCATAATAACTGGTACACCCATAAATCCTTTTTTCATCAATTCTTTTCTAGCTGCCATATCTGTAGATACATTTTTTTCTGTATATTGTACTCCTATAGAATCTAAATATTTTTTTGCCTCATGACAATACACGCAAGTATTGCTTGAAAAAACTACTACATTTTTATCCATTAAAAATTCCTCCTTTTTATCTTTTTCACTCTAATTATTATTTACCCTTAAATATAATTTTAACACAAATTTATAGCGACTTCTTATTTTTTCCATCTTGTTTTTCTTTAATCAAGCCCGTTGCATGGCCCATAGGACAAGCCCAGTATCTATAGTTTTTACTATAATCATAAATAAATTTCTTTGATTTTTCAACCTTTGTACTCTATTTATTTTTATCTTTAACATTTTTTATTAAAAACGTAGCGTGACCCATCGGGCAAACTTGGCACCAACTGCGAGATCTAAAAATCACCCCCATGATTGTTCCCACCATAAATGATGAAAACATCAATCTAAATACAGCTTTTGCAACTTTTATTGGAACTAATTGAGAATGATATAGTGATATTGAAAACATAGTTATCATTAGTATTAGTAAAAAATTTTTAAATTGTTTTGTTCTCATGAATTTAGGCAATGTCTTGTTTAAAGATATATAAGGAAGAAATTTTCCTAAAAAAGAACCTCTAGGGCAATATTTAGAACAATGTACTTTACCTCTTCCTCTTAAAGCATGGTATATTGGCATGCCCATGCATACAAATCCAAATAATCCAAACCAAATATTAACTACAGACAATACAAAGAAAGCTACAATTATAATCCAACTCCAATTTAAATGGCTTTTATGTTTCATAATTTTCCTCCTTCCGAAATACTTTTCAATACCCCTCCCCACATGGGGTGTATTTATATATTAGCATCTTTTTGTAAATAATTCAAGTAGTATTTAGAAAATAATTTTCAATAGATTTTAATCAAAATAAAATACAGGACTATATTGTCCTGCATTACCTATACATTTTACAATTTCTATTGCTAGTATATTACATATCATAATGCTATTATTCTTTCTTTTTTATTATTCTTAGTAACAATTCTTCCAACATTTAAAGAATCTAGATGACAGCACGTCTAAGTTATCAAACACCCATATTACGCACATATTTGATATCATTTTGGTTTACGCTGCCCTAGTTTAGTTACGTCAACTATCCTAACACAAGCGATACCTCAAATCCTGCACAAGCGATTTTATATCATTTAAAGGCTATGTTATATTATTAACATAGCCTTTAAAGAGTCCCATTTTTTAATAAAATTCGAATTTAATGTTACTAATTTGTTCCCTAACTTTGCTTATCTAGTTCTTGATTATATTTAACATAACTATGATTCTGTGAAACACATCCAAAAAAACTATCAATTGTATTACAACATACCTGCCATAACTGTGAAAATCTAATATAATCAACTGTATTAAAGTTATAATCTGCTAATCTACTTTTCATGTATTTCATAATATTAACATAATATACTGAATCGATTGCGTCTTCTCCATATTTGTCACCTAATTCTTTATTCCATAATTTTCTCATATTTTCAATGTCAGACTTAACTGTCCATCTCTTAATAATTGGATAACCACTAAAATGTGCCCATATATCTGTAAATGAGTTTTGTAGCACATATCTCAAGCATTGTTGAATTTCACTAATATATGTATTAATAATACTTTCATTTTCTGTTTCATCGATAAGTTCTTTAATTACTTCCACAAAGTTCTCGTTATTATGGAGTGTAGTTATTAATATATTTATAGCATTCCATTTCGTAGCTGCATATACTCCAGTTGCTCCATACATATATTCAGAACCAGAACGTGTTGTAATACCTCCACGTTCTCCCAGTAATCTTCCTTTTGCTAAATTATTCAAAAGTCTATTCTTTGAATATCCACTTGTAACAGGTCTGACTAGTTGATACTGATGACATTGATAATCTGCATATTCACTTATTACACGTGAAAATAAATTATCATGGAATAATTCTCTAAAACTAGTCTGTACAGTAGCAATTCTATCCTTATCGTCAAAGAATGTTATAATTTTATTTAAAAGAGTTCTAAACTCATTAAGACTACTTAACAATCTTTTAAATACCTCAGTTGTACAAAATTTATATATCTTATATTCATCACTATCATACTCTATTTCTTCATTTGATGGAAAACATGTTACTTCTGGCAACAACAATTCCCTTTTATGTGTAGCAATCAATTGGTTAGCCGCATTTCCCTCATCATCTATAACTCCTAATCCAGCAAGAAATTTATGCATTTCTTTAAAATTTAATTTTACTATTCTTGGATTTTTAACAAGATTATCATATATATCACTGTCAATTTTTATTTTATCGTCTACCATATCTTCTAACTTACCTGCCAATTTTGCACTACGTTCAATAATAAATGTTGGAACTGCTTCAAAAATTGCTTTTACAAATTCACCATAAATTTCTCTTCCTAAATTAGGCATAACAGAATTCTGACCATTCATTAATATACAAGCTTGAATACCATCAAGACCAGAATCAGCTAAAGTTGGTGTTTTCTTCTCAAGTTCATTCACACTTGTATCCAAAAATCCTCTAGTATCTCTAAGAACTACTGTATCAAATGAATTTTCCCTCATTATCTCAAGAATTCCACCTGTTACAGGAAGTCGTATTTTAATATGTCTAAGCAATTTATCTGCATTCTTATTATTAATAATAGAAATAGCAAATTTTATATCCTTTTTGATCTTATCAGCAAATTCGTTAAGGTTGTCTTTTAAAGATTCTTCAAACTCACCATTCTCATCACTAATAACTCGTGCAATTTTAAAGTTCTTATAATCCGAACTATTCAATTTTTTATTCATGCACTCAACACCTTTAGCAGGAATACCTCTTTTAATAGATGCCATATTAAATTCTACTTCTGTTACTTCAGGCTCCACACAATCTGTAAGTTCATAAAATGTTGTTACCTTAGTTAAACCACCATTATTATCACACAACTCTTTAATTAATACTGGATTAAACTTACTAACATCAACTAATGATGTTATAAATGTGGATTTTCCAGAATTAGTCAAACCAATAACTGCTACATCAATAGTATTACTAAAAATTTTTATACTCATATTGAGTACCTCCTAAAATAAAAATTTTATTTTATATCATACCTAAGATTTAGATACTCTTTTAGTATAGCACTCAAATAAAAATAAATCATCAACATTTCACAAATTTTCCCATATGTTATTTATGAAAATGCAGTGTTTATTAATTTAATTATTGATCCGTAGATTTTCTCTACTACATGATCTCAGTTAACAAACATCCAACAAGGTTATTTTTTATTCAGAACCAACAGTTGTTTAGAATCCCCCACATATCAAATGATTTTTTATATACAAAAAACTCCAGCAATTCCCTTAAGTTTTCGAATATTGTCATATATGTTTTTATTTTTTATAAACGTAAAAAAATTTTAATTAATAGGTTTTATTTTGCAAGTTCAAAATATGCATATGGTTTCAGCTTATCTCTCATATCCTTTAACCAAAATTCATTTAAATAATCGCAATGATTAAGAATATCTCGACCAAGTTCATTCTTATTGTTACTCATATCGTAATGATCATATGAAAAACCATAAGCTTCTCGGAAAAATAAGTTGGTATATTGCTCTATGTTTGGTAATACCTCTCTAAAAAAAGCTATATTTAATATTTGTTGTCCAAAAATTAATGTTTCTTTTGGATTCAAATAAGTAAATGCATTTAAAGAAGATTTTACATAACAATCTTGTCTAGCCCTTAATGGCAAGTATTTCAATCCCTTAATATCTTTAATTTTCTTCTTTCTACCTAATCCTTGAAGACTAAATATAATATTTGAACCAATTATAAAAAGTACAAGAGCATGCTTCTTATCTTTTATAATTCCTTTAATTATATTATTAAAGTTTTTTATGTTATTGTCAAATGTTATTTGACCAATTCCTAATGTTGCCGCAAAAGCATCCGCATCCATTTCTAGAACTTGACTCTCAATAGGTGGTAGCTTATTACATTCAGAACTCATAAACATTGATGTTTCTGCACTATAATTTCTACTATTTTTATAATCTAAATGCCCATTATATATGTGTCCTAATTCATGAAATATGACTAATTTTACAGCTATCTCATATAAAATATCTAGATATAAATTTGCTTTTTCATTATTATAATCATACTCACCAGATAACATCATATAAAACGAATTATTCTCTTTAGCTAATAGTGCATTTAAAACTTCAAATGTTCTTTCAAAAAGCTTAGCATCAATTATAATCTTATAACCATCATCTACAGGTTTGCAGCATGCTTTAAAAGGCATATTCCCTATAATTGGCGATTCATCAATTTCAAAAACAATATCAATCTTCTTACCTTTATATCTATATAAATTATCATTACAGTATTTTATTGCTGATCTAATTATTCCAATGCACTTTTCTCTATTTGATTCTGTCAACATATTATTCCTCCATTAATTTTTATAAAATTATTATATTATAAATTCTACTTTCTTACTTTTTCTATCGTATACTCAATTATCTATATACGTATTTTTTAGCATCAATTTGCATTTCGACTATCTCCATCATACCTTTCATTAATATTTTCTTCAAAATTCAACTCTTTTTTATTAAATGTATAAAAACTATTAAACCTTGTACATTAGAGAACTGTAAGAAGTTCCTTCAAGACAATCATGCTATCCATATAACAGTTTTTATAAGAACAAAAGAGCCAACTATCTGATCTTTTGACTCTGTATACCCGATAACATTAAACATCCTATAGCACTATATAAGAGTACATTTCAATTATATCTATTTAAAATACTAACTACTGTACTTTAAATTTTGTCATAGTATATTTATGTTTAAGAAGATATCTTTCTAAATCTATATCAGTTAAGTTAGGTACATAATAACATGGATCAGAGCTAAGGTTTACAGTATTACAAGCTACCACTCCTATTCTAAAATCATATTCTCTAGGATAAATACCTTTATTAATTTTCATAGTCAGAGTATCATTAAACTCTTTCACATGTTCCTCATGTCTAAAAGTTTTTAAAGATTTTCCATCATTATAATCTGCATTCATCAAGTATATTTTTGATAGTCCTATATAATCTTTAATATTTACTCCATTCATATCTAAAAAAACATCATTGCTAAAATGGACATCGTACTTCTCCCAATTTAAATTATATGTATCACTTAGACAATTATAGATGAATTTTATTTTTTCTATACTATCCCCTGTGCTCTCTATACTACCTGAATCACTAAGTAACATGACGTTTTGTAAAATCTCTTTCAGTTCTCTTTCATATGCAATATAGTCTATTTCTTTACATGTTATAATATAGTTTAAATTATAGATAAATTTTTGTTTGTGAATTGGAGAAGATTCTATTGTCCCAAGCCCATCACTACTTATCAACAAAGCTTTTATCATTCTCTTCTCATCATTATTTAAAAAAGCATAATTAAAAATAATATTTCCAATATTAATTTTACTTGCTATCAGCTTTTTATCTGAAAACAATATATCTGTATTGATTTTGCTTGTTTCAGACAGCATTGTTATCTTCTTTTCATTGATTGAACTATCTTTTTCGTATGTACTTCTCTCAAGAATTATAAGAGCTTGCTCAACTTTATCTAAAGCACTATCATAATCTAATTCCATAAACACTGTATCAATATAACACTGAAAATAAATATGAATAATTTCCTTCTCTATCATCAGTGGATCTTTTAATTCCTCAAAAATTTTATATGCTGATTTAAAGTTTTTGTTATTATACTCAATAATTCCTAGTAACGCTTTACCAGACACATCTGCATAGTCATAATTCTCAAATAAAATTTTTCTAGCTAGTAATTTATCTGATTTTGTACCCCTTAGCTCTAAAGAAAGTGCATATTTATACAGCAACCCGTCTATAAATTTATCATTCTTGTATGTATATTCAAAACTATTTATTGCACTATTTAGTGCAAATTTCTTTTCTTTCATATCATCATAATTTTTTCTTTCACATAAATACCTATTACCAATGATAAAATTTTCCCTAGCACGTACCATATTATTATTATTTATTGTTATTATATCTGCGTAATGCCCAACAAGCGCCCCAACAATTAGATAAAATATATTAGCATAGTTTAAAAATTTTTTTACTATTCTTTTAGTAGGTGACGTTGTTTCCCTTTTATTTATTTTTTTTGATTTACCCATTTATCTCCCTCCAGTTGATTAAAAGTGTCTTCTTAAGAAACATCATATTTCACAGAAGAATTTTGAAATATTTACCTTTGTATCAATGGGTTTCTAGCAAAATAAAAACCTTATTTTCCCAAATTTTTTTAACAGATAATAAAAAAATCCCCTAGGGAAATTCAAAATGAATATTCAGGAAATTTTTCAGTTTATAAATACATTTTATAGTATATTAAATGTTATTCCTTATTTTAAAAGCATTCTCCCTACTCTATAGGTGATCAATATCATAGTTTAACAAGTTCTTCTTATGAAGAAGAATGCTAATGAATAGGTTAGTTAATTAATAACTCTTTCATATTTCTAATCTAGAAAATTTTTAGACAAACTCACTAAAAATGCTGCTGAAAAAAACACTCCCAACAATCCTTCAATACCAGCAAAAAGTTTAATCATATAAGTCGGAGATATATCACCGTATCCTATCGTTGTAAAGGTTATAATTGAAAAATAAAAAACATTTGAGATTTTATACCATGTATTTATATCTAAAAACTTGCTAAGTAATAGATTTATTTGGTTATTTTTAACATAAGAGCATATTAATGATATTGTATTTTTATTTGTGATAGGGACACCATTATTCTTTAAATAATTTGGAAATAACGCATAAATAAAGAAAGAACAAAATATAATTAAAAATATTGATACCAGAGTTTTCTTCCAACTTGTAAAATAATTTGTTGTTTTTTCAATAATAGAACTCATGATTAAATCAATTTTTTTCAGAATCTTCTTCGTAGAAAAAGGGGTATTTTTTAATTGTTCTTTTTTTTCAAGCCGTTCAAATTTCTTATACAAATAATATGTTGTTAAATGTGGTTCCAATTTCCCATTGTTTTTATATATTTGACTTGCATAAAATAAACTCCATTTATTCACCTTATTTATTGTGCCAATATACTTATTGATATAAAATAAATATTTTTCCTGAGATTGATCAAATATAAAGACATTAAATTTATCTTTTTCTAACATCTCATAATCTAAATAACACTTTGAATGAAAATTTGTTCTATAAAATATTATTTTACCTTTAACTTTTTCATTACAATCAAACTTTAGATCCACCCAATCATAAAAATTTGATTCTATAAAATTTAGGATAGCATTTTCATTTAATCTAATATCTTTAAAATATGAAAAACTTTTAAATTTATTTCTTGAAAAATCGCAAATATCTTCAAAAGTAATTTTTTCATAATGACATTCTTTGTAAAAATTTGAATCACAAAAACTAAGTTTTTTATAGAATAAGGAATTTGATATTTTAAAATTTTTGTTGCAAATACTATTAGTAAAAAAAGTATTTACTTTAAAATAACATTCTATAAACTTAATACTATCTATAAATTCGCATTCATAAAATTTAACAGCATTTTCTATATACGAATTATTTTCTTCAAAAGAACAGTTTGCAAATTCAACAGTACCTTCAAATTTGCATTTTTCGAACCTCACCAAATCTTTAAAAACACAATAATCAAAACCACAATATTCTTCAATAATGTTGTTTTTAAAGAATATAGCATCAAATATACAATTATAAAAATAAACTTCATCATTTAAAAAACTAGATTCTACTTCTAAACTTTCAAGAAATATTAGATTTTTAACTAAGAAATACGAAACAACATTCGAGTGTATTATATAATCACATGCTATTATAGCACCAATGTCATCTTTATTTAGCTCTGCTGAACCGTATTTTTGTAGGAAATCATCAACTTCTTTTTCACTCCTTAAAATATAATATTGAATATAAGTATATTCTTCAGTTCTTTTATATGTATAAAATTTGCATTTTATAACAATTCTTTCTTCATTTGATAATTCTTGAGAATTTATTAATTCTCTATTTATATCTTTGTATTCATAAATTTTCTGTACTTTATCTATAGACATATTATTTCTCCTAAATTAAATATCCGTTTCTAAAATTTTATATCTAATTTACAACTAAACATTCTTCAACCTTTTTATAAATATTTATTCCCCAAGGATATCGTCTCTCATTATTTCTATCATAATGATAAATAATTATTTCTGGATCATAGTGATTACTAATAGCCTGTCCTAACGCAAATGTAAATGCTACCGATGAAGATATTACTAAATGTATTTTTTCTATTTTTTGTTGATTTACTATTGAACGTATTTTTGTCATTATATTATTAACATACTTATCGATCTGCTTTCTATTTTGAATCACATCAAATCCTAAATTACTTGTCTTAAATTTAATCAGATTTATTTCATCAATATTAAAAACCTCTAGTTGTTCATCAGATATTTCAAAGGTAGTAGCAATTGATACTAATAACTCTTTTGATCCATCATCAAGCTTTTCTTTCTCTACGTTAATGTTCCAAACTCCTACTTCTTCTTCCAGTTGTTTGAAATATTCTTCATTTCTATTTTTATGAAATAAAAGAAATCTTGTTTCATCACCTATTTGATATCCTAATCTGAAAATCAAAGGAGTATGTGCTATACCAGTATATCCATATTGGTATTTGTTGCTCATATTTCCTAAATAATTTTTAATTAACTCATCTTGTTTTTTCACTGCATACTGTATATCCATTCTCGATAACTGTTCTTTATTCATCTCTTGTTCTAAATCAATACTTAAGCTTTCAATGTTGTATTGACTTAATATTTTGCTATATACTGATATAATCATATTGTTTAATGATTTATGCTCTATTAATTTTAAGGTCTTTTTTTTACTTTGCTTATTAACCATTCGTTTGGATATTGATACTATAACAATACCTATTATATCTATAATTAATACAGCCCATGCTATTTTACGTATTGACATATTTTTTTCAATAGCTAGTTTTGACAAATTTTCCATTGTTACTAAAATACATTTAATGTCATCAATTTCAATAGCATTCAAAACTGGTTTGGCTATTAAATATGTAGCTAAAACTACTGCAATGTATATCATTACTGATAATACTTTGTTTGGTATTTTAGAAATTTTTTCAAATACTTTCTTCCCTTTCATAGTACCTCCATTATTTTCAATATACCCTTTTTAATTTTTTATCTAATATATTTAAAGCCCATATTCTTATCTCGCGTCTTCCAGCAATAAGGAAATAATAATATTTACTTTTTGTCTCAATGGTATTACTAAGTTTAATCCAATTTTTTAAATCTATTGTTGAGTACATCGGATAGTCTTCTGGGTGGGTATGCCATTCACCAAAATATATATGGACATTTCCTTGTCCCCATATCTTGTCTAAATATTTTTGATGCCCTTTATCTCTTCTGATAAATTCATATCTCCTTCTTAAATCTTTTTTTAGTGGCACTGTTATATATTCAATAATGGTATTCCCATTTTCTACATTTTCTCTTCCTATTAAGATTCCACCTGCTTCAAGACTTTCATTGGACTGTTGCTTATAAGTATTTATTGTATTTATCACTTTTTCAGTGAATTTGATTTTAATATCTTTAATTTGAAATAATACCTCCAATTTACATTCCTCCACAACACATACACTTTTTATTTTTAAATGCTTGTCCTCTTATCAATATTTCATTTTGTTGTGATTTATCATATCTTTCAGAGGTAATATATCCATTAAATGCAAAAGCAGCATTATTTCCTTTAATAGACACTATCATGTTTTCGCTCACATGATTCTGTAAAAAATCAACAGTAACCCGTAAGCATAGCAACGCTGTTCTTATAGAATCTAATGAACCAAAAGGAGTATAACTTGATCCACAGCCTGAAATAGCCTTTACAAAATTCTGTCCTTTTGCACAAAATGAACTTCTATCATATATCCCCGTATCATCTTTATCAAATAAACACTCTAAACATCCTTGATTGTTTTTGCTTACAATTAATGAATGACTCCCAATACCATATGGTTCATTCCAAACATAAATTACAGGAACTTTTATATCATTATCATAGATATATTTATTAAGCCATAAACTAACATTTATATTTCCAGTAGCTGAAATAATTAAATCATAATCTTCTAATTCAATACTTTTATCTAAAAGTGCATCCTGTATTTTTTCTTCACAATTGGACATCTTTACATAAGGAATATTTTTATTTATATAATCTATTAAAGCAGTTGTTTTGTAGTATTTTATATATTGCATACCAAGAAAATGCCTAAAAATATTTTCTTCGTTCAATTTATCATCATCTACCAATGTTAGATTACTAATTCCGGCTTTAACAATTTCTACAGCTATATATCCTCCTACTGACCCGCATCCAATTAATAATACTTTCTTATCTATTAACTCTGAATAGCAGCTACACCTATCTAATAAATAAGTCTTATCCACTCTTTCAACGAATAGCGGTTTTAATTTAAATTTTAGACCGTTCTCAATCATCGATGTTAAGTTTTTATCTATCAAAGGATGTTCTTTTACTTTTTCTAATATCTCAAATATGCATCCTATTAAACATTGAACTCCATTAGGTTGTATAATATTAAATAAAAAAAGTCGCTCTCCATTAAATCCTTTATTTAATATATTTCTTATTTTTTCTATATTAACTTCATTATCATTGATGAAATAATGAAAAAAATCTATAGTAAGTTCTTTTCTCCAATCTGGTGGATAAATATATTCATTAGCTTTTACTGTAATAAAAATACCATTTTTAACCGTTCTATCTTTTATATATATCTGTAAATCCGTTTCTTTATCAGCAATAATATAATTATTACTTTTTTCTTCTATATATTTAACTTTCTTTACTCCGTTTTCCAATCTAACCATGGACTTTGCAAATGTTCTATTTTTTAATAAAAGCCAGTAGGATGTAAATTCATTTATGAAATCAACTTTATTGACTCCTAAAAGTCCTTTTTCTAATACATCAATTAATTTATATATACTATCTTTTATAACACCTTTTAAATCATACCTATCTATTAATATACCTTCTTTATCAAATGTACATATATATCCACTATCATCAACATGAGGAATGTATTCTATTAAATTTATGTCAGCTATATAAAAATTAATCAATTCTACATTCCAAAGTTTGGGTATTCCCATAATAATTTTTATTTTTTTATTACATATACATAGATTAAAACTTAACAAAATCTCATATAACTTGTTATTATATAATCTTTTATCATCCCAAAACGCAATTTCACTTATCTCTGGAAATATTCTAAATGATTCTTTTACAATTCTTTTCATAATCCATTATTCCCTTTTATGCTGAATGACTATTTGATAAAATAGACTTTTCTTGCCTTTTAGAAACTTCTTCAGCTGTTGGAATTGGGAAATCTTCACCAAACTCTTTAGCTAATAATTTACACTGTTCAATAACATCACACTCTTCGTCTACTTCTTTAAGACATTTAAGTAGTTTTTCTAATTTATTTTTAAAGTCAGTCATATAATTATTAGACATCTTGCTAAAAACATTTGTATATGGTTGTACTGGTAAATTTAATTCTATTTCATATAAATATTCTTCTCTTACTTGTGAATATTCTACTGGTATAAATCTATCAATTATCTTTTCTACCAAGTTTTTCAATGCCTTCAAATCATTAAATACATATTTGCATTGTAAAATATCATATTCCTTAGGATCAAAAAATTCATAAGCTAACAACGTTATTCCTATTCCTGGTGGTTCTGCGTTTCCATCTGAAGAGAATTTGATATTTTTCCACCTTTTTAAGTATCGAATTATTCTTCTATATTGTGCTCTTTCTTCAGCTTCCTCAAATTTATTCATTATTTTATCCTTTAACCCTTTTGGGTCTGCTTCTTCCCAATATTTATTTTCGTCTTTTGAATATTTTGTTCCCCTTGCTAAATATAACTGACTATCCGTATCCTCTTTATCTTCATATGCATACACCACTAAATCTACATGATATGCAATTTCTCCGTCTTCCTTATAATAAACAGTAATACATGGTTTTCTTATCTCAACATTATGAGTGTGGTTTTTTACTACATCATATACTTTTTCTTTCAATTCCACAGGTTCTATATCATCTTTATTAATTTCAAATCTCAATCCAACGTCAATATCATAATCTTTGTCTAATGGCTCTACCCCTGTAAACATAGAATAACTGCCTTGGTCAAGTTTCTTGAAACTTGGCAAATCTTCTGCTTTTTCTAGTTTTTCTAAAAGAATATCTCTTTTTTCTGCTAAAAGTGAGTTTTCATCATAATCCATTTTTATTTTCTTATTAAACTCATCAAAGTATTTTTGTAATCCCAT
The DNA here is from genome assembly GCF_001282725.1 of Inediibacterium massiliense. Classification (NCBI taxonomy): domain Bacteria; kingdom Bacillati; phylum Bacillota; class Clostridia; order Peptostreptococcales; family Thermotaleaceae; genus Inediibacterium; species Inediibacterium massiliense. The sequence goes on along the minus strand of NZ_LN876586.1, from coordinate 482,199 downwards.
AAATATCTCCCCTTTAGTACTTTGGAATATTTTTCTAATCCATTATATCATAAATATTTCCTTTTTTTGAGTAATATGCTAATGGATTCTACTAACAAATATAGCTATTTCTTCTTGGAAACCGAAGCCTTCATTTCTTTTTTCTTATCATATGCATTGTTAGATAGCATACATTTGACCCTATTGTTAGAACAAAACGCTTTACTTCCCCTGCTTAATTTGTTTAAAATCCACTGCATAACAAACACATCATTCCTTTCACTTTTACTTGAATCAGTAATATTATCAATTTTACAACATATTTTTTGGGAATAAATTTCCAAACGCATTATGCATCAGAATCTTCCAAATTTCTATTAAATATATCAGCAGTATTCAATATTATTCATTATAGTTTCGTCTTCATAAAAAAAATCAACCCAGATTTTTTAATCTAAGCTGATTTTTTTGAATATATTTTCCTACTTTCACAATAGCAATATAAAGTTCATTCAATAATCCTTTTATCCTGTCATTCTATTCTTTAAATTATTAATTATTTTTTTCAATTCAATTACCGGTATAATCTTTTGAGTCCCATATTTTAAAATCCATTGTCCATTTTCCTGCATTAAGCACAATATATTCCCATCTCTTAATCTTTTCTTCTCATTAATATCTAGATCCACTTCCCAACATACTACATAATCAAACGTTTCATAAGGATGATCATGTTTAAATAAATTACTTAATTTATATTCAACCTCTACTAGTACCTTGTTGTTATCATGATCTAAGCATATCATATCAGTAGTAGATTGATGTGAGTAATCACCAATTTTGCTAATATACCTCATAGTATCACTAATCTTAGGATTAGACATAATCACTGCAAATAATAAAGCTACTTGCGCTTCGTTATATGGAGGTTTTAATATAGGTAATTCCCTTATGTACAGATTATCTATATTATCAAAACAATCTAACCTCATATTTATCTTTTTAATTTTTTCTGTTCTATTATATTCTGCTTCTTCATTTTTTCTTAATTTAAAATATCCCTGTTCTGCTAATGGTATTATCTCTTCTCTAATGATTTTTCTAGCTTGTGAAAATACCCATTTAACCTTGGGATCTTCTTGATTAGAAATATTATTTCGATCTGCTGTAAGTTCAAATATTTGCGAATTTATAAGTATATGGTAGTGATGATAGTTAGGATCAGTCATTAAATTGTTCTTCTTCATAAGAGGTATAAAATCTTTAGCTAAATATATACCAAATCTAGATTTCAATGTTTCTCCTTGCTTTAATTTACATATTCTCCGTCTACAGTTAAGCCCTGATATAGTTCCATACATCTGAAATGATATATATTCACCATTAATATTAGTAGCTCTATGAAAAGGTCCAAAATGTCTACAATAGTTAACAGATTTTTTATATGTTACCTCATTAACATCCACCTTAGGATTCTCATTTGGTTGAGAAAAGCGATGTACTCCCCCTATTTCTCCCTTTCTCCGTGCTATTTTGTCTTCTATGAAAATCCTAGGTGCTACTTGCATATTCTGAACGTATTTATTCAGTTCTGTATAATGTGCAAAATATGTTTTAAAACTTCCTGCTGCTGTAAACCATAGTATATAGTCTTTTATAGTCTCGAAATTAAAGTACCGCTCTGGATTGTCTATCATATATCCTTCTATTGATACTGTAGTTCCTCCCCTTCCAGCTTTAGAGTCTAATATTTCTACAGTATATTCAGGTATAGTATCATTGCACAAATACTTCCATGGTTTCTCCATTACAACTTTACATGCCTTTTTATTTTTGTTTTGACTAAATATAGTAATTCTATCACTTTTAAAGTATATCTTTGTCCCTAATCCTTTTTCTCCTATTCCTATCTTATTTTTATTCGAATCCCCTAGATTAAAAAATCTATGTATCTCTTCTAAATCCATACCATTTCCATCATCCTGTATTTCCAATACAAACTTACCCATATCATTTCTAAAGACTATGATCGAGATATTCTTGGCTTCTGCGTCATGTGAATTACTAATTGCTTCTCTCAATATTTCCAATGGATTTACAATATTTTGTGCTATCTCTCTAAATACTGATGTATCTTTTACCTTTGGTCTATATATTTTCATAGCATTCACCTAACCTCTTATAATTTTTTGTAAAACTTTTCTTTTTGTGCGATTATCTCACATTTTATTATTTTCTTTCTATTACAATCAAATACATAATATTTGAAATTAAAGGAATGATTTCTATGGATAAAAGGAATATTATTGGAAAACAAGTGAAAAATATAAGAAAAAACAAAAAAATCACCCAAGAACAATTAACTGCTAGATTACATGTCCTTGGGATTGAGATTGATCGTACTATGATTTCTAAGATAGAAAATCAAACACGTCATATATTAGATTATGAATTAAAAGCTATCGCCGAAGCTTTGTCTATAGATATTAATAAGCTATTTGAATAATACTATCCAAATAATTCCTTTGAATAATGTATCTCTTTTTTTAATCTATTATACTTTCCTTTCCACTCTTTGATTTCTTCTTTTAATTTATTATTTTCTTGGATTAATCTAGCTACTTCTTGTTTCCCGCACGGAGAAAGCAATACTTTCTCTTCGTCTAAATATTCTTTAATCATCTCCTTATACGGGCTTCTATTAAGCGTTGCTACTGATATCCCTGCAAGCTTTGATAACTCTGTTTTTATTAAAGGTATCTTATTATCTCTAAATTTTTTCAATGCCTTTTGTAAACTTATCTTATTGTTTCTTACTTTACTTTTGGCTAATCTTTTTAATACTTTACCACCAACTTCTCCCCTCATATCAGCCATAATATCACATCCTTTTAGTTTTTTAAGATTTCTTTTTTCTGCCTCTTTTCTTGATGGGAGCAACTTTATTTTTTATTTCATTAAATCTTTGTTCAGCTTCATCTTCTTTAAATTTAAATTTTAAAACATAAAAATTTTTTAATCGCTTTAACATCGAAACTGACCTATCCATTAATCCCTCTAAGCCTTTCTTTTCTTGAATTTGTAAGTTTATATATATTCTCCCTATAAAATCATCCAGTTGCTTTATATTTGATTCTTTCACTAATAATTCATTACATTCTAAGCAAGGTAATTCCATCTGTGAACAATCAAAATCTTCTTCATATAGAATCTTTCCTAAACAGTTACCACAAGGTACAGGAATAGACAGCTCTGGGAATTCTCTAAATGCAGATTCTAGCATAGCTATGTTTATATTCTTATTTTCAATTTGTAACAAGGATTCTTGTATCGTCTCTATGTAATCACGTGTTTCTATATCTTCTATCTGTTTTTCAGTATACATGCCAGTACTTTCAACTTCTTTCAAAAAATCTTCATATAATTCTTTATGAACCTTTTTGGCATTTTCAGTTCTAATTTCTTTTCCAATTAAATATGCATTATGAGAATCTACATCATTGTGTCCAACCATATCTGCTACAACTTCCTCTGCTATACCTGCTTCTAACCATGTTGTAATCCTTATCCTTCTAAGGTCATATAGTGTATATTTTGAATTGTTTTCATTATCTGTAAGCCCTGCATCAATTAGACTTTTTTTAAAAAAGTAACTCAATGTTCTAAATTCATATATTTTCCCCTGCCAATGGCACAACCTTTGTATTGTTAATTCATCGTATCTGGAATATATTTCAAAACTGTTCTTATTAAATTCAACTAATTCATCTATAATTTTTTTCGCTTCTTCCGTGAGAGGTATAAAACGTTCTTTGAAAAATTTTGCTCTATGTACATGTAATTTAGGAATTTCTTTTGTTCCTCTTTTGCAATCCAATTTAAGACATTCTAACTCAAACGGTCTTAATCCTAGTAAATATAGTATTTTTAGCATACGTTTAATAAGATAATCATCTGCTTTTTTTTCCTGAATATTATATATGATATTCCTTATTTGCTCTCTATCTCTAAGAGGTATTGGTCTTGGCAATGACTTACCTTTTGTAAAATATAAATAATTATATCCATCATATCTATCATATATTTTATAATTCAATTCATTATTTAATAAATTTTTATTTGATAAATATATGAGAAATCCCTTCAATCTTGATAGCCAACCATTTATAGTTTCCCTAGAATATAGCTTCTCAGTCTTTGGGATATGTAAATTTTTAATGTATTTACTAAAACCTCTAATGTGCTCAAACTCTATATCTTGTAAAGTTTTAATTTCTGGATATTCATTACTAATCCAATTCATGAATTTTATTATTATTCTACGTGCTTTTTCAGCTGTTTTAAAATACATATTCTTTTCTATATATTCTTCATAATCATTTAATGTCAATCTTAAAAACTCTTTGTCTACATCTAATGAAATTCCTTTATAGTCTCTTAGTGGAGATGTTTTATATACTACTTTGGGTGATAATATGCCTAAACCTTTCATTATGTTGAAAGTGTATTTTGTTATCCTTATTTCCCTTTTATATGGATATATTTCTAATATCTTATTTTTATAATCCCATATCTCTTTTTCTGCTAATTCATACAAATTTTTATTATAGTAATATAACATTCTTTCTATTTTAAGTATTTCTTTTTGTATGCCACTAGGTTTATATTCTAATCCAATCGCTATTTGTCTTATTAATTCTTTTTCATTTTCTTTTAAAAGAGATGGAATATATTTAACCTTATAAAGATCTTGAAAATCAACCTTCATCCTATCTGCGTAAACAAGAATAAAGTAATATATGGTATTTGTCATTTTTTTGTATTTAAAGAATTTATTATTAGACTTTTGTAATTCATTAATAGAAGGAAATCGCCTAATAATTTCTTTATACAAATTTCTATGTTTACTAACTAGTGCTTCTAAAATATCCGATTCTCTATTTAGAAGTTTTATACATTGTATATACTCATTTTCTGATATATGTTTTTTATCATCTGATATTTTTAACACTTTTACAACCTGCATTATCGTAAACTTTGTATTATTCTCTTTAATTATATGGTTTTCTATAATATCTCTACTCATTATTCACTCTCACAACCCATTGTTCTTAATTTTAAAAGTTCCTCTTGATTGATACCTAATTCTCTTAGTATTTTCTCTTGACTCTTTAAACTCTTGATCAATGTGAACTGATTCTGTGTTATTTCCTCTAAATTTATATTTTTAGCCATATTAGCTTTCAACAATAAAAAGTTTCTAGCATATCTATCCTTTAAATCTATCTTAAATTCATCACAGGTATAAAAAAAATCACACTCTTCACATGTACGAGTAACTTCACAGCTTTCATTGCAACAATATCCAAATCCTAAATATTTCATGGCATATTTCTTTGTTCCATTTTCTTTTATCTCTACTAAATTCATTTTTTCTACTATTTTAAGATATCTAGAAGGCTCATACTGCGATTTTAATAGTTCTTTTAGTATTTCTGCCCCTTTTCCTACTATTTTGCCTTCTTCTATTAATTCCATAGCTTTTCTCTTGCGCTTTTCCTCTTGCTGTCTTGTGTATTTTCTAGTCATTTCTACTTGTGTATGACCTGAATCTACTTTTACTGCATATAAGCTTCCGTTTGTGACTTCATATATGTCATTAAATTTTTGGTGTCTGAATGCATGAAACTTTATATAACTATAATCTATAACTTTACCATCATCATCTTTAAATTCTATGTCTTTTATAATTTTATTATAAAAGGCATAGACTGCACGGTCTGTTAAAAGTTTAGATTCGTATGTAAATAGGGAATAAAAGTATTCTTCGCTTTGTTCATGATAAAACTTTTTCTTTTCTATTTTTCTAAATCGCTCTTCTAAAAATACAATAGATTTGAGCCCTAAAGGCAATATAGAGGTTGTCTTATTTTTTCTTCCTAGCTTTTCTCTAATTTGAAGAAAAATTTCTCCAATGCCATCCTCATTTTCTACCAAACATTCTGGTCCTATCCATAAACACTCGCTAAATCTTAATCCAGAATCTGCTATAACCAATATAAAATGTTTCATTAATTCTTCTTTCTCGTTTTTTGGAACATATCCAATTACTTTTGCTATAATCTTTTTCTTATGCTCTCTATTAACAAACATCATAGGTTCACATTCTACATACCCTCTATACTTCTCTGATGCATTAACTATCTCTTTTTTTATATATCCATTCTTCTGTAACCATTGTAAAAACAGTTTCGTATGATTTGTTCTAATTTGTCTGGTTCTTGGCTTAATTTTCTCTGAGTTATAAATATAATTTTTAAAACTGTACCAATGTTCTTCATCAATATGTTTTACTTTAGATATTTCTTCATGATTATTTTTTAACCATTTGTAGAAAGCTCTAATTGCATAACTAGACGTTTTAGTTTTTTGCCTTCTATCAATATATTCTTGTTCTAAATAGTTTTTCATTTTATTAATAAGATCAACATGATAAGTTCCATACTTATTTATATCTTCATCTTGTTTAAGTTGAATTTTTAATTTATTATCAGTAGTTTTTAGATTCATTATTATATGGATTAAATTATGACAAAATCCTGATTTATATGTAGTATCATAGTTAAATTTCTCTGATTTTAATATTTTTAGATCACTATATTCAATCTCATTTAAATGATATTTATTTAAAAATATAAAGACTCTAAGAAAAGCATTAATAAAAAATTTTTTTGCTTTCCTGTCCCTGTCTAATGATTCGAATTGTTCCCAAAAATCCAATTCTATTCCATCTAAAATTTTAAAATATTCTATTATTCGCTTTCCATATACGGTTAATATACTATGTATGTCCTCCTTAACTTGTATTTTTTCAGCTAGCAAAATATATATTATAAGATTGTCTACTCCTGGTTCTTTTGTACCTTTCCTACTATTTAACAATTCTTCTATTGTATTATATTTATTAGTAAGATTATCATATTCTTTTCTTCTTCTTCTTTTTAGTTGTCCCTTATCTCTAGCCTGTGGACAACAAAACAAACAGAATTCTAAATACTCATCTACATTTAGAAATATCATCTTCATCTCTCAATTCCTATCTAAACTATTCATTTTTTCTAATAGTTCTTCTCTATCTTCTTTAAAAAAATGTACATATATTTTCATAGTAACCGATATACTTGCATGTCCTAAACTCCTACTAAGTAAGTCTAACTCCACATCCATCCCTTTTATTCTATGTATTCGTATCCAATAGCTCGCAAAAGTATGGCGGAACGAATGTATAACTAATTGTCCTCTACCCTTTCTATTTCCTAACCCTGACTTACTTAAAATTTCATTGAATTTTTGATTTGTTCTCGGATATTTCATTCTATCTCCATTCCTATTTATAAAAAGAAATGGATTTTCTTTAACTTTTTTCTTTCTTTTTTCTTGCAAATCTCTATATATAAGTGCTTGTTTAAGCATACTTTCAAATTTTTTTGTCTTATCTACTATTTCTATTGTCCTAGATTTATTATTTTTAATTTGTAAATCTTTTGGATTATTAAGATCAACCTTTATATGTATCTTCCAAATACATTTCGTCTCGTTAACTAGTTCAACATCTGATACAAGGCTATTAAAATCGAAACTTCCTCTAATTCTATCTACCTTATATATTTTTAACGCTAGTGCTTCTGACACTCTTAACCCTGTAATAGAGAGTAAATAAAAAAATAATTGGTACATAGGATTAGATCTACTCAATTCATTAAAAAATGCTTTTTCTTCTTCTTTTTCAAATATACATTCTTCTTCTACAGGGGTTATATAATTATTAGCTTTATATGGTATTTCAGCTGCTTTTATTATTCCCTTTGCCGAGTACACCTTTTCAATTTTATTTGCTATATGATTTAACATACTTTCTTCATTTCCTTTTTTAGTGGTTGCATATGCAATATATATATCATCTAAGTTTATATCTGCTTTCAATATATCTGCTAAGTATATTAAATATAGCTTAACGTTGTCAGCTATCCTACGAATAGATTCACTTGCCAAACCTCTTGTTTTTGTTTTACTCATAACTTTCACTTTATCATTTTTATACTCTTCCAATATTGATATTGAAGTAATCATACTATTCTCAATACAATCGTTCTTTCGAATGTATGGATCTATTTGTATTAAATATTCAGATATAAATTTATACATGCATTCATAATTTATTAATTTATAATCAATATTTTCAAATAACATAAAATTATAAAAATGGCATAAGTCATGCACTTTTCTCTTTAAACCATTAATACTATCGCCATTATATTTTTTTCTATATTTTATATACTTATAAACCTCTTTGACTGGTTTATTATTGTTATCTATCAATAAATAACCTCCTCTATCACCACCTTTATCCTTTACTTCTCTTACATAATGCATTCCATCAATTTTTAGTTGTGCATATTTACTCTCCATGATTAACTTAATTTCCTTTCTTTAAATTATTTTAAAGATATAAGCTCTTAAAAAAGCAAAAAAGCAATCTGTAAAATTAAAAACTCATTGCATAGGTAGCATCACAAGTTTTTTTTTTTACAGATTGCTCTATTTATATTTCCTGTGCTATTACATTTAGAAAAATTTGTCCCTGATAATTAAAGTTCTTCTATATTATTTTACACAATCTTAATATATTTTTACAAGACATTTTTTTAATATTTGTATTATAATTGATTCCCATAAAATTAATTCATGCGCTGAATTATCATACATTTAATTAGCAGGTATATTAATATATCTAGCTTTAGCATGTATTGTTATTTATGAGTCGTATATCTATAGATACTATGTTATTTTTAATAAACATTCCTAAAATACCCATGTCTCAGTTATGCATATCCTTATATAAAAATAATTAATGAAACTTATAGTATCTCACTAATAAATCTCATTAATCATATGATTTCACTCTATTTAATCAATGTATTGAAAAAATCATCATCAAACTATAGATAATACTTGACACCAGCTACGAGGCTTAAAAATTATTCCCATAATCGTTCCAACTATAAAAGATGCAAACATCAATCTAAATATAGCTTTTGCTACTTTTATAGGAATAAACTGAGAATGATATAGAGAAATTCCAAACATAGTCATCATAAGTATGAGTAAAAAATTCTTGAAATATTTTGTTCTCATAAATGATGGCAATGTTTTATTTAAAGATATATTAGGAAGAAATTTCCCCAAAAAAGATCCTCTAGGACAATATTTTGAACAATGAATTTTTCCTCTTCCTCTTAAAGCATGATAAATAGGCATACCCATACATACAAATCCAAATAATCCAAACCACATATTTACTATTGACAATACAAAGAAAGCAATAATTATAATCCAACTCCATTGTTGATGATTTTTATGCTTCATTTTTCCCTCCTTCTAACAAGATGAACCCCCATATGATGCTGTAATCTTAAATCCCTTAAACAACCATCTGTCTACATAATCTATATGAAAACTTTTAAATTTCTTTAATAAATCTTGTTCAACTACTACTTTCATTCCACCTACTTCTTCATAATAATCTTTTTCATCATTTATTGACCCTTCCAGGGCCATTCCAAAATTTGGTCCACCTCATCCAAAACTTTTGATTAAAATTCTTAAAAAAACTTCTTCTTTATTTTGATCTTTTAATTGGCCTTTTATCATTTCCTGTGCTTTTTCAGATATATCTATATACATTTTACAACCTCCTTTTACCCCTCCCTAGGTGGGGTGGTATATTTTTATTGTAGTATAATTTTTCTTTTTCGTCAACCTATTTATATTTTCCCTCAAAATATTCTTTTCAAACCTATGAATATTTCAAGACAATAAAAACTTCTGATGCTTTCACCAGAAGTTTTTATTGTCTTAAAATATTCATGATATGTTTTGTTTTTTGGATCATTTGTTTTAATTCATGTCCTTGTTCTATTTCTAAAATTTCAAGAATATTTGTAACTTGTTCAAATTTTTCAATTGGATTCTGAGAAGAATTTTTCTGTAATCTATTCATTTGATCATGTACTGCTAATGCTTGATCAATTTTATGTTTCCCTTTTCCTTGAATATGAGGTCTAATCACTTGCAAGACTTCAAAGGGTCTACTCTTTATCATTTCTAATGCCAAATAAGTATCATCTTCTCCTACATAATCATGTAAATCATATAAAAGATTTACTATATTTTCTGCCTTTTGTAATCCTATCTTTAGTTCTTTGCTTAAATTTATATTTCCATTTTCTTTTTCCTCTTTTGCAAGGAGGGCAAAGAGTGCAATAGGAATAAAATCCTCCCATCCCATTGACTTTACACGATCCTTCTTTACCTCTATATCTGTTTTTACCTCTTCCAAAATACCCCCTCCTCTCAATAGGTGAATATTTTTATCATTCCATTATTATCATATGCACTCCTATATTTATTTGTTACATAATAAATAGTCAGCACTTGCTGACTATTTCAGACTATTAAGAAATTATATTTTAGCAAAGTCATAAAAATTAGGAACAATTATTGAGAATTTGTGAAAATATAGAATAAGTGAGAAAATGATTAGCATTACACTGTTTGAGCATAGCGAGTTTGTAATGCTATTTTCGATCGTTTCTATATATTTTTCAAATTTAAAAATTTAGTGACGTTTTTTATGCCTTTCTCTACAAGCTAGAATAGTCAGCACTTGCTGACTATTTATTGATTGGATGATATTTTTTTATAATCCTTTCTGCTGCTTTTATTCCATCTACTGCAGCAGAAATAATTCCTCCTGCGTATCCGGCTCCTTCTCCTACTGGATACAAACCCTCTACATTTACACTTTCCATTTCATCAGTTTTTCTTTGTATCCTTACTGGAGCTGAACTTCTCGTTTCTACACCTGTTAATATAGCATCTTCTTTTGCAAAGCCATTTAATTTTTTATCCATTTGAGGAATTGCTTCTTTCATAGCTTCTATTACAAATTTAGGAAGACACCCATCTAAACTAGTTAATGTAACTCCTGGAAGATAAGAAGGCTTTACTTCTCCAAGTTTTGTGGAAGGTTGATCCTTTAAAAAATCGCCTACAAGTTGAATAGGAGCATAAAAATTTTTTCCTCCCAATTCAAATGCTTTTTTCTCCCACTTTCTTTGAAAATTAATTCCTGCTAGTGGATGTTCATCTTCAAAGTCTTCTGTATTTACTTGTACCAAAAGAGCACTATTGGCATTTTCTTGATCTCTTTTGTATTCACTCATTCCATTTGTAACTACCATTTTCTCCTCTGAAGCTGCCCCTACTACAAATCCTCCTGGACACATACAAAATGTATATACGGCTCTTTTTTCTTTTGTTTGATAAGTAAGTCTATAATCAGCAGCTCCTAATCTTTCATTTTCTGCAAACTGTTTATATTGAGAATAATTAATAAGTCCTTGAGGGTGTTCTATTCGTACTCCTATAGAAAAAGGTTTCTGAGTCATAAAAACTTCTCTTTCATATAATTGTTCATAAGTATCTCTTGCACTATGTCCAATAGCTAATATGACTTCTTCTCCTTTTAGGCGTTCTTCTTTATTAATTTGTAAACCTGTTACCTTCCCGTCCTCTATATAAAAATCTGTCACACAACTATTAAATCTAACTTCTCCTCCTAAATCTTCTATTCTTTTTCTAATATTTTTAACTACTATTTTCAATACATCTGTACCAATATGAGGTTTATAAGAATATAATATTTCTTTTGGTGCTCCACTTTCTACTAACTCATCTAGTACTTTTCTACATCTTATATCCTTTATTCTAGTTGTTAACTTACCATCTGAAAAAGTTCCAGCTCCTCCTTCTCCAAACTGTACATTTGAATATATATTTAGCGTTCCCTCTTTCCAAAACTTTTCTATATCTTTTGTTCTTGTATCTACATCTTGTCCTCTTTCAAGTAAAATAGGTTTATAGCCTCTTTGAGCTAAAATAAGGCCTGCAAATATGCCCGCAGGTCCGGTTCCTATAATAATAGGTCTATGAATTAAATTGTTACTTCCTGATTGTACAGAATGATAGGATAGATCTGGACTTTTTTGAATGCCCTTATTCTTTTTTAAAATATTCTCTTCATTTTTAACTTCAACATCTATAGTGTATACAAGTGTAATTGTTCCTTTCCTCGCATCTATAGATTCTCTAAAAATTTTATAATCTATAAGATCTTCTTTTTTTATCCTTAATTTTTTACAGATTTTACTCTGTAACACTCCAAAATCTTCCTTTATATCCAATTTTATCTGATTAACACGAATCATCTCGTTCTTCCTTTCTTTTACGCTAGGTAAAAGATATTATACCACATTTGGATACAAAAAAAACAAGAATCATCTATGCCTTTAAATGAGAAGATCCTTATTTTCACTTGAAATATTCTGGATATTTTTTTTGTAACTCTACTTTATATTGTACTATTTTAGTCAAATGATCTTTCATAGCTTGTTGCACCGTATCTATATTTTTTTCTTGAATAGATTTAAAAATCATACAGTGCTCTTGATAAATCGTTTTCCATATAGATATAGGCGTAGCAGAGAACCTTAAAGTCCTTAATCTTTTAAATTGAGAACTAATCCTTTGTATACTTTCCCACACTCTCTCTTTTTTTGTACCTATAAATAACATTTTATGAAATTCATCATCATATTTCATCATTTCTTGATAATTTTCTTCTTGAATACAAAAATTTTGCATATTCAAATTAGACTGTAAATCAAATAATAATTCTCGTGAAAATTCCTTTGCAGCTAATTGAACTACAGAATTTTCTAATACCTCTCTCATAAATCTCGATTGCTCTACTAATTCAAGATCAATTAAAGATATATATGTTCCCTTTTGTGGATAGGTTTCTATTAAATCTTCCTGAGAAAGTTGTATAAAAGCTTCTCTTACAGGCGTTCTACTTACATTTAATACATCTGCTATCTCCTTTTCAGAAATACTATATCCTGGCTTTAAGTGAAGATTAATAATATTATCATATAAAATATTATATACATATACTCTTGTGGATTCTACCGGATTCCTAGGTTTAATTTTTATATTCATATGTCCCACCTTCATTATGTTTTGATATACTACTATCATTAGAATAGTAGTCAGACTGTTGACAAACTATATTCTAGCAAGGTTATAAAAATAAGGAACAATTATTGAGAATTTGTGAAAATATAGAATAAGTGAGAAAATGCTTAGCATTACACTGTTTGAGCATAGCGAGTTTGTAATGCTATTTTCGATCGTTTCTTTATATTTTCCAAATTTGAAAATTTAGTGACGTTTTTTAAGCAACGGAAATCTTGAATGAAATGAAAAGATTTCGTTGGCGCCATGAGTTTACGAATTTTATGACTTTGTGTACAAGCTCACTACTATCGTTAGAATAGTAGTGTTTATTATATGATTCCTATTCATTATTTATTTTAAGGATCTGTTAAATTTATCCTTAAAATCAAGTTTATAGAATATTCAATAATATTTTATCATAAATAGTATAAAATTGGTATTTAAAATTTGAAATATAATCATTACATCCACTCAATATGTATAAAAAACAAGCTATTTTTCAATAGCTTGTTTCAGACTGAATACAAACTCATAATAATACTTTTTTATTCAATCATATTCCATCCTAATACTGCAGCCCCTAATGCTCCTACAATCTGCGTATCTTCTGCTGTATGAATCTTTCTTTTGATCTTTTCTTCTATAGAATGTTTTACTAAATGGCTTTTTGCAACTCCTCCTGTAAAAGAAACTTCATTCTCTATATTTATTTTACTTAAAAGAGAAACTCCTCTGTTTGCAATGGATTCAATAATTCCTCCTGCAATAGATTCTTTACTTGCTCCATTTGCCAATAAACTAATTACTTCTGATTCTGCAAAAACAGTACACATACTCGTAATAGACTGAGGTTTTGCATTTTTTGCCAGTCTATCTAGGTTTTCTATTTCTTCTCCTAAAAGATGGATCATGACCTGAAGAAATCTACCTGTTCCTGCTGCACATTTATCATTCATTAAAAAATCTAGTACATTTCCCCTTTCATCTAAATGAATGGCTTTACTATCTTGTCCTCCTATATCTAAAATCGTCCGAATATTAGGATTTAAAAAGTGTGCACCTTTTGCATGACAAGTAATTTCTGTTATATTTTTATCTGTAAAATCCATAGAAATTCTTCCATATCCTGTTCCTATGACTTTTTTTACTTCATCTTTGTTTATATTTTCTTTTTTAAGAAGCATGGCAAAAGCTTCCTCAGATGATCTTTTAGGACTCCACCCTGTAGGAATAGTGATAGCTCTTACTATTTTTCCATTAAATAATACTCCTTTTGTAGCCACTGATCCTGTATCGATTCCTACTGTAAACAAATGAATTCCCCCTTACTTAAACCAATTTCTCTTTTTTCTCTCTATGGTATATATTCCTTCTGTTTTAATATCTGAGTACTTTGTTAAGAGGTTTTGTACTCTATGTTTATCTTTAGGGTCTAACATAATAGATATTCCGCAGCACTTACTTAAATCTCTAGGAGTAGGGACAATAGTGTAATTTACTTTTTCTACCTTTAATATTTTCTCTAAAGCCAAACCATCTGTATGAGAAGGAAATAATACATATGTATTTAACATTTTATCACCTTATTTAGTCACTGCAGCTTCTCTATTATTTTCTAGCATTTCAAAGAAAGCTTCTAGTCTTGTTGTAATTTGTCCTGCATCTTGAAGACTATAATCTGTTTCTATCATCATTACAGGAATACCTTCTTGATCTAAAGCATCCTTTACCATCTTATATTCCATAGCATAAGTATGACAAAATGGCAAATTATAATAAATTACTCCATCTGCCTTATACTCTTTGTAAAGTCTTATAATATCATCTATCCTTCCTTCGTTTGGAGTAAAACATGCACAATTGATATTTAAATATCGATCTGCTAAATTCTTCATTTGATCCTCTACGGAATCTCCTTCTTCATTTACTAGATTTTCAAAATATCTTGTACCTGTACAGGTTTCTTCACAGACAATAGCTGCTCCACTGGTTTCTATTAAATGATGGAGTTTCCAGTTTGGAACTGCCATAGGAGTTCCAGCTACTAATATCCTTGGTGCATCTTCTTTAAATACTCCTTCTCCTTTTTGAATACGTAATTCTAACTCATCACATAATTCATTTGTTTTTTGTATAAATCTATTAGGATCATCATAAAAAGCAATTTGAGTAATCAATAAAGCATCTTTTCCACTAATAGGAATATTTTTATTTTTTCTTGTATTGTATAATCTTTGAAGAGCTCTTCTTTTTTTGTTGATAAGTTTTGTTGATTCTTTTAGTTTTTCACTGGTTATTTCATTTCCTGTTAATTTTTCTACCTTTTCTTTAAATATTTTAATTTCATCTATCCAATGAAGTTTATCTTTTTCCCTTTTCATTTGAGGAAGATCCATTACATGTATAGGAGCATAATCTTTTAATATTTCCCAAGCTTTTTTCTTTCCATCACAAGTAGTCTCTCCTACAAGCATGTCCACTGATTGAAAATAAGGACAGGTTCCACTTGTTTTTGCCCCTACAGAGGCTTTAATCAGTGGGCACATATTTCTTGGTAAAACCTTTTCTCCATCTGGTACCCAAAAATCTGATCCTCCACATAATCCTACTCCAATGGCATCTGCTGCAAAAATTACTTCATCAGGTACAAATACACAAAAACTTCCTAATACTTTTTTACCTTTTTTTCTATCTTCCGCAAGCTCAGCAATACGAAGTCCATGAATTTCTGAAACTACCATATTATAATAATTCATTCCTTCAGCACGATTTTCTTGAGATAAATAAATATCTCCATAAAATTCTGGCAGCACTGCACAAAGTTGATCGTGCTTTTCTAAATCCATCCCTAATGATCCCCATAATTCCCTATAATCAGCCATTTGTTATCCCCCTTTTTATATAGTTACTTAGATTATAATACATGACTCTATAGGACTTATATAGATATAGAAAAATTTTATAATAGATTGTTTGTTTGAAAAAATACCAATACTAATTTTTTCTATAAATAACAAAAATAAGACTGTGAAAAATCACAGTCTCAAGCTAAAGACAAACTATATTTTAGCGAAGTTATAAAAACAAGGAACATTTATTGAGAATTTGTGAAAATATAGAATAAGTGAGAAAATGCTTAGCATTACACTGTTTGAGCATAGGGAGTTTGTAATGTTATTTTCGATCGTTTCTATATATTTTCCAAATTTGAAAATTTAGTGACGTTTTTTATGACTTTGTCTACAAAATAAGACTGTGAAAAATCACAGTCTTATTTTTGTACTATTTTTTCTGAAAGATTTCTTAATTTTTCTGCAGATTGCCTAGAGATTTCTGCATAATTTAAAAGTTGCTCCATAGTACTTAATGTTTCTTCTGCTGATGCAGATACTTCTTCTGTTCCAGCAGATATTTGTTGAGAAGATTGGGAGATTTTTTCCATACTCATAACCATTTTTTCTTTTTGTACAACCATCTCTTCATTAAAAGTTTTGATCTTTTTCATATCTGTGAAAAGCAATTGTACCTTTTGTGTTACTTGATGAATAATACTCTCTGTTTCTTGTACTGAATCTATTTGTTCTTTAAAAATCTCATGATTATTCTTAATAGATTCTACAGCATGGGCAGATTTAGATTCAATAGCTTTGATCAAATCTTTAATTTCTTCTGCCGCATGGGCAGATTCTTCAGCCAATTTTCTAATTTCTTCTGCAACTACAGCAAATCCTTTTCCTGCCTCTCCTGCTCTAGCACTCTCTATAGAAGCATTTAAAGCCAACAGATTCGTTTGTTCTGCAATAGATCCAATGGTTTCTATAACCATTCCAATAGAATTAATACTTTGTGCCATATCCATAATGACTGTATTGACTTTTTTCTCTGACTGGGCTGTCTCTTCAGATCTTTGTCCTAATCTTTGAATAGAAGAAACTCCTTTTTCATTTAATGTAGTTGTTTCTGTAAATTCTTTGTTTAAATTGTAAATGAGCTTAGAAATTTCATTAATTTTTTGTGATAATTCATTGGCTTGCCATGCTCCATTTTCTGATTCTTGGGCTTGTCCTTCTGTAGCCTCAGCAATTTCATTCATAGAATTAGATACTTGATGAATTGTATCTGTTGTTTGCTTAGAAATAATCTCCAATTGCTCTGAAGCATCACTAAGCTTTTCTACCATTTCATTGACAGTTATCCCTGTATGATATAGATTTTGTGCCATTTGATTTAAATTTTCTCCTAAAATGCTAATTCCATCTTCTCCATGTACTTGAACCTTTGTAGATAAATTTCCTGCTGCCCACTCTTTACTTGCATTGATTAAAGTATTCAATCTGTTAAGTACCAAACGATCATAAACTATAATCGTAATCCATGACATAATAATAATTCCTAATAAAGTAGATACAAATATTCCTACCCTTCCTCCTAGAAAATCTGCATATATACCCATTCCTTCAAGAATATCTTTTGATTTGACAATCCCCATATTGACCATATTCCCTACTGTTGAACTAAACAATTGAGTAATAATAATAACTCCGAGTAATTTGAATTTGATACTATGGTACCATTTTAGTTTTTCGCTCACCCTTATTCCTCCTTCATCCTTTATACTATCAGTATACACAAAAATTGGAATAAAAAGAAGATGCATGGCATCTTCTAAAATACTTCTATTCCTTTAGTGGATAACTTTTCTGTCATATCCTTTAATTTCTCAAACATTTCTATTACTTTTTCTGATAGCTTTATTGCATCTTTATAAGCCATATATGCTTGATCTTTATTCTTATCTATGATCAAGTCCATGACTTTATGTCCAGTGTTGTGCAAATCTAAATGCTTTTCATCAATTTCTTTCCATATTTCTATAATCTCAGGATGCATAGGAGTAACTGCATAATAAAAATGTCCGAATTTACATTTTGTACCATCTATCTGTATAGGATACACTTCCATATTCTCTACCATACTTTTTAAAGACTTCATCCATTGTTTATGTCCTTTGATAGCATACTCAAGATTTTCTATAAAGTCTTCATTAGTAATTTTAAAATAATCTTCATTTCCCATTTGTCCACTAATATGAGCAAGTTCTGTCATATTTTTTTCTATATCTTCTATTTCTTTTCCCAAATCATTGATTTTTTCTGATTTACTATATAAATCATCTGCAATATAAAGAAGCTGATCACTATCTTCTCCAATAGAATTCATGGCTGCACTTACTTGTTGGCTAGAAGCACCAATTTCTTCTATACTATCAGCCATTGACTTTACTCCTTCACTTACAGATTCTATTGCTTTTGTACTTTCTAAAAACGAGGTTGACATCTCTTCTATGAATGCATTCATATGATCAATAGAATGAATAGTATAAGTAACACTCTCCCTACTCTTTACGGAAGCTTCTTCCATACTACTCATAAGATTTTCTACACTACTTAACTGTTCTCTTGTATTTTCTGCAAGTTTTCTTACTTCCTCTGCTACTACAGCAAAACCTCTTCCATTTTCTCCTGCTCTCGCTGCTTCAATACTTGCATTTAATGCTAAAAGATTTGTATGATCTGCAATTTCATTAATGCCTTCAACAATTTTTTTCATATTTCCAATTACATCTAAAAGCTGATTTGTATCATCGTTCATAGATATAGCCCTTTGAGATACTTCACCATTTACTTGCTGAATTTTTTTCATCAATAGATCATTATTTTCTGTAATAGAAAGTAGTGTTTGTGCTTGAATAGAAACATGTTCTGCAGAAGATGCATATTCAGTAATCGTCTCACTAACTTGCATCATACTTGCATTAGTTTGCTGAATGGCAGCTCCCATGGTTTCAGATGAGTCCTTTACTTTTATAGATGTTTCTTTCATTTGATTAGATATATGAGATAATTCCACATTAAACGTACTTACCTGTGTAGCACCTTTGATCACACCCTTCATCAATTGATGTATATTAGAAACATTTTTATTGATAATGTTTATCAATCGAACAAAAAATTTCACTAATGGATCATCATATTTTTCTTCATCCATTATTTCATAATTATTTTTCTTGAAATTTTGAGCTATTTCTTTCAATTGATGGATAATTTTTTTACTACGAAACATAATATCTCCTCCTATATGATATACCTTTATTTTCTATCTATCATATTAACATACCCTACATTTTTTTACATAAACATTATTCCACCATGAAAAAAATTGCATGGCCTTTTAGACCATGCAATTTTTTTCATTTTCAACTTGTGCTTTAAACTGCTCAAGTCCTACTCTATCAATATATGCTCCTAGTCTTTCATGCTTATTTGCATTTTCTGAATATACCTTTACAATCGTATCAATAATTGGAAATATTTCTTCTTCATCTACATTCTCATACAAAACATCACCTATTCTAGGTTTTACTCCACCTTTTCCTCCTACTTCAATAGTAAAGCCTTTAGGCATGCCCATAATTCCAATATCTCTAAAATGATTTTCTGCACAAGAGTTAGGACATCCACTTACTCCAATCTTTAACTTGTTTGGAAGACTCATGCCATGATAAAGATCGTCTAGCTTCATTCCTACACCTACTGAATCTTGTTGTCCTCTTTTGCAAAAGGTAGTCCCTGGACAAAATTTTACACTTCGTACACAAAGACCAATAGCGGCTCCCGGCTTCATATTTAAATCATTCCATGCATGATCTAAATCCTCTTCTTTTAATCCTACAATAGCAATTCTTTGTGCAGAAGTAAGCTTTAATGCTTGAGCGTTGTACTTGTCTGCTACATCTGCAATCTTTCTTAATGTATCACTTGATACAATTCCCCCTGGTATATGAGGTGCAATCGCATAAGTATCCTTATCTCTTTGTAAAACTGCACCCTTTTCTAATAAATCTTTCATACTAATAAAAAACCTCCTTGTACATTTTCCTATTAGTATTCTTCTTTTACAAAATAAAAATTCCTAATTTTTATAGGAATTTTAAAAATGAACATGTACAAGATGGAATTTTATTTTTTTATCACTCCATCCTAGATCCCAAGGCACTCTGTATCTATCTGTGTTATGAGAATTTACCAGAGCATACCCTTTAGAATCTGCTCCTGTTACAACAGATATATGTGTTATTTTCCCTTTTTTTTCATAGGCCACAAAATCTCCTGGCAATAGCTTATAAGCACCCTTGTATACTTGATCATAAGTTCCATAAGCTACTGTAGAAGCTCTACCACTATAAATCATATAATTCTTAAAAGCATGAGCATTGATCCATGATTTACTTCCTTCTTTTGTATAATTCCATGTATAATTTTTCCTAAATTCTCCTCCTTCATATAAAATCTGAGAAGCAAAATTTGCACAATCTCCTCCTAAATGATTATAATTGATATATTTTTTATTGTAGATATAATTTTCTTTTGCTGCTGCTCCACAATACTCATCTGCATACTTTAATGCCTTTTTTCTTCTCTCTATCATATTGGAAAAATCTCTTTCCTTTTGATCTGTAATATATTTTTTAAATTCTTCTGTTTTCATATCATCAAGTTCCATAGAATCCGCAAAAGGATCCGTATACCATTCTCTTATAATCACCCATTCATTTCCTCTCTTTTGAACATCTAAAGAATGATAAGTGCCTATACGAAAGTTATTTTTTATATTGGGATCATTCTCATAAAAATATTCATAAGTAGTAGATGCAATCAAATTTATTGTGGTTTTTTCTCCTTTATCATTGATTTTACCTACTACTGTATTAGAATCAATCTTTGTAAATACAACTCCCTGTTTCGATGCCCATTTATGAAGATACTTCATTTTTTTTATCTCGTGTTCATAAGCCCATATCCCATATCTTAATTTTGTATCATAGAGCTTTTGAATGGTATTTTCATCTTTATCTAAAATCCCTTGATTTCTTTTATGGAATATGTCTTGTATTTTTTGCCTCGTTTCATCCTGTACAAAAACATGTTGGATCGATGTATTCACACATAAATATCCTATTACTATCAATATCCCTAAAACAAAAGCAATATATTTTTTCTTTATGGTTACTAATACAATCAACCTACCCCCTCCTTACAACATATCCTATTCATACTCATTTTATCTATATTTCACTTTATAAAATTATATGTAAACAATTTAGAAAGTAGGATGATAATTTCTATTTATTTAATATGCTCTTAAATTTTTTATAATTTTTTTGTATCCCTTCGTCTAAGTCTATAGAAATTCCTTCTAATTTTTCAAGTTTTTCATCATATCTTCTTAACTCCTCTAACTCATGATAAATCTCTAGATGATTAGGTTCTTGTTGATACATTTTTTCCTTTTGTTTCATTATTTTTTGAATATAATTATTTCGTATAATACAAATAGTATTTGGATTGAATTTGTGAACATATAAAAAGGCCTCAAAACTTTTATATTTCCCTGATGAAAGCATCCAATAGATAGGTCTTTTATGGAAAAATTTCATATGATCTTTATAAAACTCATACTCAAAATATTTTTTTATTTCTTTTTCTAATCCATTAAAAAGAAAATAAATATTTTTCTCCCTATCTTCTTTTCCAAATAAAATATCTATAAACTTTATAAAAAAAGGTACTATAGAATGAGAAAATCCATTTGTAATAGGAATAATTCCATCTTTACATGGATAAAACCCTTTCCTCTCATATTCTTTTAAACTATACCTTCCCATCATACAACCTACTCCATAAGATATAAATTTTTTTAGCTCTTGCTTTTTATCAATCTTTCTTATCGTAATTTCTTGATCCTCTACATAATCATTTAATATTTTTTCACATCCATAAAGCTTAATAAATATCTTATTTAATCGTTCTTCTTTTTCTTTTAATATTTTTATATTTTTTTCACAGAATTCTTCCCAATATAGATATGTATTTTTTATATTTTCTCTTTTATAAATCACAAAGGGATGTATTTTAAAATTCCAAGACATCTCCTCTTGATCCCAATCTTTTTTAGATAGGTCAATACATTCCTTTGAAAGCTTTTGTATCTCTTCTTTTGTCTCTTCATCAGGAAAAATAATTGGAAGCAACCCCATATTTCCAGGTTGTACATTAAGAGTAGGATTTATACCATTTAAAAGATACGATGCCACTTTAGAACATAAAAAAGCGATGATAAAATATAAATTTTTTTTGCAAAATAGCGAAGACGCAGAAGTGTCAAATAAAAAACCTTCCTCTCTAAATCGAGCTGAAAATCTTGAAGAATTTACAAAGGACCATGAAATTCCTTTTTTAAAATAATAAGAAGTATTTGCAATTCCTATATTAGAAGTTCTTGAAGCATTTAACTTTTTATTGTACTCTCGAATTCTTTCTCCATCTTTTTCCCAATCTACTACATATATATGATTTCCATACCATTTTCTAAACTCTCCTCCCTTTTGATAAGGAAACCACTTATATCCACTTATTTTTGCACTTTCTCTACTTTTATAACCAAATCCTATTTTATTTGGATCTACTTCAAACCAGTACCTTACAAATTCTTTATTATTGCTTGTTTGAAGACCTACTCTGGGTTGTGCAATTTTTTTTAAAGGTACACCCAATTGAAATACATTGATAATAGAATCATCTATCCAAAAAGCTAAGGGCACTCCTGGAATACTTTGAAAATCTATAGCTTTTCTTTTATATCTATAAAAAATGCTTTCATTTTTTATAGCTTCTATTACTTTTTGAGGTTGTACTTTAGCTCCCTTAAATTTACAAAGTCTTATAAAATCTATTTGTTGATCTTGTTTACAGTTTTTCATAACAAAAGTGCCAATAGGAACAGTAGCATCTTCAAAACTTGAATACTCTAATTGTATAAGACTTTTTAAAGATTTTTCTGAAAGAATATATTTTCTTATTTTTTCATATCGTTTGATAAACATCCATACAAAACTTGTCATACAACCTATATAACCATCTCTTTTGGCAAAATCCATAGCCCTTTTGATAAAAGCTGCAAATAAATCTTCTTTATAATCTTTATAATGTTCATCTACATATCTTTTAAGATCTATATGCATTCTTTTATTTGCTAAATAAGGAGGATTCATAATCACTACATCATAAGTATCAGAAAGAATTTTCCACTGGATAATCATTTTCTTCATTTGTTGTGGCATCCATTCTATATATTCCTCTAAAATTTCTATATTTATATTTTTTATTTTTAATATAGAGCCATATTTTTTTGCATCATAGAAAGTATTGAAAAGATTTTCTACTTCTTTCTTCATTATATAAATTTTTTCTTTTGGAACATATTTTAAAAAATTTTCTTCTTTTCCTATTACATCATTACTTTCTTGTATAGAATAAATAGAGGGATAGATAAATTCATAAAAGATATTTTTATTTTTTTCCCAAGCCTTTGTAAAAAGAATAAATCTTGCTATATAGACTACTTTTTCATCCACATCTAATCCATACAAATTATACTTCAAAATATATTTGGGGATCTCTTCTGGTGAGTACCCTTCCTGTATATAAATAAGATATAAAACATCAAAAGCATATGACAATAAATTTCCTGCTCCACAAGCGGGATCTATAACTTTTATATTTTTAGGATCTATTTTCCTTCGATCACTTACTTCTTTTTGTGAAATATAAAAAGATAAATATTTTTTAATGTTTTCATTGCCTGCATCTTCAACCCATAGTTTTCCAACAGTATTGTCTACCATATACTTACATATCCACTCAGGTGTAAAAATCTGAGTAGCTACAATCATCTCTTCTTCATTCATTCTTGTTTTATGAATTCCTGTTGTACTTTTTTGCTTTTCTAAAAAATAATATTGATACAACCACCCTATATTCTCTACTTTTTTCATACACTCTGATTCAAAAAAATCATCTAGTACTTTTTTTATATTATTAAGAGAATTAGGAAATAAAGTTTTTTCATCTTCTTGGATAGGTTGAAAAACAAAAGGAACCACTTTACATAAATCATCCCAAATTGTGAAAAATTCTTGATGATTTGTATAGTTTTTTATACGAATCATATCTTTTTTTCTCATATACTCTAAAATAATAAAACAATAAAAATATTTATAACTCATGTTCTCCACAATTTTTTTTAGTCCTTTTATCCACAATTTTTCTGGAATAGGCATCATAAACGCTTTTTTTATGATCTCTTTTTTTAATTCTTTTTTAAAAATATTTATAAAATCTTTCATTTTTTTATGATCCATGTCTATCCCCCTAAAACCCTTTTTCATTATCTATTCACTCTTATGGAAATTTTATACATAATCTTTTGTTATTTTTCTAAAAAAAATAAAAGTTTTCCTTAAACAGAAACTTTTATTCGAATCATTCTATTCTTAATGTCTTATAGAACTCCACATCTACACTATAGCTTCTTCAAACTTTTCTTCACATTCTTCTTTGCACCTGAAAAATTTTCACACTTTTAATTCATCAAAAGCTTTTTGTCATTACATAAAAATCAGATTGTAATACTTTTGACCTAAATATTTATATAATAGTACCCATAATATGTAAATAGTGTTAAAATATCAGAAACTAGTTTTATTCTTTAAACTAATGTTTAATAGAGATTTTAAAGCAATAATATATGTATAAAGACTTGTGGTAATAAGTCAAGATAGAAAAAGATAGGTTTTGATTAAACTTACAATAATATTTTCTAAAAAAGTCAGCACTTAATAAACCTAAGGTAAATTAGGATTAAAACGAAAAGATTGCGCATCGAAGATTATTCGATATTATACACTCCTTTCTGGTGCATAAAGTTGGTGATTGCGTAGCAGCACATCCACCATGCGCACAAATTTTCTTGCAGTAAGGACGAGAGCTCTTTTATGTTGATGCCTAGGAACTTCATGATATTTCTTGAGATAGTATTCTCTATAAACAGGTTCATTACGCATAAGTGAATTGGCAGCTTCAATCAAGTAATAGCGAAGGTAATGATTCCCTGTTTTAGTCATTGTAGTTCTTTCAGATTCAAAATTACCAGATTGTTTTCGCTTCCAGTAAAGACCTGCATACTTGGCAATTTTGGCTTCATTTTCGAAGCGTTGAATTTGACCAATTTCGGCTATTATGCCAGCAGCATAAACTGGTCCAATGCCTGGAACACTAAGCAATGATTTGGATTCAGGTAAAATTTCAAATAATTGCTGAATTGCTTTATCAAGTTCTTTGATCTGTTTTTTTATGGTTTTAATCATCATAGCATATGAAGCCAAAATAACATCGACTGAATTTTGCATGACTTTTCCTAGTCGATAAGAGTCTCTAATGGCTTTTGAAAGTGATTTCGCAAGCTTTTCAGGATTGCTAAATCGACCACGGCCTTTTTCTTGTAAAATAGCAGCCAAATCCTCTAAAGACATATTGGCGATGTCTTCAAGAGTCATAGAGTCGGTTACTAAGTCCATCATGGTTGTACCAAAGACAGATGTATCAATTTCTTTAGTGAGGGTATTACACTTGTAATAAATATTTTCTAAAAAATGTTGCTTCATTTCAGTCAATTGACCAATGAGCTGGTAACGTGATCTAGTTAATCTTTGTAAAGCCATATATTGTTCTTCTTTAATCAAGGAAGTATTGAAACGATCAAAGCGAAGAAAGTCAGCAATACGATAAGCATCTATTTTATCGGTTTTATCTTCTTCAAATAGGCCTTTAAACCGATGTATAGCCTTAGGATTCATAACAACAACTTCGACTCCTAAAGACTTAAGCTCAGAGTCTTCTGATAGGAAAGTTGAAGGATGAAAGCTGTAAATAGAAGTTGCTTCCATACCGATTATAATACGATCATACCGAATTAGATCAGTGAAATGGCTAATATGTTCTTTGATTTTACTAGCACCAACAACATTATTGGGTAGAGAAACTTCTAGTAAAATTTGATCTTCACTGGTGAGAAAACAAGTATCAAGTTTTTCAGAACTAACATCAATACCAACAAATAATTTCATGGATAGGACCTCCTTTCTATGAATTTGGAACGGCTTGGATACTGAAACCTATCCCTAGTTACCAACCGGATGGCAACAACCTCGCGTATGAGTATTCAATACTTGTCCACCATAAGCTGCCCGAAGCTACTAACATTCGGTATGATAGGCAAGAGATACAGCTTGTGAGTTTGCAGTACACCTGTTGGCTGGGAGACAGTCTTTAAATGCAGTCTTGCTGCAGGAGAGAACAGCCTTAATCCAGATAGATCCTTATTCCATACTTCTATTATCTAGGAATAGGACTCAATATCCAAGTCGATAGATGAAAATTTTTAAATTTAAATATATTATACGAGGAGAGCTATGAATGAAAAGAGTCGTAGTAATTACACTAATAATAACTTCTATATTTATAATTTCTGGATGTACGGAAGAAAAAAAAGAACTAAAAATCCCCACTAATGCTCAATTAAACCCTCAAATAAAGGAATTAAAAAATCCAATAGGGAACTTACTTTCAGAGTCATATGTGAATGTTGCTGATAAAATAAATCCTGAAATCAAAAAACAAACCGATGAATTCATTGAATATTTTTTAAATGAAATGCAAAATGGTGATATAAAAAACATACCAATATACAAATCTAAAAATTCTGATGATCCAAGTAGAAAAGATATTTTATTGGGATTAATGTTGCAATCTGAAAATTTTAAAAACATTGATCCAATTCTTATTGATGAGTATTATGGTGAATCTTTAGACAAGATTACTTACACTGTAGAATCTGCAAACGATAACAACTATACTCTTGAATTACCTATTGAAGGATGTCGTGCATATAAAATCTTT
The DNA here is from genome assembly GCF_001282725.1 of Inediibacterium massiliense. Classification (NCBI taxonomy): domain Bacteria; kingdom Bacillati; phylum Bacillota; class Clostridia; order Peptostreptococcales; family Thermotaleaceae; genus Inediibacterium; species Inediibacterium massiliense. The sequence goes on along the minus strand of NZ_LN876586.1, from coordinate 455,224 downwards.
AAATCAAAACAAGATTCAGAAACTAAAATATTAATTTTTGTATTACAATATGAAAATGGTTGGAAATTTAAGAACCTTACTTGTAAAAAAATCACAATAGATGGATTTGATAAAAATTACTGGTTTGAAAAAGGAGAATCTCTTGAAAAAGAGGGATATATTGTACCTGCATGTATAATATACAAGGCTGCTTTATATATTACACAAATACCATATTATCAATATAAGGATGAAAAGTATTTATTGAAAAAGGAGACCTTCATTAAGACTCACAAAGAAGAATGTGACGCTATTATCAGTCCGATTATTGATGGGAAACGATTTATCATACATAAAGCCATGCTAAATATTGGACAGCCTAATGGCAAAAACTTTTATGAGATAAGTTATACTACTAATCTAAGTAAGAATAATTTCAATAAGCATAATGTAGAAATAGAGGTATCCAAACTCAATAAATACTTACTAGAAAATAAATTGATATTTGATATAGGAAAAATGTATTATCATTCAATACAAAGCAATAATGCATTTGATAAATTCGATGTTAGCACAATAACTATTGAATTGGATTCATAAATTTAATCCATACATATTACTCACTTACCAACAGCTCATGAGCTAATAATTACATCTTGCTATACTATAACATCATTTTGTATAAGTAGAGATGCACTACAATTACTAGTTTTGGAAAGAAAAACTTAATTTTAAATTTAAAAATGTAGACAGTATGATTATAACTGAAAATTATAGATAAAATTATGGCCTATAATAGAGTTTTAAACACTCTCTAAGTGCTGTTTTACAAATAAAGCTAATACAAGGATATATGAATATCACCGGTTTTACTCTATAAAAAAGAGAAATACTCCAATAACGAGTTTTCTCTTTTTTTAAAATATATTTGATTGTAAAATATTTTAGTTTTCCTTGAATGAATTGGTTATTTTTTCTAGTCCGTCTCTATTGTCTTTTAATCTACTTGGTGATGTACATGTAAGAACTTGATAATAATTCTTGTCTGTTTCCACTATAGTAATCATATATACAGTTTTGATCTTATCCTCTTCTTCTGTAACTTCAATTTGTTTTGCTTTTTGTCCATTTATAGTTACATCTTTTATATCACTTTTTTCTATATTAGATGTTTCTTCAAATAAATTTCCTACAACTTCATTCATGTAATCTTCAATAGTCATAGTCTCTGCAAAATCAGTCTTTGAGTCTGATATAACTATCGTACAGTCATCTTGCTGTTCAGAAGCTACTTGAATGATAGCATCCTCATTAATATCCTCTAATTCTGACCAGGACTTTGGTATGCTGATTTCACATGTTTTATCTGTACTTGTTATACTTTTATATCCAGTTTCTTCTGTCTGAGTATTAGATTCATTGTTTTGTTCTACTGCATTTTTACTTGTAGCTTCTTTAGATTCATTACTTGAACATCCAGCAAATAACGACATAACCAAAACAAGTGCTACAACGTAAACTACAACTTTGCATACATTTTTTTTCATACAGTTCCCTCCTAAGATATATATTATACAAATCTTCAATAGTTCGTATAATATTCAAATAAATTTTTTGAAAGACCTTAACAGTTTACAATAATTCTAAATACTTTTCAATCTCAGCATTCCTTATATTGCAGATCTGGTCTGATCTATATTTATAGTACTCTGCTCCTATTTCTTTTCTTATTATGCAATGCAAATCCTCTAAATAGCTATTTTCTAAAAGTACGAAATACAATCAATACACAAAAATGATAAACTACCTATTGCCATTTTTTAGACACTTGTCCATAACTTTGAAATATATATTTTGTAGGACTTTCTTCAAGTTTGATCTCATATGAATACTTTTTTCCTATCTATTTGCTCAATAAAATAAAAGTTTCTCTTGATTAGAAACTTTTATTCAAATAGTTCTATTCCCAATGCCTTATAAAACTCTACATCTACATTATGGCTAAGGGATAAATTATGATCCTTTCTAAATTGGATCACATATACTTTCATCCCCTCTCCATATATTCCATCTATCCATCCTGGATAATATCCTTTCTCCTTCATATATCTTTGTACTTCATATACATCAGACCCTCTAGCCCCTGGCTCTAATGTTCTAAATCCATTACCAAAAGGACCAAATACTCCTCCTCTTATAGCAATAGGCATTCCTACTTTTACCAACTTATATAATTCTTCTATATCTTTATTTTTCATTCTTATACATCCATGTGAAGATGCCCATCCTATAGAATTTGGTTTGTTTGTTCCATGTATTCCATATTTGCCCCATGGTACATCAATCCCCATCCATCTAGTTCCAAAACCTTTTCCCCAGCTTGATTTCCCTACAATCTTCCAGTTTCCTATAGGTGATGGGGTGTCTGATTTTCCACTAGCAATCACATATTTTTTTAATATATTATTATTATCAAGATTAATCAGTTCTAATATCTTTTCATTGATATCTATGTAAATTCCAAGATTTTTATAGTCTGGATTCTCTTCAATTTTTCTTTCTTCCCATGTGATATATTTATTTTCTTTTTGTATTTTTACAGGAGCACTAAGTTTTATCTTATTCCCTGTATACTCAAAAAAGTTACCTATATAAAGAAGTATACTCATATGTATAATACAAATACACATCCATAAAAACCACTTTTTCAATCTCATCCCTCCTTACATAATTCATTATATGCAAAGAGCTAGATAAGGTATTACTTTTTATACTTTTTCTTAAATTCCTAAAAAAATCCTCCTTCTACAATTTACAAAGGAGGATTTTAATCATTATTTATTTTACAATCTCTCTTTATTTTTCCTTGTGCTGATGATATGGATATAATTTATCCATCACTTCATTGAAAGGCATCTTACTTTCCCAATTTTTTAAGATATCATCCGTATCTTCTTTTTGTATTGGTTTTTCTATTGGATCTTTACTCTTTTTTGTCATATATTGATTTTGAATTTTGTCACCATCCATAGCTTTTAACGTATCATAAATTTTTTCTAAAGTATCATTCATTTTCTCTAATAGAAGAATTACTTTTGAATCCATAAAATCCTCTCCTTTCCATCGTCTTATATGAAAAGAATATTCACTATATTTTCATATTATACTCACCTCGTATAATATATTTAAATTTAAAAATTTTCATCTATCGACTTGGATATTGAGTCCTATTCCTAGATAATAGAAGTATGGAATAAGGATCTATCTGGATTAAGGCTGTTCTCTCCTGCAGCAAGACTGCATTTAAAGACTGTCTCCCAGCCAACAGGTGTACTGCAAACTCACAAGCTGTATCTCTTGCCTATCATACCGAATGTTAGTAGCTTCGGGCAGCTTATGGTGGACAAGTATTGAATACTCATACGCGAGGTTGTTGCCATCCGGTTGGTAACTAGGGATAGGTTTCAGTATCCAAGCCGTTCCAAATTCATAGAAAGGAGGTCCTATCCATGAAATTATTTGTTGGTATTGATGTTAGTTCTGAAAAACTTGATACTTGTTTTCTCACCAGTGAAGATCAAATTTTACTAGAAGTTTCTCTACCCAATAATGTTGTTGGTGCTAGTAAAATCAAAGAACATATTAGCCATTTCACTGATCTAATTCAGTATGATCGTATTATAATCGGTATGGAAGCAACTTCTATTTACAGCTTTCACCCTTCAACTTTTCTAGCAGAAGACTGTGAGCTTAAGTCTTTAGGAGTCGAAGTTGTTGTTATGAATCCTAAGGCTATACATCGGTTTAAAGGCCTATTTGAAGAAGATAAAACCGATAAAATAGATGCTTATCGTATTGCTGACTTTCTTCGCTTTGATCGTTTCAATACTTCCTTGATTAAAGAAGAACAATATATGGCTTTACAAAGATTAACTAGATCACGTTACCAGCTCATTGGCCAATTGACTGAAATGAAGCAACATTTTTTAGAAAATATTTATTACAAGTGTAATACCCTCACTAAAGAAATTGATACATCTGTCTTTGGTACAACCATGATGGACTTAGTAACCGACTCTATGACTCTTGAAGACATCGCCAATATGTCTTTAGAGGATTTGGCTGCTATTTTACAAGAAAAAGGCCGTGGTCGATTTAGCAATCCTGAAAAGCTTGCGAAATCACTTTCAAAAGCCATTAGAGACTCTTATCGACTAGGAAAAGTCATGCAAAATTCAGTCGATGTTATTTTGGCTTCATATGCTATGATGATTAAAACCATAAAAAAACAGATCAAAGAACTTGATAAAGCAATTCAGCAATTATTTGAAATTTTACCTGAATCCAAATCATTGCTTAGTGTTCCAGGCATTGGACCAGTTTATGCTGCTGGCATAATAGCCGAAATTGGTCAAATTCAACGCTTCGAAAATGAAGCCAAAATTGCCAAGTATGCAGGTCTTTACTGGAAGCGAAAACAATCTGGTAATTTTGAATCTGAAAGAACTACAATGACTAAAACAGGGAATCATTACCTTCGCTATTACTTGATTGAAGCTGCCAATTCACTTATGCGTAATGAACCTGTTTATAGAGAATACTATCTCAAGAAATATCATGAAGTTCCTAAGCATCAACATAAAAGAGCTCTCGTCCTTACTGCAAGAAAATTTGTGCGCATGGTGGATGTGCTGCTACGCAATCACCAACTTTATGCACCAGAAAGGAGTGTATAATATCGAATAATCTTCGATGCGCAATCTTTTCGTTTTAATCCTAATTTACCTTAGGTTTATTAAGTGCTGACTTTTTTAGAAAATATTATTGTAAGTTTAATCAAAACCTATCTTTTTCTATCTTGACTTATTACCACAAGTCTTTATGAATCCCTCAGCTACATATTATTTTTCTATATAATTAGATAAAAATGGTATATTTAAAATGATGAATATTGTATAATAAATAGCGGAAAGGATGATATATGTTGAGAAAAGCAATCATACTATTAATATGCCTATTGAGTTTGAGTTCATATTCTTACGCAGATTCAGAAGAGGAATTTGTAAAATATATGATGGAGAATTTTAAAGGCAAAGACTTTGTTGTAGAACATGAACAAACTGTACAAGAAGAGGTTTCCGAATATAATCCAATACAATCTATAAACCCTTATATAGTCTATGGAACAATAAAATATCCTTGCACGATCTATCAAAATCCAGGAAAATATAGTATAGGAAATTTACAGTCTGGGGATCGAGTAGAAATTATTCAAGATAAGGGGTATCAATGGTATCAAGTAAAAAAAGATTATTTAATAGGTTGGATTCATATTTCTCATTTAGATATTGATGCAGATATACCTGTAGATCCTTCTATTCTACAAGAAAACGAGATTTTTGACTTTATTCATAAAGAAAATCTGAAAAGTAATACAAGATATTTTCTATTATGTGATGTCCATAGACAAAAGTTATATGTACTTATGGATGACAAACTTTTAAAAACCATTCCTTGCTCGACAGGTAAAAATGTTTCTCCTACCATTCGAGGAACTTATACAATTACAGATAAAGGAAATTGGTTTTATGCACCTCGCTTTAATATGGGAGCAAAATATTGGACTAGATTTCATGGAGCTTATTTAATCCACTCTATTCCTATGGATAAAAATAAAAATGTGATAGACCCTATTTTAGGACAAAGACTTTCTTCTGGTTGTATCAGAGTATCTATAGAAGATGCCCAGTGGATTCAACAATATATTCCTTATGGAACAAGTATATCTATCTTATAGCCTATTATCTTATTTAGGTACATAATAAAATCTAGTCCATATCATATGATATGGACTAGATTTTATTTTCTCTCGCAGCTTCTTTGGCATATAGATCACATATAGTATTTTCAAAATGATTAGAATGTCCTTTTACCCATTCAAATTCTATATACTTATTCTTGGTTGAATTACTGAACTTCTTCCAATTATCGCTACTCTTCTACAAAAAATTTGAATATTTGCCCTTCACATGATAATATGGGAATTATAGTAAATAAGTACTATTTAAAACAACCTACAAAATCCCTCATACTTATATTATATGCCCATTCATCTAATTTCAATTTAATAATTCTTATTTTAAAAGAATCAAACTAAGACATCAAGGAGGACTACAATTATGAAAAAATTTTTATCTATGGTATTAGCATTCACACTAATTCTCCCATGAGTATCCATTAAAGAATATACATTTACATTAGACTTGCAACCTATGGATTACACACTAAAAAAAGGACATAGACTTGGTTTAATTATATTGTCTACAGATGCTGAATATACCCTAAGACCTTTTAAAACTACAAATTTTATATTAAATACAAATGAAAGCTTTGTTGAGATTCCAGTAGTCCATGATCTTCATTAACTTTTAAAGAAAATTTTGCGAAGGGATGCGTTTTTATTGAAAATAAAAAAAATATCTAATGTTTCTTTATCTTTAAAGTCTAAAATTATAATCATCACATCCATAATCATTATGTTGTCTACACTTCTTATGGGATATGTCTTTTATAATAATATGTACAAACATACTACTAAGCTTTTACAAGAAGAAGGTCTTAATATTGCAAAATCAGCTTCATCATTAATAGATGGAGACAAATTTAAAGAACTTTCAACTTCTTTAAATAAACAAGATCCTTTCTATATAGATACAAGAAAAAAATTACAAGAGCTAAATATAAGTATTGGAAATGGTATGTTATATACGATAGTATCTAATGATTCAAACAACTACACATATATTATTAATGGTAGTGATGCACATGTAGAATTAGGACATAAGCAAAAGAAATCTGACTTTTCAGAAGAAGCTAAGATGGCTTTTGAGACAGGAAAATCATATACTTGCGAACCCTATTACGTAGACACATTTAACAAATACTACATATCTGCTTTTGTTCCAATCTTTAATTCTTCTAATCAAGTAGTAGGTGTAATAGAATATGATTTTGAAGGAAAAGAACTTTCTCAAAAAACAAATGAATTTAAAGCTCTGATTATCTCTATTACTATTATTTTTATTGCAATTTCTATCTTTATTAATTTCATTGCATTAAAAGTCATGTTTAGGCCTATCAACAAACTTGTAGAATCAATTCATACTATTGCTAATGGAGATTTAACTATACATATTGATACTTCTAGAAAAGATGAGATTGGAAAAATAAACATAGCTTTAAGTAAAACAGTAGATTCATTACGGGATATGATAGAAAAGATCAAATCCTCTTGTATAAAAGTTACAGAAGCATCTAAAGCCATTTTAATCAGTTCATCAGATACATCAAAAGCATCAGAAGAACTAGCTATATCTACCAACGAAATTTCATCTATATCTAATGATCAAGTCACAAACACACACAATATAAAAAATGTTTTAGATCAATTAGATGATGATATTCAAAATATCTTTACTCAAATACAAGATACAAATCAAATTGCATATCAAACAGTAGAAAATGTGAATAATGGAACAGAAGTCATTAAAAATACCAAAAATCAAATTGATAAAATTGAAAGTAGTATCCATAATGCAAATTCAGTAGTAAAAAATTTAACACAAAATATGGGTAAAATACAGGGAATATTAACAACTATATCAAGTATTGCCGATCAAACAAATCTTTTATCACTTAATGCAGCAATTGAAGCTGCAAGAGCAGGAGAACATGGAAGAGGCTTTGCGGTAGTTGCAGATGAAGTTAGAAAACTTGCAGTAGAATCTAATATTGCCGCTAGCGAAATAGTAGATATTATTGGATTTATGAATGAAGAAACAAATCATGTCGAAAAAGCTATTTCAGAAAGTGTAGATATGACTACAGAAGGTAAAGAATATACAGATCATGTTAGTAATACATTTAAAATCATAAGAAACTCTAATAAAGATATAGAAAATAAAATAAGTGAGATTAAAAATTCTGCTAGTGAAATTGTATCCAGAGTTACAAATATAAATGAAACTATGAATGAAATTGAAAAAGTATCAAAAACAATTGATTCAAATACTATGAATTTAGCAGCAACTACACAAGAAGAAATGGCATCTGCGGAAGAATTAAAATCTATGTCTGAAGTTTTAAACGGAGAAGCTATATTATTAAATGAAAGTATTTCTAAATTTAAAATAAAAGATAATATATAAAACTTTCATACTATATAAAGTTACAAAAGGAACTTTTTTGAAGGTTCCTTTTTGTGTGCCTTTATTTTTTCAAATTTTATATTCCTCTATTTTTTACTTGCAAAAAATCTTATCTAATTTTTTTTTATAAATTGCAAAGTCTTTCTCTTTAAATAAAACAAAAACAATTTGAGTGATTTGGCTATTTTTAACCAAAAAATCCATAACAGCTTTTATAGCAATATCAGAAGCTTCTTCTATAGGATAAGCATATACACCTGTAGAAATCGATGGAAAAGCTATCGTTTGAATATCATACTCAGTAGCTAATTTTAATGAGTTAAAATAAGCATTATATAAAAGCTTACTTTCATTATTACTTCCTCCCCTATAAATAGGCCCTACTGTATGAATGACATATTTACTGATCATCTTTCCTGCTGTAGTAATTCTAGCCTCTCCAGTAGGACATCCACCTATTTTTCTACATTGTTCTAATATCTCTGCTCCTCCAGCTTTATGTATGGCCCCGTCTACACCACCCCCACCTAACAGGCTATTATTCGCTGCGTTTACTATAGCATCTACTTTTAATTTTGTAATATCTCCTTGTACAACAACAATTTGAGTATCTTTATAGGTATACATATAATCACTTCTCCCTTCAAATATTTTATCCCATTCTAAAAAATCTATCTTATCATTTTTTATTGTATATATTGATCATTTCAGTATATACATTTATAATCCTATTTTCATATATTAAAAAACCCCTCTAGGAATATATCCTGTCGGGGTTTTTACATACAATTATCTTCTAAATCCTCTATTGTTGTTATTTCTTTGTTGTTTTTTTGCTTTTCTACATTCAGCACATCTTTGTGGTTCATTGTCAAAACCTTTTTCTTTATAGAAATCTTGCTCACCTTGTGTGAATACAAAGTCTTTTCCACAATCTTTACAAACCAAAGTTTTATCTGCCATTTCAACACTCCTCCTTTTCAATGGATTAAGATTTAAAATTGATTTACATTATCTTCTTAAAAAGAGGAAATGTTGTTAACCATATTAAATCTAATTCTAAATTTTTATATCACTTAATAGAATTAATTTATTCTATCACTTTTGAAAATATATTACAATAGTTTAAAAAAATAATATTTATTCAACAATTCTAATTTTTCTTATAATTTATTTTTTTCTATCTGTAAAAGTAATTTTCTCTCATATAGATCAAATAAAAATTCATTCATATAACCTATACCACCTACATACATTTACTTTGTGGGGAATTTATCAAAATATGGGGGGAGACTGCATTGCGTAATCTTAAATGTCTTATTTGTTTTTTACTCATTTTTACTTTAATTTTGCTTCAAGCACAGGTTTTATCATCTCATCAAATCTATGCACAAAATGAAGAATCACCTATTAGTGAAGAAGTTAAAAATGAAGTTTCACCAAAAATATCTGCAATCAAAATGGATAGAAGCAATATTGAGGTAATGGGAACTCCATTTAGATTTATAGCTATTTGTGAAGGGAAAAATTTAAGTTATGAATGGACTGTATTTAAAGACTTTGATGAAATATATAAAAAAGAATATAGTAAAGAAAACTTTTTATTTTTTACTATGAATGAATCAGGAAAATACCAAGTAGTTGTAACCATTAAAGATGATCAAGAAAAGACCATAAGTAAATTATCAGAAGAAATTAAAATTATTCATCCTCTTAAAATAAATTCTGTAGATATAGATCAAAAGAGTAAACAACCTGTTCACACACCTCTTAATTTTTCCGTTTCAGCACAAGGAAGTGGTTTAGTTTATCATTGGTATATATTTAAGGATTCAAATGTAGTCTATGATGGTTTACTCAGTGAAAATAATAGTATTTTATATACTCCAAATGAACCTGGAGTATATAAAGGAATTGTATATGTAAAAGATTTATCTGGAAAATGCATCAGTGAATATTCAGAGGAAATTATAGTATATAAAAATGTTCTTTCAGAAAAAGAAAAATTAGAAGCAATGATCAATGAAACAAATTTTAGTAGTAAAACAAATTATTTTGTATGGGTAGATACCAATAAACATAAGACTTATATTTTCGAAGGAAAAAATAAGAATTGGAGTCTCTTTAAAACAATGCTCTGTACAGACGGAACAGCATCTACTCCAACTATAAAAGGTAATTTTGAAATTTGTGGTAGAGGTCCATGGCTCACATCTTATAATGGAAAAGTAAAAGCAAAATACAAGGTACGATTTTTTCAAAATTATTATTTCCATTCTATCTTATTTGATTCTAAAGGGAAAAATATTGTAGATTCAAGACTAGGTAAGTCTCTTTCACATGGATGTGTTAGACTCAGTGTAGATAATGCAAAATGGATATATGATCATATCAAAGATGGTACGGGTGTATGTGTAAATTAAAAGACCATATACCTCTCCTTTCATATATCCATGAGTCCTTCTAAAACAGATAAATATCTAGGTACATTTTACTATATTTCGCATTTTATATTTACAATATATATATTTGTCTGTATAATTTTCAAGAAATTTAATTTTATGTAAATACAAGGAGGACATGCATGAGTATTTTTTTAGGACTATTATCACTTATTGTTAGTATTTTATTACCTGTATTGATTTTATTTTTTACAGGATTTGAAGCTTTACATTTTTCTATCTTTTTTGTTATCCCTATTGGTGCATTATTTACAGGCTATATCTGTGGATATGGATATTACAAGGGATTGTTTAAATCAAATGTCTTTATCACTGGCAAACATTTTTTAATCGGATTTGTTCTTTCACTTATTTGTATTTTGGGAATTGAGTATACAAGCTATATGATCACTTGTATAAATCCTGAAAATATGGAAATTGTCTATACGTTAGATGGTGATCATGTAAGCAACTACTATTCAGATGACTATGGACAATTTGATTTTTTTACTTATAAAAAATATATGATTGAAAACACACCTATTTCATTTAGTTATAAAGCTCGTTCTATAGGAGATATCTCCAATCCTATTGTAGGTTGGGTATTTGCCATGATAGATGCTCTTGGAGTGATTGTAGGATGTCTTTTCGCAGGCTTTTTCCAAAAAGATCACCCTTATTGTCATACCTGTAAATTATATAAAAAAGAAAAAGAAATTTTTAATTTTTCTAAAGGTGACGGTTTAGTATTCTTCGAAGACTTAGAAAGTCATTTATCTCAAAATTTGTCTATAAACACTTTACTTAATTCCTTTACATTAGATGAACATTTAGAAAAAGAAGAGCATTTTTTATGTACCTTAATATACTGTGACCTCTGTAAAACAGCTTCCCTTAAATTCGAACTTCATGAATTGAATTCTAAAAACAAATTGGAAGTCAACACAGATTTTACATACCTCATAGATGTAAACTATGATGAGATCGTACATTTTATCCATGCAACTGCTGTAGCTTAATCATTTCTATGAATGAAAATCCCCTATAGGATACATCCTATAGGGGATTTTCATTCGCTTTGTCTTCTTTTTTAACCATAGAATATATTACACTTTTATCCTATGTCATACCCTATCGAGTAATGCTTCTATTATAATAATCAATTAAATCTCCTAATTTAGAATCAAAATTTTCTGGAGTTCCTGATCGAGATGTTACATAGCCATGTTGAATATCAAACGCATCTATTGGTTCCTTTTTTTCAACTCTTTGAATAATTTCTGTTACTGAAGCTTTTACATTTCCTGCATCCTTTAAATACTGCTCTATTTGTGCTGCAACAAAACCTTCCTTTTCTAATCTACTATTATCTTTTCCATACTCTCTTAACTTTCCAATAGACTCAATTAACAATTGATATTTTTCTTTCACTGGAACTATATTTAATTTCAAAATATTTGAAGAGTCAATACCTTGATTATACATTTCATTTTGAATATCTTGAGCTTTACATAATATATCTAGCATATGATATTGAATCATGAAATCATGGTCTTTCATATTTTTCATATCTTCTTTTCTTTTTCTCTCACCCATTTCTTCCATATTATTTAAAAATACCTTCAGAGATGGATAAAATTCATTGAAATATATTTCTATAATTTGATTATGATATTCAGCTCCTTTTGCATAATTATCATCTACATAATCTTTTTGATTATAATATGTATGAGCTTCATTCATGACATTGATTAATTTTTGCATCTTAGGAATTAGATCTTGTACTGCTGCGTCAAATCCTTCTATTTTAGGCTCACTTTTTGAACATTCTAATGCTTTCTCTATCAACTCTACTTCATGTTGTGCAACTGTATTGACAAAAGGTGCCCCTGAAGGTTTTACAAATTCTTCTGTCCCAAACATGATAAAATATCTATCAATAATATCTGTAAAGTAACGTCCTGTAATAAAGTTATTCAACTCTACATAAACATTCTCCTTATTTATACGCCTTTGTTCTTGACTGATTTCCACCTCACTTGATGTATCTTTGGAATTTTCCTTAGTGTTAACATTACATGCACTAAGCATTGTACAGCATAAAATCAATACTACCATTTTCTTTAGCATATTGTTCCTCCTTCATATGTATAGATCATTTATTGCTAGACTTTTAAAAGTCCTTACAATTTATCTAGTAGGGAAATAGTTTAGATTTTTTACCTCATCTGAAAAATATACTACTCTATTATAGTAAGAAATCATAGTTCTCAAATTACTATAAAATTCCTCAGGTGACCCCAAAGATGAATCTTTTTTATTCAAGCTATTTAAAAGGTCTGCTGCTGCTGCCTTTGTCTTTTGTGCATAATCTATAAAATCCTTAAAATTATATGGTTCAAATTGAGTTTTTTCATGACTTGATGAATTATTTACTGCCTCCATAAGTTTATCTATTTCTTTTGATAAATGATTATATTGCTCTGCAAATTTTTCTTGGTCTATGTTCATCATATTTTCATCACTTATATTTTGCTTTTGTAGTTCATCAAACATATCTACTGCTATTAACATATAACTTATAGAATAATATTTAATATGCTCCTTATTTTTAATATATTTTTCCATATCTTTTTGAGTTTGTGTATAACATAATTCCCTCATAGCCTTTATAAATCTTTCTTTCTTCTTCTCATACTCTTCATAGCTAGTACAAATTTGAGTATGCAATTTCTTTCCCTCTTCAAAATGATCATCTACATAATTTTTAGAGTCATAATAAAACTCTGCATCATTTAGTATATGACTAAGCTCTACCATAGTAGGCTCTAAATCCTTTGCTGCTGCATCCAAATCTTTTATGACAGGCTCTTTTGTATACACCTGTAGATTTTTAAGAACCATATCAAGTTCTGTTTCTGATACAGAACTAATAACAACACTACCTACATTTGTAGAATAGGTATCCATATCTAATCCAAATCCTTTGTAATAATAAGCTAAAACTTCATTAAAACGCTCATTCATAAAATTATTCACTTCTACATAAGCATTATATTTTTCAATAGATAAATTTTGTTTTTCCTGTAATTTTTCTGAAGAGCTATCTTTTGGTTGCTCTTTACATGAAATTAATAAAACTAAACCCATCACCAACAATATAAAAACTATTTTTTTCATTTTCAGATTCTCCTATTTTTACAATATTGTATTTGAATTGTACCATATTATTTATAAAAATATGGGTAGTCTGATTAAAAATACATCTTATGTCCTATAGATTTTAATGTATTTTTAGTAATAATGTTATATACCAAATGCCAATACAATAAAAAACCTGGTTTGATCTAATATACACACCAGGTTTTCGAATTTACTCATATCCTATTTTTTGTTTTTACTTTCTTTTATTTATCTATCTACAAAAGGGCTTTTCCCTGATATAGATAAAGGTACACCATAAGCAATTTTTACATCCGGATGAAAATATCCTAAATTGAGTGCAGCTTTTCCCGCTGAAAACATGACTCTATTATCACAGCGATGATTTGCAGCAATGGATATAGCAGAGCCTATTGCAATTCCTAAATCACCTGGATTAAAAACACATATTCCTTTGTTTTTACGATTTTCTCCACAATTTTCATGACCACAAAATCCACAGTTTGGGCAATCAATAGGCTCAATCCTAGTTCCAAATAATACAACTAATAAAGCATCATCTACATTATATCCATCTCTTCCAATAAACTCTACCCCTGTTTCTTTTGAAATCCTTTTCATCTCATCTGCTAAAATATCTTTCTCTTTTCCTTCTATAATCAATATTTCTAATCGATCTAGTGCATTTGCCTTTGGTGCAGTTCTCGCGGCTGCTACCATCAACTGAGCTATAGTTTTTACAGCTTCTATTTGTGCTTGCTCACTTTTTATAATCATTTTTATCCCCCACCCCTTTATTGATGATACCTATAGTTTACCAAACTTTTACAATCTATAGAATTCTAATATTTTAAAATAATAAATAAATCCATTTATTCCATAACTTTTGACAAACTATATTTTAGCAAAACCATAAAAATAAGGAACAATTATTCCATAACACTCATAACTTTTTTCATAAATAAACTTTACTAACATATAGTTTATAAACAGGAAGATTTTATAAAGACAAGCTATGAGGAGGTACTTATGAAAAAAATATTAAGAATGTCTATTTTTATCTATTTATTCCTATCTTTTATTTTCTTCAATTTTAGCTATGGAAATTCTATCTATTCTACATCACAAATTCGATGTAGAGGAATGATCACTCAAATCCAAAAATCTACTCAAAATGGCGGTAATATATATACAATTGAAGCCAAATTAAAAGAAGATCCCTATAAAGATCAGCTCATCACCTTTACACATATACCTATAGAAGGAACTTCGTCTAATGTAGTTTTAAAAAAAGGAATGCCTATTATTATAAATTTACAATTGTCAGATGGACAAGTTACTCAAGCTAACTTTTTTGATATAGATCGAAGAAATTCACTCAAAATACTAGGCCTAACTTTTTTGATTTTATTAGTTATTTTTGGAGGACTTAAGGGAGTTCGTGCTGCTTTTTCTCTTATTTTCACTTTATTATCTATTATATTTTGTTTGATTCCTTTAATACTTAAAGAATTCAACCCTATTCTAGCCGCCATCATTACTTCTTCTATAGCCATATTTATAAACTTTATACTTATAAGTGGTTTTAGCAAAAAAAGTTTTTGTGCTATTGTATCTACAATAGGCGGAACTATTATAGCAGGCTTATTTGCATTTTATTTTGGAAATCTTATGGCCCTAACTGGTATATCTGACGAATATATACAAGCCTTTATTGGTTATACAGATTTATCTATAGATTATCGTGGTTTATTATTTAGTGGGGTAATCATAGGTACTATTGGAGCAGTTATGGATATTAGCATGTCTATTACTTCTTTTATTTTTGAAATCAAAGAAAAATATCCAAAAACTTCATCCTCTTCTTTATTAAAATCTGGTATAAACGTTGGAAAAGATATTATGTCTACTATGGCAAATACATTAATTTTAGCTTATGCTGGTACTTCTTTGCCTCTATTTCTTTTTTTTACTACCATGAATGTTCCTTTTTTAGATGCTGTAAATATGGAATTTATAGCTGAAGAAATATTTCGTTCCTTATGTGGCAGTATTGGCCTTATTTTAACCATTCCCTTAAGTTCTTTCATCGCTGCTATTAAAGCATAGAAAAAGGCAGGAAAATTTTCCTGCCTAGTGTTCTTCACATTCTCCTGCATGTTCATGCTCTGTACATACACTGTTTGTAGATTTTAACTGATTATTTATATAAGCATGCATTACATCTTCAAGTTTCCCTTGTGCTCCTACAATAACTGAAATATTATTTTCCTTAAATAAATCTTGTGCTGTAGCACCCATTCCTCCAGCAATAATTACATTTACTCCTTTTTCAGATAGAAATACTGGTAAAAAACCTGGTCTATGTCCTGGATTTTCTATAAATTTTCTTTCTTTAATTTCTTGATTGTCCACCTCAAATACTTCAAATCCTTCACAATGTCCAAAGTGTCCTGATACAAAGCTTCCTTCTTTCGCAATAGCAATTTTCATTTTACAACGCCTCCTTATATTTTTCATTCAATACATTCCATATTTTTTTAATTTCTTCTCCTGCTATACTTCCCCTTATACTTACAATTGGTTTTAATTGATTGACAGCTTCTTTTACCATAGGATCAAATGGTATTTTCCCTATCAAATCAATTTTTTCTTCCTTGCAAAATCTCTGTATTTCATTAGATATCTCTTCATTAATATCATATTTATTGATACAGACATATGGCTTTACTCCAAAAAATTTAGTTAATTCATATACTCTTAGAAAATCTTCCACTCCAGATTGGGATGGTTCTACTACAATCAAAGCTATATCACATCCTGTAATAGATGCCATTACAGCACACCCTACTCCTGGTGTTCCATCTAGTATGATCCATTCATCATTTTTTTTATATTCCATAGCTTTTTTTCTTACTTCTGTTACTAATTTTCCAGAGCCTTCTGCTCCTACAATCATTTCTGCTCTAGATAAAATGCCATGGTCTGTATCCGTAATCATTGTCTGTCCTGTAATTTCATCTTCTAGACAAATGGCATCAAATTTACATACTACTTTACAAGCAGCACATCCTTCACATTTTAGTGGATCTATGGAAAAATTAGAAATGGCATCAAACCTGCATACACGTGCACATTCTCCACATTGCACACATTTATCTTCATCAATATGAGCTAATTTTGCTCCAATAAAATTATCCTGATCCATATCTTTTCCTTTTAATAAAATATGAAGGTTAGATGCATCTACATCACAATCTACTTTTATACTTTCTTTGCTGAGATAGGAAAATGCTGCTGCAACTGTAGTTTTTCCTGTTCCACCTTTTCCACTTATAACAACTAGTTGCATGGGCACACCTCCCTAATTTTTTGACCTATTTCTTTAAACTTTTTCTCATAATCTACATCTTCAATCAATAATTTCCCTTTTGAATATAATACTGCCACTTTTTTGTCAAAAGGAATTTTGCCTAATATATTTATATTTTCTTTTTCACAATAATCATCAATTAAATCTTTTTGCTGATCTACTCGATTAATAATGACTCCAAAAGGAATATCCATTTGTCTCATAAGCTCTATAGCAATTTTTAAATCATGCAGTCCAAACTCCGTAGGTTCTGTTACCAATATAGCATAATCTACTCTTTCAATAGCAGATACGACTGTACAAGAACTTCCAGGAGAACAATCTATAATTGTATTTTGTTCTTTGTTTATCTTTTTTAACTGTTTTATGATAGGTGTAGCCATAGGTTCTCCTATATTTAAAACACCTCTCATACAAGATATCTCCTTATCTTGTCCTACCTCTATCTTTCCTATGACCCTATCTTCTTCTTTTATGGCATCTACAGGACATGTGAGTGTACATGCACCACATCCATGGCACAATTTTTCAAATACCAACACCCCGTTATTTGTTCCTGCTAATGCATGAAATTGACATATATTCACACATTGATTACAATGAATACATTTTTGTTCATCTATTTTAGGAACAGGAATACTTACATTCATCTCTTTACCTATATTTGGTTTTAAAAAGATAAAACCATTAGGCTCTTCTACATCACAATCTATATAACTCCATCCCATAGATTTTGCAAGATTTACAGAAACTGTAGTTTTTCCTGTTCCACCTTTTCCACTAAGTACTGCAATTTTCATATTACAACCCTCTCCTTACTGGTTCTTCATTCCAAAGTGAGCAGGTCCTGGATTTTTGATTTCATCTAGGTTTTCTTTTTTAAATGCATCTATTTCCTCTTGTATAGCTAATCCTTTACCTTTATAAATTTTTATATCAGACCCTTGTAATACTTTCATAGCATTTGGTCCTATATATCCAGTAATAAGTACATCTACTTTCTCATCCACTATTTGTTGTCCTGCAGCAATTCCTGCACCTTGTGTTGCTGTTAATCCTTTGTTTTCTAAAACTTTTTCTTCATTTGTTTGTGTATCTACAATAAAAAAATACTGACATCTTCCAAAACGATCATCCATCATAGAAGTTTTTTCTTTTCCTAAGCTTGAAACACAGATTTTCATAAAACACCCCTCCATTTTATAAAATTAAATAAACTACTCATATTCATTATTGGCATTTGCTAATTATATTATACTACTTTTTTAATTCTTGTCAAATGCCAATTAAAAAAACCTGCTTCACAGCAGGTTTCATACTAAAGACAAACTATATTTTAGCAAAGTCATAAAATTCGGAACCATTATTAAGAATTTGTGAAAATATAGAATAAGTGAGAAAATGCTTAGCATTACACTGTTTGAGCATAGCGAGTTTGTAATACTATTTTCGACCGTTTCGTCATATTTTCCAAATTTGAAAATTAGTGAAGAATTTTATGACTTTATCTATAAGCTCAACCTGCTATAAACAGATTTTTAAATTGCAAGATGTTTCATTTGAGACAAAGTTTGAATCACTGAATAAATCAATACAGCAGCTAAATTCGAAGTAGTATTATCTTGATCAAATCTTGGAGAAACCTCAGCAATATCAAAGCTAACTACTTTATTGGATCTTAATATATATTTTAAAAATTTTAAAACTTTTTCTGGATCTAAACCTAATGACTGTGTAGCACTTACACCTGGTGCAAAAGCTGAAGAAAATACATCCGAACAAATGGTAATATAAATATGATCTCTAAATTTTATAAAATCATCTATCTCCTCTAATAAATTCCAATAATCTGTACTCAAAATATCCTTTGCTAAAATGTAACTAGCTCCTAATCGATCTGCTGTTTTGAATAAGTCTACTGTATTACTATGTTTTTGAGCCCCTATACAAAGATAAGAATATTTTAAATCTTTTTCCTTACAAATATCTGCAATTTGTCTAAACATAGTTCCTGAGCTTCCTCCATTTGGATAAGGTCTTATATCTAAATGGGCATCAAAATTAATAATTCCAATGTTAGGCTTATCTTCAATTTTCTTTAAATTACTTAGTATTCCATTATAGTGGCCAAAAGCAGTTTCATGTCCTCCTCCTAATACAATAGGAAAAAGATTTAAACTTAATATTTTCTCTACAGCCTTTGATAGTAATTCTTGGCTTTTTTCTAGTGTAGCATTTTCACAAAATATATTTCCTGCATCAAATAACTTTACTTCTTGTGTAAAACAACAAGGTAAATTGGATAATTCCTTTCTAATACTTCTAGGTCCCTTAGCAGCGCCTACTCTTCCTCTATTTCTTTCTACCCCTTGATCACAACAAAATCCAATAAATGCAAATCCAAGTTTTCCTGTATAGGGTTTTAAATCTTCTTTTCTTAAATCCATATTTTCTACCCATTGATGCCATCTAAAGGCATCAAAATTTTTATCATCATCTGTTCTTCCCTGCCAAACTATTTCATCTGTGGTCTTATAGTTTATCTCAAACATTTTTCCACTCCTCATATCCTTTTTATTTTTTATCTCATATACATACAAAATTTATTTCCTATATAATTATATAGTTTATATGAAAAAGACAATAAAAAAAACCCCTCATAAGAGGGATTTTTGTCTATTTTTCATCTGACATATATACATCTACTAATACATGTGGTTCTGGTTTTGTACCATCTTTTAAGTAAGCATCTACATAATTTACTGCTTCTTTACCTATATATGGGAAATCTTGAACTGCTGTTACTGCCATTTTTCCTTGTTCTATTAGTTCATATGCTTCTTTTGCTCCATCAAATCCAATAACAATAATTCCGTCATCTAATCTTCCTGCTGTTTCAATAGCACGAGCAACTCCTACTGCCATTGTATCATTTTGTGCAAATACTACATCAATATCATCATGTTTTGCTAATAAATCAGACATAGCAGCTTCTGCTGGTGCCATAGAAAATTCTCCTACAGCTGTATCAATAATTTTAAATTTACTGTTTGGATTCTTTGCAGGATCAACAACACTTAAGAATCCGCCCCCACGTTCACGTTGTGGAGCAGTACCAATGATTCCTTCTATATGTACTACATTTCCACCTTCTGGTAATTTCTTTTCTAACCATTTTCCTGCAAGTTCTCCACCTTTTTGGTTATCTGTAACAAGATAAGATAAAATACCATCTACTTCTACAGATCTATCTACTGTTACTACAGGAATGTCTTGAGCAATTGCATCTTTTAGTGCATTTGCAGTTGATGATTCATCTGCAGGATTGATAATAATTGCGGATACCCCTTGTTGAATGGCGTCTTCTACTTGTGAAGGTTGCTTAGATGCATCATTTTGACCATCATACACTAAAACTTCATAACCTAATTCTTCTCCTCTTTTTTGTACTGCATCACGAAGTACATGGAAGTATGGATTTCCTAGGTCTGCCATTAGTAAAGCAATCTTTTGTTTTTCTTCTTTTTTTGCTGCTTCATCGCTTTTGCTACATCCAGCCATTGTAAAAATCAATGAAAGGATCAGTAGTAGTGAAACAATTTTTTTCATTATAGTTCCCCCTTATTTTTATTATGCATTACTTTTACGGTCTAAAATTACCGCTAAAAGTATTACAAGCCCTTTAATAAATTGTTGGTAAAACGCTGAAACACCTATAATATTGAGTCCATTGTTTAAAACTCCAATAATTAATACTCCTAGGAAAGTACCAAAAACTTTTCCTTTTCCTCCAGATAAGCTTGTCCCACCTATAACTACAGCTGCAATAGCATCTAATTCAAATCCCATTCCTGCTGTAGGTTGAGAGGAACTAAGTCTAGAGGTTAAGATCACTCCTGCTAATGCAGATAAAAAACCACTAATTACGTACACAAAAGTCTTTATTTTATCTACTGGTATAGAAGATAATCTTGCAGCTTCTTCATTTCCACCTACTGCATACACCCCTCTACCAAAGGTAGTATTTTGTAAAATGACAAGTAATAATACTAAAAACCCTATAAATATAATCATGGGAATAGGTATTTTCAAAAATTCTCCTTGGCTAAACCAGTCTAATATAGGAGCATTTTTTGTTAATTTCATAAATGGAATTCCATCTGAAATAATCATAGTAATACCTCTGAACATAGTCATAGTAGCCAGTGTAGCAATAAATGGTTGAAGTTTTACCTTAGAAACTAAGACTCCATTAAATGCTCCAAGTAAAGTTCCTAAAATTAATGCAGCAAGTATAGAAACTACGTCAGAAAATCCTGAGGATACCATAAGACCTAAAATCATGCCTGATAACCCCAAGGTTGCTCCTACAGATAAATCGATTCCTCCTGTTAATATAACAAAGGTCATTCCAAAAGCAATCAATCCATTGATAGACACTTGTCTAAATATATTTAATATATTATACATAGTAAAAAACTTTGGATTTAATATGGTTACAATAATCACTAAAAGAAGTAAACTTCCTACGGTTCCAAATTTCTTATATAATCTACCTATTTTTTCCATAAATTATTTTCCTCCACCCGTAGCATATTCCATAATTTTTTCTTGTGTAGCCTCTTTTCCATCAAATATCTTCTTTAATTTCTTCATATGCATCACTGCAATTTTGTCACAAATTCCCAAAATCTCTGGAAGTTCACTAGAAACTACTATAACTGCAACTCCTGATTTTTTTAATTGATTAATAATTTCATAAATTTCTTTTTTTGCTCCCACATCTACCCCACGTGTTGGTTCATCTAATATCAGAACTTTTGGATTTGTCATGAGCCATTTTGCAATAACAACCTTTTGTTGATTTCCTCCACTTAAATTTCCCACTTCAATATTTTGACTAGGAGTTCTTACTTTTAATTTCTTTATAAATTCATCTACTTCCTTGGATATTTTAGAATCTTGAATCATTCCATTGTTTGTAAATTCCTTTAAAGAAGGTAATGCCATATTACTATTGATCGCAAAATCTAATATAAGCCCTTCATTTTTTCGATCTTCTGTAATAAATCCAATTCCTAATTTTTTTGCAGTTAAAGGAGAATCTATTTTGACCTTTTTTCCATTTAAATAAATTTCTCCTGTATCATATTTCATACTTCCAAATATGGCATGCATTACATCTGTTCTTCCTGCTCCCATAAGGCCCGAAAATCCTAATACCTCTCCACTTCTTACCTCAAAAGTAATGTCTTCAAATTTTCCTTTTTTCGTTAATTGTTTTACAGATAAAACTACTTCTCCTGGATTTGTTTCTACTTTAGGGAAACGATCATCCATGTCATATCCTACCATCATGCTTACAATTTCATCAAAATGAGTGTCAGCAATCTTTTTACATCCAATATATTTGCCATCACGCAAAACCGTAATTTCATCACAAAGTTCAAATATTTCTTCCATTCTATGAGAAATATAGACAAATGAAACCCCTTGGTCTCTTAGATCTCTAATGACTTTAAAAAGTAGTTCTATTTCTCGATCTGTAAGAGCAGCTGTTGGTTCATCCATAATAATAAGTTCTGCATCTAACAAAAGAGCTTTTGCAATTTCAACCAATTGCCTATATCCTAAAGAAATGTCTTTCATAAGAACAGTAGGATTGATATCTAGTCCTAATAACTGAAGTTTTTCTTTTGCAATTTGGATCATAGTTTTTTTATCTAAAAATCCAAACCTGTTTTTAATCTCTTTTCCTAAAAACATATTGTCTACAATGCTCATTTCACGAAGTACATTTAACTCTTGATGAATAAAAGCAATTTTTAGATTCTCACTCTCTCGAATATTATGTATTTCTTGTGATTTCCCATTGATGATGATTTCTCCAGAATCTTTTGTATAAACACCTGTTAAAATTTTCATCATTGTAGACTTTCCAGCACCATTTTCACCCATCAATGCATGAATCTGTTTATCTTTAACGTGAAGTCCTGCATTTTCTAAAACATGTACATCACCAAAAGATTTTTGAATATCTTTCATTATTAATTCCACGTGAACACCTCGACTTCTAAAGATTTGATGCTTTTCATAATCCATATGGAACTAGTTCCTTATAATGTAAAAAGTTACTATCCTTTCTACATGAACTAAAATTTTCAAGAATATGTTGTCTCTCTTTTTATTAATTTTGTTTCCATAAGATAATCCTTAATAGGAATCTCTTCTCCATGGATTAAACCTATTAAAAATTCAATGGTGGTCTTTCCTAAGTTTTGTATTGGCTGGCTAATAGTAGTTAATGAAGGATGTACTAATTCACAAATAAAGCTATTATCAAAACCTATAATTTGAATTTCTTCAGGAATTTTCACTCCTCTTTTTTTAAGAAATTTCATTACTGTAGCTGCAGCAATATCATTAAAAACAAATATTCCATCATAATCTCTAATATTTTTTATGCTCTCAATATTCTCTTTAAGCATTTTTACTTGAAAATCACTTTCAAATTCAATGTAATCGATTTCTAAATTTTTTTCTTTCGCCCCATCTACAAATCCTTTAAATCTCAGCTCTGTTGCTTCAAAAGTTTGAGGTCCTCTTACATGTAAAATTTTTCTACATCCTTTTTCATACAAATGTTCAAAAGCAATTCTTCCTCCTTGATAATTATCGGAAGAAATAGTAATAATTTTATCAGAAATATGATTTTCAAATGAAACAATAGGAATTTCAATATTTTTATATTCTTCTCCACATTGACTTCTTGATACAATGATTCCAGCTACTCTATGGCTTTGTAACACATCTAGATATTTTTTTTCTTTTTCTTCATTATCATCTGTATTACATAGTAATATATTATATCCCATATTACTTGCATATTCTTCTATAATAGATGCCATTTGATTAAAAAACGGGTTAGATATATTGGGAACCATCAGTCCTATTGTCTTTGAATTCTTAGTAAAGATTGCTCTAGCCAATGCATTAGGTTTATAATTTAATTCTTCTATTACCTTTTGAATCTTTACTTTTACTTCATCACTTACATAGCCTGTTTCATTTAAATATCTTGATACTGTTGCAATACCTACTCCTGCTTTTTTCGCAATTTCTCTTATATTTGACATAAACACTCCTACAATATCTATTTACTTGATTCCTGATTTAAGATTTAAACCAATCTTTTAAAGAACCATAAAGCAATTGATATTTTTTGTATATTTGTTCATAAGTATTTACAAATTCCTTTTGGGGGTTTATTTGATTGATCCGTTTGATTAATGTTTTACATCCTATCTCTACGTTTTTGTATTTTCCTACACCAACTGCTGCTAAAATAGCTGCTCCTAAAGCTCCACCTTGATTGGTATTTATTTCATCTATAGAATGATTGAGTATATTTGCAAGGATTTGTTTCCACAATTGACTTTTCGCTCCCCCGCCAATGACTCTGATTTGATGAATAGGAATATTTAAATCCTTTAAAATTTCTAATGAATCTCGAAGTCCAAATGAAACACCTTCTAGTACTGCTCTTGTTAAATCTCCTCTTTTTACTTTCATATTCAGCCCTATAAAAGTTCCTTTAGCATCTGGATCTGCATAAGGGGTTCTTTCTCCCATTAAATAAGGTAAGAAAATCACTCCATTTGCCCCTACTTCACTTTCTTGTGCTTCTTGTAATAGTTCTTCAAAGGATACTCCACAATTTACATCCTCTACCCACCACTTTAAACAACTAGCAGCTGATAACATCACACCCATAAGGTGATATTTTCCATTTCCATGACAAAAAGAATGAAGCCTATTTTCATCATCCACTACAAATTCATCACAAGAAGCAAATACAACTCCAGATGTTCCTAGTGTAATAGATATAATTCCATCCTCTACAGTTCCTGTTCCAATAGCACCTGCTGCTTGATCTGATGCTCCTCCTACTACGAGTACTTCGTTTTCTATTTCTAAATATTGTTTGATTTCATCTGATAATACTCCTGTTACTTCATAAGATTCATAAACCTTTGGCAACATATCCACATGAATACCTAAAAATTCTATCATCTCTTTTGACCATTTTCTGTTTTTTACATCTAAAAGAAGCATCCCTGAAGCATCCGATACATCTGTTGCATAATCTTTTGTGAGTCTATATCTTATATAATCTTTTGGCAAAAGAATATGTTGTACCTTTTCAAATACTTCTTTGTGATTTTTTTTAAGCCACAATATTTTAGGTGCTGTAAATCCTGTTAAAGCTTTATTCCCTACAAATTGTGTTAGCTTTTCTTGCCCAAAGTGATTCTCAATTTCTATACATTCATCCACCGTTCTTTGATCGTTCCACAATATAGCAGGTAACAATACTTCTCCATTTTCATCAAGAGCTACTAACCCATGCATCTGTCCGCTAAATCCAATAGATTGAATTTGATCTTTTGGCAAATCATATCTATTTATTAATTCTTTTAATCCTTGTTTTGTTTGATTCCACCAATCCTCTGGATTTTGCTCAGCCCAATTTGATTTTGGATAATAAACAGGATATTCTTTTGTAACCTCTCCTAATATATTTCCATTCTCATTTAAAGCTAATAGTTTTACAGAGGATGTGCCTAAATCGATTCCTATATATATCATATTTATTTCCTTCTTTTTTGTTTTTATATTCCATACACTTCTCAAATATTTTCATATTTAAACTGCATGGAACATGTTCCATAAAAATTGTACTATAACAGAATATATTTGTCAATTAGTGAAGATTTCTTTTATTTAAAATTTCATGATTTTATTTTATTCATATTAAAACTTATTTCCTATTTTTCACATTTCACATGACATTTAATTACAACAATGCTAAAATATAGATTAATCTTGCCGATGATTATTTTAATCAACAAGTCTTCCTTTGGAAGATTTATAAGTAAAATTTTTTGAAATACATAATTTTTTATACAATCAAAAGGGGATAATTGAAAATGAGTAAACAAAAAGAACTTAAAGAACAAATCATAGAATTGAGAAATAAAATGCATATCATTATCGAAAGTAAGAATGATCTTCTTGATTATGAAGTATTGTCTATTAGCCAACAATTAGATCATTTATTAAATGAATATTATGATGTTTTATCTCATATAAAAAACATCAAAAATATAAAAAAGTCTTCCTTAGAAAAATTTAATAGATAGACTTTTTTGAAATACATAACAAAAATTATAAGCTTATTTACAATTTTATTAAGCATATCATTTCCTATGTATTATAAAAATAGAAGTTTCTACAAGTTGAATAGAAACTCCTTTATGGTCATGCAGCTACTCACTATATATCCTTAAAAATATATTTTCTCTTAAACAGATGACCACTTCTTTGTTTCTTTGTAGAAAATAATCTTCTCTTGATGTCCATATGGGAACATCTATTTCTAAAGATTCACTAATGGCGACTAGTGCAATGAAAAACCCCTTCTTATCATCATAAGGTACAGCAGATGTATTCATTACCATACCATTGTTTATTATTTCACCTTTTAACACTTTCACTTTCCATACTCCTTTTTGAAAAATTTCCCATTGGTAAAGATAATGCTTCAAGTAATATAGCCATCATAGCCGTAATGGCATAATTTTTTGAAAGGAAGAAGCTCATTCCTCCCATACATATACTTAGCAATAAAGAAATATATTTTAATTTTTTTCTTCTTAGTTCACTAATAATAGGTTTATTAGGATGATCTACTGGAGCATATATCCATACTAATACCATTGATACAAGCAACATAATTACTCTTACATTTGAAGATATATCTAATTGAACTCCTGCGATTACAGCAATGCTAAATATCAAAAAGCTCGTACAAAAACATCTCCAATATGTTGCCTCATGATACCCTCCTGCTACAGAGCGAATTGAACAAAAAAATAGTAAACTTATTAAAAAATTTTTAGTCAATGAAAAGATTGAAAATATACCTACATAAAGAATAGTTTTTGTCAGTTCCCCTAATAAACATTCTAGTCCAAATTTTATTTTTAAAATTTGAAGTCTAGTTAAATTTGAATTATTACGCTGTATTGAGTTTGTGATATTTTGAGCTATCCTTTCCATAACTACACTCCTTTAAATAAAACTTTACTAAAAATTGTGTTTCATTCTCATTACTCAAAACAATAATTTCTCCTTTGTTTTTTTGTATGATTTCCTTTATAATATATAATCCTAATCCATGATCCTCTTTATTGTTTTGTTTTGTAGAAAATCCTTTATCAAAAACTTTATTGATCATTTCTTGTGAAATAGGAGGTCCTGTATTTGCAACTGATAAATAATATATGCTATCTTCAATATATGTACAAACAGATACCACTTCATCTTCTAATCTTTTATTTTCAATAATAGCTTCAAAAGCATTGTCTATTAAATTGCTAATAATACTCACAAGATCATATTCATCCAAATCAATATGATATAAGGAATTTTCAAAATCTACTTCAAAAGAAATATTATGTTGAAAAGCAAAATTGCTTTTTACTGCAAGTAAGCCATCTACATAGTCGTTTCCCGTATTATAATAATGATAAGACACTTGTAAATTATTCGTTAATTTATTTACATATTTATCAATTTGTTCAATAGCATTAGATTTCTTTAAGGAACATATGGCATGAATTGTATTCATATGATTCATAAAATCATGTTTTTCTTGTCGGATAATATTAATAACCGTTTCAATATTTTTAATATACTCTTCTTGTAAATGAACTTTATGTTTCATTTTTAGTAGTTGTTCTTTTTCTTTATATACAAAAATACCACAAAAAATGAAAAGTACAAAAATGAAGAATAATAGTATTTCATATAAAATAATATTTACCTTAGTGGCAATAATATAATTTATGCTAAAGATAAAAACACCCATCAGAAATATTCCTAATAATAAATAAGTAATTCCACTATTTCCTGAATTTATAGATAAATCCTTTAGATAAGTTCTTTTACTTCTATAAATAAGAAAACTTAAAAACAATTCTATGCCCTTAATTAATAGAGATATTTCAAATTTAATCTTTGAAATATTTATAATATCAGCAAAGTTAACATCTTTAAATATAGCAAACATCATTACAACAGTACTTTCTATAATCATAAAACAAATAGAACTAATCATGACTACAATAAATGAATGTATTAAATGGGAAGATGTAATAAACGAAAGACTAATGACTGCAAAAGTAACTATAATTATAGTATGATAGCCTACAGGTATATAAGTAGATGCCCAATACGAAAACACTGTATATAAAAATACAAATACAAATGTCTTTACTATATTTTGTTGTATAAAATTTTTTTTATTAAATAAAGTTAAAAATATAGTTAAAATCACAAATCCTTCAAGAGCAGCAAATAAAATTTCATTTACAAAACTATACATATTCATAATTCTACTCCTCTACTAAAGAACAAGATCTCACTTTATAAGATAGATAGATTTTTTTGAAATAAATATCTAAAATTGCGAATTATCTAAAACTTTATAACGTAAATGATTA
Source organism: Inediibacterium massiliense (assembly GCF_001282725.1). Lineage (NCBI taxonomy): Bacteria > Bacillati > Bacillota > Clostridia > Peptostreptococcales > Thermotaleaceae > Inediibacterium > Inediibacterium massiliense. The sequence continues at coordinate 426,495 of NZ_LN876586.1, read as the reverse complement.
AAAAAGGCTCCTATGAAAGGGCTTGCCATCATAAGAAACCTTTTTAAATAAATACATAAAATATTTATTTTTTATGTATTCTAAAGAATGACATAAAACTATATTTTTATTTTAATAATTCCTCTGGACATTTTACTTGATGGCTATACCACATTGTAGCTGCTGAAGCTGCTGTTGCTCCTACAAATAATGCACACATTGACAATAGATGTAGAGAATTTTTTTCTACAAATTTCACTACTTTTTTCATAATAAATCTCTCTCCCCTTTTGTTTATTGTATACTCTAGAGTACCCACTTCTTATTATATAACAAAATTGGATAAATAAGTAATATATTCCATATGTTTTTTGCGACAAATTGTATAATTTTCTGACTATTTTTATCAAAAATTTGCATATCCATTTCGGAATTGCTCATGACGTCAACGGAATTCTTTCATTTCATTCAGAATTTCCGTTGCTTAAAATTTGATGAAAATCTAACTTTCTAGAGTTATCCACAATTTTATCAAACACATAATTTCCTAAAAAATAAAAAAGCAAAGAGTTGGGATCTCCCAACTCTTCAAAACTTTAGCATCCTCTACCACAACCTCCACCAATCCATGGAGAACAGAATAATATTACAAGTAATAAGAAGAAAAATAGTAAACTATCATCACATCCACCAAATATACCACCAATTCCTCCACATTGTTTATCAGCCATCTACTACACCTCCTTTTATCTGTAAAATTTTTTCCCTGATACAGATTATGTAGAAAGGCCTATATGTGTTCCATATTATATTTTAAACTTCATTAAAACAATCATCCTTTTATTTATTGGATAGATTGATCTCTTATAGGAAATAATAAATGTATTCTATGCTATTTTGTGGAGGGAAAAATATGAAAGAAGAAATGATTTCAGACCATCAAGCTATATCCCTTATGGTTTTGTTTATAGGAGGAAGTGCTCTCTTATTTGGAATAGGAGGAGAAGCAAAACAAGATGCATGGCTAGCTATTTTATTGTCTATCCTATTTGCATTTCCCGTATTGATCATTTATGCTAAACTTCATTCCCTTTTTCCTCACAAGAACTTATTTGACATTTTTGAACTCGTATTAGGAAAACTTTTAGGGAAAACGCTATGTTTACTATATGTTTGGTTTTCTATTCATTTAGGTACATTAGTCTTAAATGATTTTGGTGAATTCCCTACTATCATTTCTATATCTGAAACTCCCAAAATGATTCCTATGATATGCATTATCTTTTTATGTACCTGGGCTATAAAAGAAGGAATAACCCTATTAGGTAGGTGGGCACAACTTAGTATATTAGGAGTAATATGTTCAGTTGTAATAGGCACCTTATTGCTAATTCCTGAATTTAATATCAATCGTATTTATCCCATATTATCACATGGAATATTGCCTATTATGAAGGGAGCTTTTGGAATATTTTCCTTTCCTTTTGCAGAAACTATCGTTTTTTGTTTTGTTTTTTCAAAATTTAAACATAAAAAATCACCCTATAAAATATATTCTATAGGGTTAATCATTGGAAGCATTCTAATTTTTACCGTTAGTTTAACAAACCTTTTAACCTTAGGAGTTCCTTCTTACACATCTTTATTTTTCCCTTCCTATGCTTCTGTAAGCAGAATTATGATCGGTGATTTTTTACAAAGAATTGAAGTAATTGTATCCATATCCTTCTTTTTAGGTGGATTTGTTAAAATATCTATTTGTTTATTAGCTGCTTGTAAAGGAATTACAAAAATATTCAATATGAAAGACTATAGATTCATCGTCACTCCAATAGCTTTATTTATGCTTAATTTATCAGATTTTCTACATAAAAATATGATAGATGTAAGTTTATGGACAAATGCCATATGGAGATATTACGCTTTTCCCTTTCAAGTCATTTTTCCTATTATGATTCTAATCCTTGCTTTAATAAAAAAGAAATATGGCATGTTATAAACTTAAACTATTATATTTTTTTATATTTGTTATCCAATTTTTAAAACTATCCATTTGCTCCATTGCTTCATAATATCCTTGCTCATATAAATCATTTAATTTTTCAATATCTTTTTCTAAACGATTTACAAATAATTCTTTTTGTGGACGAAATACATAAACCTTTCCCGCTTCCTCAAGTCTATTGATTTCATCTATACAATCATTATATTTTTTATATCTATTTTTAAGGGCTTTCCCTACCTCAGGATATTTATGTAAAAAAGCTTTCATGATAAAATGAAATCTCGAAGGCTTTTTCTGATAGCCTTTATTTCTTGTAAGAATTACAATATTATATTTATTTCCATCTTCTATAGATTTTTGGATAGGAATAGGATCTACCATTCCTCCATCTAGGTATTTACGTCCCTTTATCTCTACAGCAGATGAAATGATAGGTAAACTACAGGAAGCTCTCAATATTTTTTGCGCAAAATATTTAGGTTCAAAATCCTTATGACTAAAATATACAGCCTCTCCTGTTTTGCAATCTGTTGTACATACTTTAAATGTAACCGGAGAATTATAAAAAGTATCATAATCAAAAGGAATCAATTCATTGGCTACTGTATTAAAAATAAAATTCATTCCAAAATAGCTTCCTTCTCTACACAAATTTAGTAGTCCTGAATGCCTTGGATCTTTAACTATATCTACAAAAACCTTTTTATTTCTATCTCTTTGGTCTGACATAAAGTCAGCGCCATTATTAGCTCCAGCAGAAACACCTATGATATAAGAAGTTTTAATTTTTTCATCCATAAAAGCATCTAAAACTCCTGCTGTATAAGCCCCTCTCATTCCTCCACCTTCTAAAACTAGACCCACATTTTGAAGTATCAATTTTTTCACCTCTAATTCCTATTTAAAATCGTATATGATAGTTGATTTTAATACTTATATTATATCATTTAAAAATTTTCTTGTTTCTATTAAAACTCCTCAAAATACCAATAAAAATACAAAAAAGAAATCTCAAAATCATTTTACAAATAATTTTAATACTCTTTTATTTGTAGACTCTCAATTAACTATATTCAAGCTTCACTTGACTTCCTCTAACTCCATACTCACTTGGAGTTACGATAATCTTTATAGGAACCCTATTTTTTAATTCCTCTACATGGCTTATAATTCCTACAGATAATTTGTCTGTATGAAGCTTTTCTAAAGATGTCATAACTACCTCTAAAAGGTCTGCATCTAAAGTTCCAAAGCCTTCATCTAAAAAGAAAAATTCTAAAGGAGCACTTCCCTTTAATTGAATTTGAGAAGATAGTGATAATGCTAGTGCTAATGAAGTTAAGAAAGTCTCCCCTCCTGACAAAGAGGCTGTTTCTCTTACCACTCCTCCATTTTTATCATCTCTTATGGTAAAGTTGCCTTCATCATCTATTTCTAATGCATACCTTCCTGTAATACCCATAAGATATTTGGATGCTTCTCTAGCTATATATTTTAATTGATTCATGGCTACAAACTCTACAAATTTATTTCCTTGTATCAATTTTTCTATGTCGCTCAAAATACTTAATTGATGCTCAACTTCTAAGTACATTTTTTGTAGATCTTTTATTTTTTCTAAATCACATTTCATTTTGTTCAGTGTATGTTCTAAAGAAGCAATCTGAATAATTTTTTCTTTAAACAAAGCTTCATATTTTCTTTGATCTTGTACAATTTTATTCCAAGTTTCTTCATCTATCCTATCATTTTTTAACAATTTTTTAATTCTATCTATATTTCTTAAAATATTTTTAAATTCATCCTCAAAATTTTTAATTTTTTGATTCATACTTTCTATTTCTTCTTTAGAAATAAAATATTTTAATACTTCTTCTTTGCTTTCAAAAGAATACTCTTTTAATAATTCATCTATTCTTTTATAACATTGTTGTATTTGCTTGATAAGATTTTCATTTTTTCCCTTTGTACTACTAATCAAGTTTTTTAAATTTTCTTTTTTATTTTTTATATTTTCTAATTCATCATTTAAATTTTTTACCCAATGATTGATTTCATCTATTTTATTTTGAATCTGTCCTATATAGTTCTTAGGGTCTTTTCCATCTGTAATATTTTTTAATTCCTTTTCATTTTTATTTATCCTATTTTTCTTTTCTTTCCCTACCTCTAAAATACTATTTAATTCTATATCTAATAAATTCATTTCCTTGTTTATTTTTTCTTTCATTTGTATTTTCTCGTCTATTTCTTTCCTTGAACTTTTTTGCTCTTCCTGTAGCTTTTCTATTTCTTCTTCTATTTTTTTTATTTTTTCCATTTCTTCTTTGAAATTTTGTATTTTGAGTTGGTCTTGATATATCTTATACTTGTCATATAAAATATCCAATTCCTCTTGGAGTATGGATAATTCCTTTTGAAGAGCCATAATATTCTCTTCATCATAAGTAATATATCCTTTTAGTTCTATTTCTTTTTGTTCTATATGAATTTTATCATTTTTTATTTTTTCTACTTTTTCATCCATATTTTCTTTTTGTTCATTCCAATGATTCATTTTTTTTTGTAAAATTTTAAATTCTTCTTTCATTTTTTCATACAAAACTAAAATTTCCTCTAAATTTATTTCTCCTATTTTTTCATTTAAAATATTAATTTCACTTTTTAATCTTTTTTCTTCTCTTTCATAAAAAATGAGATTGCTTTCCTCTTCTCTCATGTGTTGATTCATTTTCTCTATTTCTATTTGTAAAGCTTTATCATTCTCTTTTTTATTTTCTAAAATAGTATCATCTGTTTTTACTGCTAGTTTTTCATGATGTATAGATCCACAAACAGGGCAAGGTTGTCCTTTTTTCAAATCTTGAGCAATCATAAAAGCTTGGTCACTCTTTATCATTTCACTAATTTCTTCTTCTAATATTTTTTTTATATTCTCTTTTTTTTCTATTTTCTTTTTCTCTTTATTTATTTTTTCTTCTGCATCTATTTTCTTTTTATGATTCTGATCATATAAAATCTTCAGTTCATTTTTTTTCATAAAATCTTGTTGATAAATTTTTACCTTTTGTGCCCACTCACTTTCTTCTCTTTGCTTTTTCAGAAGCAAATCGCTATCTCCTGGACACTGATTTTTTAAATTCGCTTGTTCCTTTAAAAGGATTTTAAAATTTTCTTCTTTTGCTCTTTTTATTGTAATAACTTCTTCATAATCCTTTTTATTTTTAGAAAAACTATCTATTTTTTCTTTTAATTTTTTCTGTATATCTTCTTGTCTTTTCTTTTGATCTTTATATTGTCTTTCTATCTCTAAAGCATTTTCTATTTTTTCTTTATCATTTCTATTGATTCTTATCTGTTGCATCCTTATTTCTTTTTCATTCAACACATTTGTAATATTTTTTTGTATCTCTTCATTTTCTTTTCTTTTTTCATCTAAATCATTTTTTTGTTTTAAAATCTCATAATAATTTTTTAATAATTTTTCTCTTTCTTGCTTAATTTGGTCTGTTTCTTTTTCTAGCTCAATGGCATGTTGAAGCTGTATTTCTTTTTTGCTTAAAATAGGGATTTGTTCATCTTTTATTTTTTGTGATCTTTTGTATTCTTCTTCTATTTTAAGTATTTTTTCATCTAGTTCTTTTAGTTCTTCTTTCTCTTTTATAAGCTCTTTTTCATTTATTCTTTGCTCATTTTCTATTTTCATGAGTTCATCTATATAGGGTTTAATAAAAAATGCATTTTCTCCTCTTTGACTTTTTTGTGTGAGCTTGTCTATTTCATCTTTGTTCATTTCATATTCTTTTAGTTTTTTTTCATATTCTCTCAATTCTTTTTGAAGATTCCATATATCCTTATATCTTTCATAATCTCTTTGAGACTTTTCTTTTTTGTCTATGATTTCTTTTTCTTCCATCTTTAATTGATCTAATTCGTCTTTGTTTTTTTGATAAATTTCCTCTGATATTCCTTCAAATCCTTTGAGCTCTCCATTTAATTCATTTTGTTTTTTTATATTTTTATTTCTAGCCTTTTTAATTTTTTCTCCTAGCTTTTTTCCATACTTTTCAAGATTAAAAATCCTCTCTAGCATATCCCTTTTATCTTTTCCTTTGAGCTTTAAAAATTCACTAAACTTTCCTTGAGGCAATACTACCGAACGAGTAAAATCATCTAATGTAAGACCTAATATTTTTTCTATATTGCTTTTCACATCTGTAGGCTTTTCTGCAATGATTTCATTGGTTTCTTTTTCTATAAGCCTAGCATATTTTGTTTTAACAGCTCCATTTTTATCTCTTTTTAAATTTCTTTGAGTAATATAGGATTTTCTCTCATCTCCTTTTCCAATTTGAAACTCATAGCTTACCAATAAATCATCACAATCTGTGTTGATAAAATCTTTATTTTTTCTTACAATTTCTCCATATAAAGCAATAGTGATTCCATCTAATATAGTAGATTTTCCACTTCCTGTAGGACCAAAAATTCCAAATAGTCCTTTCTCTGTAAGAGATTTAAAATCAACAATTTGCTCATCTATAAAACTATTTAATCCTTTTACTTTTAAACAAATAGGTCTCAATCCTCTTCATCCTCCTCATGGACAACTTTTAAAAATAAATCCATTAATTCATCTGTTGGATGCACTTTTCTTTGATGAAAATAAAAATCTCCAAACAATTCCTCTATACTTTTCTCCTCTATATCATAAAATTCATTTAGCTGAGCTTCACTTTCTTTTATAATAGGTTTGATTTCTAGTATATCTTTCTTTAATTCCTTCATTATTTTGATATGTTCTTGGGTAATATACTCATCTGTTTTAATCTCAAGATAAACCCACACATCTCTTTCTCCATTTTCTTTACAAGTTTTTATAGCTTCTTCTATGTTTTCACATCTCCATACTTCAATAGGTTTATAGTTTTGTAATAATACTTTGTCTATCTTTGGTTCTTTCCCAGGATTTATATCTATTATATATAAACATTTGCTATATCCTATTTCGCTTTTACTATATTGAAGAGGAGAGCCAGCATAAACTACTTTTGTCTTACTATTTTTAATCTCTTGGGGTCTATGTAAATGTCCTAATGCAATATATTGAGCATCTAATGGAAGATCATATACATTTACTGCTAAACTTCCTCCTAATTGAATATTTCGCTCTGATGATGTTTCTTCTCCACCCATTACAAATAAATGTGAAACTGCAATATTTATAGTATCTTCTCGGTATTTTGAAGAAAGTATTTTAAATATTTCTCCAACTTTACTACTATAAGTCTTTTGCCTTTCTTCCTCTCCAATCTCTTCATATATGATTTCTTGAAGTCTTTTTTCACTAGGATAGGGAAGGGTAATAATCACAGCCCGCTCTTTATGAATCTCTACTTCTAAATACCCCTGCCCTGCATCTATAATTTTGTGTCTTCCGCAGTTTCCTATCTCTGCACAGCTTTTTGGGTACGGTAGTAGAATAATTCCCTGCTCATAAGCTAGAGGGCTTGCAGCTACTAATCTTTCAGGATTATCATGATTTCCTGCAATGACTAATACAATTCTTTCTCCCCCTTTTGATATTTCTTTTAATGCTTTATAGAATAATTTTTCTGCTTGAGCTTTTGGATTACTATGATCATAAATATCTCCAGCAATGATCACTAAATCTATACAATTCTTTTCAACAATATCTACGAAATCTTCTATAAATTTTTCTTGTTCCTCAAGTCTACTAGCATTTTCAAGATTCTTTCCTAAATGCCAATCTGCTGTATGTAAAATTTTCATTTTTTCACTCCTTTAAAATCTAATTCTTTCTTAATCATCTCTTTATATTCTATTATATAAAATCATCCTACTCTTTTATATAAAATGTAAAAATAATGATCATCAAAATTTTTATTTTCTTAATATCTTCTAATATCTTGTTTTTATGTAAATTACATTTTTGTAAATATTTTCATATCTATCATATACATAGAATATATATTAAAATAGCTTGTCTTTACTTAAAATTTATTTATTAGGGAGGAAGTAGTATATGCCCAGTTCAAAAACTTATCATCCACTAAATTTATTAGAAATCCAATTAACCAGCGATTGTAACCTTTCATGTATCTATTGTGGTAATAGTCCAAAGTTAAGAAGCGATCATAAGAATTGGTTACCTCTAGAGGTAATCCAAGAAACCATTCTAAAACTAAAACCAAAAAAGGTTTTATTCACAGGAGGTGAGGTAATATTAGCATGGGAAAGACTTCTCGAAGCATTAGAATTTGTTAAAGATTTAGATATAGAAATTATTATTAGTTCTAATCTGACACTATTAAATTATGAAGATATAGATTTATTAATAGATCAATACAATGTTCATACTTTTCATACGTCATTTAACGATTATGATTTACAGATGACCAATAGAGTTAGAGGTGGTGATTTAACTAATCGAGAAAAATTAATGGATAATATTAGATATATAACACAAAAACGTAAAAAAAAGCTTAAAGTCGAAACAATATTGCTAAAAGATACCATTTCTGATCTCCCAAATATACATAAACTTCTATATGATTTAGGTGTAAAACATCATAAAATTGAATTCTTAATTCCCACAGGATATGCCAGTTGGGATATGATGCTTCCTTACAATAAATTAGTAGATACTGTTCTTAAAACATATAAAGAAAAACAAAAAGGATGTATTTTAGAACTTACATGCTGTTATCTAACTCCTTGTATTGAAGAAGCTTCAAAATTATATGAAATCGATGATCCAGAATTTATATTTCATAAATGTATAGATGGAAAAGAAAGTGCTTATCTTCTAGCTAATGGTGATTTTGTGCCTTGTTTCCTTCTTCCAAATCATTTGATGAATACAAATGTATATACCAATGATGTATTAGATGTTTGGAATAATAATAAAGTTTTTCGTGCCGTAAGAGATGAAGCCAACCAAGAATGTACAGCCTGTGATTTTTTCCATAAAAATAATTCTAAAACTAATTGTAATAACGGTTGTTGGGCACTTATGTATATGGAAACAAAATCATTTGAACATAATTGTCCTAAATACATAAAGGAAAAATTATCAAATTTATAAAATCAAATAAAGGGGGATTACCATTGATAAAACAATCTATTACACCTAATATAGACGGATTGAATTTTTCATTAAATGACATAGAAACAGCAAAAAAAGAAAATAAGCCTATGCTACTTACCTTATACACTCGTGGTATATGTAATGTAAAATGTCCATCATGTTTCATAGAAGCATCAGATGAAAAATTTAATGAACTAACTATAAAGCAATATTACAATATATTAAAAGAAGCTAAAGACCTTGGAATAAAATCGATTAAAATATCTGGAGCCGGAGAACCTTTAATGGATGATCGGATCTTGGATATTGCTCAATATATAAAAGAACTGGGTATGAAATGTATAATCTATACCAATGGAACTTTTTTAGGCGACGATAACCTTTCTTATAAAATTCACCATATGAGTTCATTAGAATTGATTGAAAAGTTATTCTCATTAGATGTTTCAATTGTTTTGAAGTTTAATAGCTTCAAAGCAGAGGTACAAGATTATTTTGTTGGTGTAAAAGGGTCTGGAAAAAAAATCAAAAAAGGATTGGATAATTTACTTTATATACATTATAATGATACTAAGAATAATGCACATAAGCTTGCCATTCAATCTATTTTGACACCTCATAACATAGAAGAAATTCCTCATATGTATCGATTTGCACGCAATAATAATATCTTCCCTTACTTTGAAACAGTATTAAAAAAAGGAAATGCTGTTGAAAATCCAAATTTATATTTAACTAATGAACAAATTAAGGATATTTTCTATAGATTACTAACTATTGACCAAGAAGAATTTAACATCGAATGGTTCCCTGCACCTTCTTTTGTAGGATTTTTTTGTGCAGAATTGTACTATAGTATGTTAATAGATAATTTTGGATATTTAAAACCCTGTGCAGGAATTAATATATCATTAGATAATTATCATGAAAATTCTCTAAAAAATCTTTGGTCAAATGAATGGCTAGTCAACCTAAGGAACATTGATAAAAATATAAAAGGAGCCTGTAAAAGCTGTGAGCATAGATTAAAATCATGTTTCTATGGGTGTCGTGGTGATGCTTTTTTAAATACAAATGATGTTTTTGGTAATTACAATGAATGTTGGTGGGGTAAGGAGAATGTATAATGAAAGAAAAATCTTTAACAAATAATGTAAAGGGAACCATTTATATTGTCATTTCAACTATTGGGTTTAGTGTTATTCCTATTCTAGCTAAAATAGGTTTTAATAATGGCTCTAATTCTTCCACTATGTTGTTTTATAGATTTTTAATCTCAGCCATTATTTTTTTAGCTTACTTGTATTTTAAAAATAAAACTGTATTTTTAGAAAGTAAAAAACTGTATAAATTCTTTATTATTGCATCTATTGCATATGGTACACAATGCTTGTTATTTTTTGCAGCCTTTAAATATATTTCTCCTTCTATTGGAGAACTTATATATCATATCTATCCTATTTTTGTTACCTTTTCTGCATTCCTATTTCTAGGAGAAACCATTACCTTTAAAAAAATCATATGTGTACTATTATCAATAGTAGGTTGCTGTTTTATTTTAATCTCTCCTTGGGATAATCTACAAATTAAAGGAATAATCATGGTAATTATGGCCGCTGTCATGAGTACTATATATATTACAATGAATAAAAAAGTTTTACATCATATAGATTCTTTAATTGCTACAACTTATGTTTCATTAGGATGTTGTATATACTTTCTATGTTATGGATTAGCAACCCATACATTGAATTTTAATATCAATTTAAAAACTTTTATATGTATTCTTATACTCGCTTTTTGGTCAACAATTGTAGGCTTATTTGCATTTTTAAAAGGACTTTCTTTGATAGGTGCAAGCAAAGCTTCTGTAATAAGTTTACTTGAACCTTTAATGACAGTATTATTATCTTTCATTATATTCTCCACTAAATTAACGATCAATCAATTACTCGGAGGATTGATTATCATCCTTAGTATTTATTTATTTGAAGGTAAAAAAGATAAACAAACCAATACATAAACAATAGAAATTTCACATGTTCCTAAATAATAAAAAAGTGATCAAACGATCACTTTTTTATTATTATCTTATAAGTTTAATCGTAAACTTATATTTATCTCCTCTATAGTAATTCTTTGTATAATGAAGTTGTTTTCCATTTTCTAAAAATAATTTTGATCTTATCAATAGAAGAGGCATAGTTTCATTGACCTCTAGCTTTTTAGAAGTTTTTTCTATAGCCATGACAGATTCAATGGTTTCCAAAGCATAATGAATATTTAAATTTAAAACATCCTCATAATATTTTATTAATGATCCCTTTGCTACATGCTCTGGCATCTCTCCCACTATTTTTTTAGGGATAAAAATCATCTCATAAGAAAGAGGTATACCTTCTACAATTCTTACCCTTTTGATTTTTATAACAGGATCATTTACATTAATAGACAGTCTGTTGGCAATACTTTTAGATGCTCCTTCCACCTTAAAGCTTAATACCTTATTTTGCACTTCTTTTCCTAGATAAATCATATCCTCAGAAAAGCTTGTATATTTATTTTCTTTATGAATTAAGTTTCGATCCTTTACAAAAGTACCTTTTCCTGCAACTCTATACAGATATCCTTGATTCACAAGATTTCCTACGGCTTGTCTTACTGTATGTCTACTAACTTGTAGATTCTCAGTCAATTCTCGCTCAGAAGGAATGGCCTTATCCACTTGAAAAATATTTTTTTCAATTTGAGATTTAATCCACTCTTCTATTTGATAATACATAGGTGTTTTTAAATTTTTATTAATCATTTTAGCACCTGCTTTATTCATTGATTTTATCAAGTTATTTTATGATTTGTATTTTTATTTTATCATAATAATTCTTAAATTGACAAATTTGAATAGCTCCAGTTTTTTCATTTATGAAATTTAAAATTCCACAGGTGCTTCCTACTCTTAAAATTTCTTCATAACTACTATTTTTATCAATTTCTTTTACCATTCCTGCAACCATAGCATCTCCTGATCCTACAGGATTTTTTCCTATAACCTCTGGAATACTTACTTTATAAATTTGGCCTTTATACATGGCCATGCATCCATCTTTTCCTAAAGATACTACAATCATCTTTATGTTATAGTCTTTTAATCTATACATAGCTTTAATGAGTTCTTTTTCTGATTGTATTTTTATATCTAATAAATTTTGTAGTTCATCAATATTTGGTTTGATTAAATATGGAGATCCTTTTATTACTTCCTTTAAAGCTTGTCCACTTGTATCTACTACAAACCTTATATTTTCTTTATTTGCCATATCTATAAGTTTATTATAATAATTTTTTTCTAATCCATTTGGAATACTTCCTGATGCTACCAATACATTTATATCTTTGCTTTTGATTAAATTTGAAAATTCATATATAAATTTTTTTGATTCTTCATCCTTTATATATGGCCCTGATTCCAAAATCTCTATTTGTTTTTCATGATTTAAAATAGCAATACAATTTCTAGTAGCTTCCTCTATTTTTGTAAAGTGAGTATGGATAGAGATTTTTTTCAGTTCTCTTTCAATAAAATTTCCTGTATCTCCTCCTAAAAGACCTAGTGCCATTACTTCACAACCTAAATCTTTTAAAACTTTAGATACATTAATCCCTTTTCCACCAGCTGTTTTTCCATAATTACTGCATCTATTGACTCCTTCTTTCAATTCATCTAAATGATAACATATATCAACAGATGGATTCAAAGTGATCGTTCCTATCATATTAATACCTATATTCTATTATTGCTCTTACAAAGCAATATTTTTTCTTTTGTTACTTTTTTCACTGCTTCTTTTGCTGGTAAGAAGTATTTTCTTGGATCATTTTCATCTTGATTAAGGATTAAATATTCTCTTATGGCTTTTGTAAATGGTATTTTAAGCTCTGTAGCAATATTTATTTTACAAATTCCAAGCTCTATGGCTTTTTTTATACTTTCATCAGGCACTCCTGATGCCCCATGTAATACTAAAGGTACATCTACTACTTTTCTTATTTCCTTTAATCTATCATAATCAAGCTTTGGTTCAAATTTATATAAGCCATGAGCAGTACCTATGGCTACTGCTAAGGAATCTACTCCTGTTCTTTCGACAAACTCCTTTGCAGCTGATGGATCTGTATACATAGCATCTTTATCTGCTACAGATAAATCATCTTCTTTCCCACCTATTTTTCCAAGCTCAGCTTCTACTGTTCCTCCTACTGCATGTACATATTCTACTACTTTTTTTACAATACGAATGTTTTCTTCAAAGGGATAATGAGAAGCATCAATCATAACAGATCTGCATCCTAAATCTACTGATTCTTTAATCTCATCAAAGGATTCATGATGATCTAAATGAAGTGTTAGAGGTACTTTTGCATATTTTGAAATACTGCTTACAATAGCATGAATATAGGGTCTTCCATTAAATTTAAATGTAGAAGGAGTCGCTGCTAATATAACAGGACTTTTTAATTCCTCTGCTGCATGAACTACTGCTAATGCAGTTTCTAAATTATGTATATTAAAAGCAGGTACTGCATATCCTTCTCTTTGTGCATTTAATAACATCTCTTTTGTAGAAACAAATTCATTTCCTTTATCCATCTATTTATACATCTCCTTATAAATTTTTTTAAGTTCTTCTAAAGTTGTATTTCCTTCCATGGGTCCTTTTCTAGTTACAGCCTTTGCTCCTGCTATACAAGCTAATCTAGCTGCTATATAAGGCTTCATTCCCTGATTGATACAAGATACAAATGTTCCTGCAAAACAATCTCCAGCTCCTGTAGGATCTATCTCTTTTACCAAATAAGAATCTATATCTATCACACTTTCTTTTTCGTATAAGGTTGCTCCTTTGCTTCCTCTTTTGATAATAATGATCTCTGCTTTTTCTTTCATTAAACTATAAACACTTTCTTTTTCATTCTTTATTCCTGTTAAATAAAAAAGTTCATTTTCTCCTGCTAAAATCACATGAGCTTGTTTTAATATATCTACTAAAATTTTTCTTTTTCCCTCATTTGTTACAATTTCTTTTCTCACATTAGGATCAAAAGTAATTTTACAATTATTTTTATTTGCAAGTTCTATTCCCTTTAAAATAGTATCATGAATGTTTTCATTGTATATGGAAGAACCCATAATATGGAAATACTTGCAATCCATAAAATCTTTTTCATTGATATCTTCTTTTTCTATAAACCCACAAGCTGCATTAGAAATATGATATATAAAATCTCGATCTCCATCACTTTTATAAGTTACAAAAGCTACTCCTGTAGTCTGATCTTTTAATATTTTTATTTTTGAAACATCTACATTGTCTTTTTTTAAACGATCTATATTTATTTTTCCAAAGCCATCATTCCCTACTGCTGATACAATCATAGCTGAGCTTTCACATTTTGCAGCTTGGTCAATAAATATGGCTGGTGCTCCACTTGGAAAAGGTCCTACAAACTCTTTTGTTTCATAAAATTTTTGTTCTATCTCTTTAGCCATGACTTCAACTAATATTTCTCCTATAGTAATAATTTCAGACATTTCAATCACTCCAATGAAAAATTATTTATTTAACATACGTTCCTTATTTCTCACATCTATAAATACAGCAATAATGATAATACATCCCTTTACGATTTGTTGATAAAAATAAGGCATTCCAACTAAATTCATTCCATTGTTGATTACACCCATGATGACAGCCCCAATAAAAGTACCAAATACTGTCCCATATCCACCAGATAAGCTTGTTCCTCCTAATACTGCTGAGGCAATGGCATCTAATTCATATCCCGTTGCTGTATTAGGCTGAGCAGAATAAAGTCTTGCAGTCATTAATATAGCACTCACAGCTGCTGCTATTCCGGTAATCATAAAAATTTTCATTTGTAATTTTTTTGTATGAATCCCTACATATTCTGCTGCTACTTTATTTCCTCCAACCATTTTCGCTTGTCTTCCAAACTTTGTTTTCCCCAAGAAAATATGAGCAATGATTAAAATAATAAACACAATTACTACAGGAACAGGTATTATTTGAAATATTTTTTTATTTCCTAAACTCAATATAAATTCATTATCAATTTGAATTGGCTTTGCATCTGTAATAGCATATCCGATTCCCCTAAATATTCCCATAGTAGCTACCGTTACAATAAAAGTAGGAATTTTAAATTGAGCACTAATCCACCCATTTATTAATCCTGCCAATGCTCCTGCTATAATCACTACTATAATAGATACAACTGGATTATAACCATTTGATAGCATCACTCCTAATACAATCCCACACAAAGCTAAAATAGATCCTACAGATAAATCTATTTCGCCAATCATTAGTACAAAAGTCATTCCAAAGGCTAATATGGCAATAATTGAAACTTGAGTTAAAACGGTTAATATATTATTTGTCTTTAAAAAATATGGACTTAAAAATGAAAATAAAATCATAAGCCCTACTAATGCTAATAATACTCCTCCATGGCTTTTAATAGACTTTTTAGATAATAATTCTTTCCATTGGATCATATTTATTCACCTCTTCCAGTAATATATGACATAATTTCTTCTTGAGTTGTTTTCTTTGGATCTAGTTCAGTTACAATCTCATGTTCTTTTACAACCAATAGGCGATCTGATACATTAAGTATTTCAGGAAGTTCTGAAGAAATCATAATAATCCCTACTCCCCGTTTAGCAAGCTCAATCATAAGCTTATAGATTTCATATTTTGCTCCTACATCTATTCCTCTTGTAGGTTCATCTAATATTAAAATCGCTGGATCTATTTCAAACCATTTTGCTAAAACAATTTTTTGCTGATTTCCACCACTTAAATTATTGACCATCTGTTCTACATGAGGAGTTTTAATACGCAAATTCTTCACATGTTCCTTTGTGATATGCATCTCTCTTTGTTCATTTATGAGTTTAAATTTATTTAATATTTTTTCAATGTTTGCCATTGTGGTATTTTCTCGAACACTAGAAGTAAGGATAAGCCCTTCATTTTTTCTATCTTCTGTGACAAAAGCAATTTTATGTTCAATAGCTGAAAAAGGAGAATCTATATTTACTTTTTTACCTCGAAGCATCATCTCTCCAAAATCTTTCTTTAAGATTCCAAAGATTCCTTGTGCAATTTCTGTTCTGCCTGATCCCATCAATCCATATAAACCTAATATTTCTCCTGGCCTTACAGATAAATTGATATGATGAAAATAATTTTGTTTATGATAATCCTTTATTTCAAGTAATTTTTCATCCTTTAGATATGGAAAATCTTTATGGGGATAAACTTGATCCATTTCTCTTCCTACCATCATCTTAATTAATTCATCCGATGAAGTACTCTTTGTAGAAACGGTGCCAATATAAGTTCCATCTCTTAATACACTGATCTCATCTGTAATTTCAAAAATTTCTTCCATACGATGAGAAATATAGATAATAGAAGTTTTTTGTTTTTTTAATTTTTTTATAATATCAAATAACTTTTTTGTTTCTTGATTACTAAGGGCTGATGTAGGTTCATCCATAATAATAATTTTAGGTTTTGTAGATAAAGCTTTTGCAATTTCAACCATCTGCTGATTGGAAATAGATAGTTCATCTACAATAGTTGTAGGAGAAATATCTATTCCTAATTCATTTAATAATTGTTGTGTTCTTCTATTCATTTCTTTATCATTAATGATTCCAAAGGAAGTAATCTCCTTCATTGCAAATATGTTTTCTGCTACAGTCATATTAGGACTCAAACTAAGTTCTTGATAAATAATACTAATCCCTAATGTTTTTGCATGAGTTACATCCTTTATGACTACATTTTGACCATTTATAAAAATAATTCCCCCATCTGGCTGATAGGTTCCTGATAATATTTTCATTAATGTAGATTTTCCTGCTCCATTTTCTCCTAATAAACCTAAAACCTGTCCTTCTTTTAAGTTTAGGTTTACTCCATCTAAAGCGATGACTCCTGGAAAAACTTTTCTAATTCCTTTCATTTCAAGAATCGCATTCAAAAAATCACCATCTTTTCTATTGATATATTGATACAACCCATTCAGTAGACATTGTTGCTCATAAAAAATTTGAAGAAATACCTGTATATGGTATTTCTTCTGTATGAGTGATTAATTCATATTAATTTTTACTTGACCGTCTTGTACATCTACTGGTACAAATCCTTTTTCATTAATATAAAGACCTGGTGTAACAGGAACTTCTTTTTCTACTGTTTCTCCTTTTGCTAATTTTACAGCATTTTTAACTGCTTCTGCTCCCATTTTGTCTGGATATTGTACTACAACAGCCCTAAAAGCATTGTCTTCATCTACAGACTTTCTAGCTTCTTCTAGTCCATCAAATCCAACAACTATTGTATTTGATCCTCTTTCTTTGATAGCTGTAGTAGCTGCAATAGCCATATCATCTCCAAATCCAAAAATTCCACTTAAATTTGCATTGCTAGTAAGCATATCCTCAGAAGCAGATTTAGCTTCTTCTCTAGTACGTCCTGGTAACTCTGTTACAATTTTTAGATCTTTATATGTATCTGCCATTTTTTTAAAACCATCTATACGGTCTCTAACAGATTGAACTTCTGGATATGTAATAAGTCCTATTTCTCCTTTTTCTCCTAAGAATTGTGCCATAGCTTGTGCTGCAATCATTCCTCCAGTGTAATTATCAGTAGCAATATGAGAATCTACCTCTACTCCATTTGCTTTAACATCTACTGTAATAACAGGAATGTTAGCTTCTTTTGCCTTCATAATTGCTCCCTTTACACCATCAGAATCTACTGGCGTAATAATAATAGCATCTACCCCTTTATTAATAAAATCTTCAATTGCTGAAATTTGTCTGCTTAAATCTTGATCTGCAATTGCAATATCTAAATCTACATTTTGACTTAAAGCTTCAGCTTCCATTGCTTCTTTAATAGCTACTTGAAATGGATGTGATTGAGTTAAAAGAGATGCTCCTATTTTGATTTTTTCTTCCTTTGTTTTTGATGCTTCTTCTTGTTTGTCGCCACATCCTACTAATAATCCCATTAGCATAAACATAGCAAGAATTAAAGATAATACCTTTTTCATATAACTTCATCCCCCTATAATGTATATTTCTTCCTTTTCATTATAATTTAAACTGGTACGGTTGTCCATACATTTTATTGTTTTTTTACATTTTTCATTATTTTTCGATAGAGATAGTAAATTATAAAATTCATACAAATGAAAATTTTATACAAAACTAAGTATCATATCCGTTTATTTTCTTACATATATCTATATAGGGGATTTATATGGATAAAGTCACACATACATTTTCAGAAGATCCAAATGCAAAAACTCTTGATGAAGTTTTAATTACTATTTTAAAAGTTATATATAAAGAAGAGGATGATTAATCATCCTCTTCTTTATATAACCTTCTTTTTCTCTTCTAGTCTCCCTTCAAGAAGATCTTCTAAATATTCAATAGCATCTTTTAGATCTTCTTCTGAAGGAATAATAATTCCATTGATAATATCATTTCGCATTTGAGACATTTCCTGAATTTTTTTATAAATAGATTGTTTTTGTTCAAAATATTCCTCTACCATAGTTTGAATTTTTACCATATCTATTTCTTGAATTTTTAAATCATTTCTTATTTTGCTTTGAAGTTGTACCCACTTTAATAAAAATTCATCAATCAAAAATTTACTTTTTTTATAATCTATCTCAAATTCATTATTAAATACATTATTTACTTCCTCATTTAGCCTTTTGCTAAAATCTTCATACACAGAAAAATACTTTTCTTTGTTTTCTCCTAATATTTTCTCAATCAATTGAAAGCAAATAGGTCGATCCTGTATCTCTGTTTCTACCAACTTTAAGTATTTTCTAAGGTCTGAGGGCTTATTCATATTTAACTGTTTTAAAATTCCAAACAACAAATCTACTCTTCCTAATGTAGGCTCTGTAATTTTATTTTTAATCTTTTCAGATAAGTTTGTTGAAATATAAGAAGACAATTCATAATGATTTAGGAAATGCCTTTCTTCACTTTCTAATCTTTTATTTAATGCAATTTGAAGTTGTTCTAGTGTAACCTCTCCACTATGGACCAATCCATTTAATTGGGCCAAAAGAGCATATTCCATATCTGAAATACCTCCATCTGGTACTTTATATGCCAAATCATGTTCCACCTCTGCCCAAGCATGCATAAGTACTGAAGCCACTTGAATCTCTATAATTTCTGATTGATAAGGTATATTTTCAATCAATATATTTTCTTTTAATTTCACTTTATAATGATTTGCACGATATCCTGCAAATCTTTTATCATACTTTAAATAACTTCCATCAAATCTTGACGGTTCTTCTACTAATATAAATTCTGAAAGAATAACCTTTTCTACTTCTTGTGCATCTCCAGGGAAATATAGCGCAATTCTAACTCCTGCTAAATCTCTTATATCCTTAGAAATTTCCTCTATAGAATGATATTGATTTTCCTTCATTCTATACTCAATTTTTTTTTCAAGACTTCTAGGATTTTTCCCTCTAAAAGAAACAATACTATGAATCCCATTTTTACTAAGTTGCTCTTCACATTTGGTACAACAATATTCAGCCAATCTTTGATAATACATAAATTTCTTTTTATATTTTTTCATAAATTTTTTTACAATATCCATGACATTTCCCTCACCATCTCATTGATCCTATTGATATTGACTCATATAAAATTTTTATCATTCATCTAATACCTTCATTATATCTGAAGATTCTTACATGATCCAATTTTATATTTTCATGAATCTAAGTTCATTTTATAATGATTGGATATAAAAATCAATAGATTCCTATTCCTAAAACTTTAGTCACACATACTAAATTCATTTCATATTTTATATTAAAGGAGAACATAATTTTGGGAGATATGAAAAGGAGGAAAAATTACTATGTATTATTATATGATGGGTTCTATGCCGTATATGCCTTATACCATGAATCCTTATGATGAATTTATAGCTCAATATGCAAATCTACCTCAAGAGGATATCTGGGATGAAATGTATAAATTAAAAAATCAAGTTCCTCAAAACCTTATTCAGCAATATATACATGAACTTGATTATTTTATGGAAACAGGAACGATTTATAGTCCAGAACAAATAGAAACCATTGATAAAATTAAAGATATACTCATGGAAAGCTCTACTCTTTCTGCCCCTCAAACTCAATATGTATCTGGAACAAGCTTACTTTTATGGTTTTTAATTTTGACTGCTATTTGGCCAAAGGGTAGACCTTATCCATATCCTAGACCTTGTCCTCCATATTGTCCTAGACCGTATTCTTTTTAAACAACTTAACCTATTTTTGCAACTACTATACTCTTTTATAGAAAATAAATGACCAGAAAAATCTGGTCATTTATTTATATATCTTTCTTAGCAGTCACAAGGACAATCAGATATAGCTTCTACTGCACCAATTGCAACTTGTCTTTTTTGAAGGATTTTAAGAGTGACAAATAAAACCATTTTTTCTTCAATTTTTCTAAATGCTTTTTCTTCAAAAGGCATTTTTTCTTTTTTACAATCTGTATAGTTAAGAATCTCATCAAATTCTACAATTCTTGCTCTAATCAATTCGCAGAAAGGAAGTTCATTAAAATATTCTTCACTGATTTGATTAAACTCACGAAGATCTCCTGATAATAATTTATCTTTTGATCCAAATCCATCATAATTTAAAGCTTCTTCTCTAAAATACTCAAACTCTTTTGCTCTATTATATTGTGGTGGAATGGGTTCAATACCATTAAATGAAATTGGAGTCGTACAACTAAATGGTACATCTACTGTACAGTGCTTGATATCTCCACAAAAACCTTCTTCATTAGAACATTTTCTTGTAGCATATTCAATATTTTTTCTTACAAATCCTTTGATAAAAAGCATATTGGTATTTTGAAGTAATAAGCATTGAGTTATTTTTACACGTTTTTTAATATTTTTAATTTCCCATGCAACCTCTGGTAGAGTAATAAAAGAATCTACATTTACCTTTACAGTTAATTCAGCAAGTACTACAGGTATTTTAGCTATAGAACCTGTTCTAAGTGAACCAATGTCAACAGGTGTATTTACACATTCTTCTGAAGTTCCTCCAGATACCTCTACACAGCTAGATGTGCACTCTTTTACCTCCACTTGATTTTTTTGCAAATTTTGTATTGGATTATATTTATTCCATGCCATTATCATTTTCCTCCTCATTTTTTATTCTTTATTGGATATAATCTTCTCTTGTCCTATACCCTAATACATATTATTCAGATTGTCCTATATGGTGAATAAAAAATTTGCACATCTCTATGGCCATTCCTCATGACCTAATTAACATTCTTTTATTTCATTCAAAATTTTCGTTGCTTAAATTAATAGAAAATTTATCTTTCTAAAATTATTCGCAATTTATTCATTTATATAAATTCCTATAGAATAAAAAAACTAAACCCTATAGAGAAAATATAGGGTTTAGTTTTTTTATTCTAATTCATTAGAAATCACTTTTACTTAATAATTCTTCCCAAACAAAACTTTTTTATGATCTAAATTTATAACAAACATAGCTGAACCTACACCCAATACAACTCCTGCTAAAACATCTGATGGATAATGAACAAATAAATATAATCTTGAGAAAGCTATTAGAAAAGCTATAAAAAGAATCGTTTTTCTAAATCTTTTTAACTTATTAAATAGCACTCCTGCTACTGCAAAGGAAGATGATGTATGTCCAGATGGAAATGAATAAGTTGTTGGCTTTGAAATTAATAATTGTAAATTAGGTAGTTGTAAAAAAGGTCTAGGTCTTTTAAATAGATGTTTAAAAATTCCTTCTCCTAGAACACTACTAATCACTAATGCACATAAAGCTAAACACCCTACCTTTCTATATTTTTTACTTAGTAGTAACAAAATACAAAAAATAATCCATACCAAGCCTTTATCTCCTAAGAAAGTAATCCATGGCATTATTTTATCAAAAATGTGATTTTGTGTATAATAATGTATATTGTGTAATACATTCATGTCAAACTCTTGAATCCAATTCATAAACTTCTCCTTGTTTTATATTCTATATCATATCTTTATATTCTTTTTATATATTCTTCATTATTCCCCAGGAAATACGAATGTTTTGGTATATATTTCATTATACATCATGTATTAAAAATATTATACAAATTTTTATTGTTCTTCTTTTCTATAAGTTTTCTATTAACTCAGATACAGTTACAAACTTATATCCTCTTTTTTTAAGTTTCGGCAAAATTATTTTTAATGCTTCAATAGATTGACAATCTTTTTCAACATAATCATGAAGTAATATAATATCTCCATTTTTGATCTGAGAAAGAGTATGCTGAATAATTTTTTCAACTCCAGGATTATTCCAATCCTTTGTATCTTGATGAGGTGACCATAATACAATCTTACAGTCATAATTGTGCGCAATATTTATAATTTTAGAATCATAAAATCCAAAAGGAGGACGAAATACTTTTGGTTTTACACCTGTTATATCAAAAATAAGATCTTGTGTTTGTTTCAGTTCTTTTTCTATTTGGATAGAAGCTGTTTGTTTGGTATCTATATGAGAAAAAGTATGATTTCCAATTTCATGACCTTCTATTACTTCTCTTTTGATTACATCTGGATAAGCTTCTACATGTTTTCCTATCACAAAAAAAGTAGCCTTTGCATCATATTCTTTTAATAGATCTAAAATTTGAGGAGTAAATCTTGGATGAGGCCCATCATCAAAAGTCAATGCAATTATTTTTTCATTTTCTGATCCTTGATCTATAATTTCATTATGAGTATTTCCAAAAGTTAAAAATGTACAAACACTTTGTTTGAAAATTTCTCTTGTTTCTTGTTGAAATGTATAGATTCCTATTAAAAAAAATAATATAGCAAAAATGAATGATTTAAATATTTTTGTTCTCATTTTTATTTCTCCCCTTCAAGTTTATATCCAAAACATAATCTTCATAATATTTATTATATTCATCATGTCTTGATTTATTATAAATTGGGCAGAACTAAAAAAACGCTCAATTCCTTGAGCGTTACTTATTTTTGAAAAATTTTTCTTTCTCTAAAATCATTATTTTACTAGAAGCTGTTGCAATAAGCTTCTTTTCTTTATTATATCCTTCTCCTAATACTTGAACAATTCTTCTTCCTTTATGTTGAATTTTAGCAATGACCGTTAGTTCATCTTTTTCAAAAATAGGCCTATGATAATGGACACTTAGATCTAGTGATGTAAATTCTACCTTACCTGTAGATAAGTGTACCAATACTCCTAAAGTATTATCAAAAGCCGCCGCCATAAACCCACCTTGCATAGTATTTCTAGGATTTAAGTACTCATGTAAAATAGGATATGCACAAGTTAAACTTTCATCTTCTATGTATTCAATAAATTTAGGCTTCATAACTTGTACACAATTTGCAGAAAAGTCTCCTAGTATTCCATTTTCAACAATATGTTTTAATTCTTCTTGTTTCATTTTTTATATCTACTCCTTTGTAATCTATTGCCTATTCATAACTATACTTTTTTTCAACCTTTTATTCAACCTTTTATTTAGCTTAATAAAGAGGATAAAAAATATTTATCCTCCCATACTAAATACAAACTATATTTTAGCAAACTCAGAGTATTAAAAGTACTTATCCTATTTTTATATTTGTTTAAAGCATAAATACCAATCCATACAACTCAATTCACATGGATTATTCATTCTATCCACAAGACCTTGATAGGTTTGAGGAGGAGGAACTACTACAGGTTGCCCTGGTACCCAATTTGCAGGTGTAGCTACTTTTTCTCTGTCTGTTGTTTGAAGTGCATCTACCAATCGAAGAATTTCTGATATATTTCTTCCATTGGTCAGTGGATAAATCAAAATGGCACGAATGATTTGATTTTCATCAATAATAAACACAGTTCTCACAGTTTCTGTACTACTTACATCAGGTGAAATCATTCCATATAACCTTGAAATAGAACCATCTCTATCTGCAATGATCGGAAAAGGAATCTCTATGCCTGTATGTTGATAAATATTATATACCCACGCCAAATGAGATGGATTACTATCTATACTTAGTCCTAGTAATTGTACATTTCTTTTCTTAAAATATGGATCACATTGAGCAAAAGCAATAAATTCTGTAGTGCAAACAGGTGTAAAATCTCCAGGATGTGAAAATAATACTACCCATTTTCCTTTTAATTGTGAAAATTTTAAAGGCCCAAATGTAGTCATTGCACAAAAATCAGGGGCTTTCATTCCAATCTTTAAACATTTATCTTCATTATCTTTGCAATCTTTCACATGACCACCACCTATGAAATTATGATTTATATTCATTTTATGTATTAGATCAGTAATATGTTCATAAAAAAGCCGTTTCATATGAAACATTGAAATATTTGAATTTTTTTATTTGTTTTTACAAAAAATAATATAAATACATAGGAGGAAATAATCATGATTATTATAAAAATTGCATCTCTTTATTTAATCACCATATTTATTATGCGAGTAATGGGGAAATCTACTATTGTTCAAATGACTCCTTATGATTTAGTAGCCATTATTATTATTGGAACCATCGCTTCTGAACCTTTAATTAGTACAGAATATAAACCCACCTTAATCAATTTATTAATTTTAGTATGTTTTCATCTTTTCTTTTCTTTTTTAACTTTAAAACAAATAGGTAATAAATTTTTTTTAGGAGAACCTACTATACTCATCAAAAAAGGTGAAATTCTTGAAAACAATCTTAAAAAAAGCAGATTATCTATAGCTCAACTTCTTTCTATTTTAAGAAGCGAAGGCTATCCTAAAGTATCTGATATAGATTATGCTATTTTGGAGCCTATTGGAGCCATTAGCATTATTCCTAAAGTAGAAAATACTCCTGTAACTGTAGAACATATGAACATTTCTATTGATGATGAAGGTCTTCCTATTTCTGTTATCATTGATGGAAAAATACAAGAAAAGAACTTAGAGCTTCTTGGTAAAAATAAAGATTGGCTTTTATATCATTTAAAACAAAAAAATGCAGATGTCTCAGACATTATTTATGCTTTTATTTGTGAGAAAACTAAATCTCTTACAATAAAATTACGTTCTTCTTTAAAATAAATGTTTACGATAAATTCATAAAAGATTATGATATAACTAAAAGAAATATTTAAATACAAAAACAGGAGGTCACTTATGGAACATGAAGTAATATCTTATAGTTCTTTATTAATCATTATTTTATTGGCAACCTTTGTCCCTATTTTTGTTAAAAAAATAAAATTTCTACCTATCCCTATTGTTGTTGGAGAAGTAATTTCAGGAATGATTGTAGGAAAAAGCGGTTTCAATTTAATAGATGAAAGTCCTTGGCTAAATTTTCTTTATACTTTCGGATTTGCTTTCTTAATGTTTTTATCAGGTCTTGAAATTGATTTTAACTTTATTAAATCTTCTGGGAAAAAAAGTAGTGAAAAATGGTATGAAAAATCCATTATTCTTGCTTTTTTCATTTTCTTAGGAACTCTTTTTTTAGGAACAATCATTAGCTATATTTTAAAAAGTATGAATTTTATTTTAAATATTCCTTTGATTACATTAATTTTAAGTACTACTTCTTTAGGAATTGTAGTTCCTACATTAAAAGAAAAATATCTTTTACATACATCCTATGGGCAAACTATTTTACTTTCTGCACTCATTGCAGATTTTGCTACAATGGTTTTGGTAACTGTATATATTTCCATTTATACCTCTGCAGCTTCTTATAAAGTTTTATTAATTCTTTTATTGTTTGTAGCGTTTTTTATTTTTTATAAAATGGGGCTTCGTATAACAGGTAAAAAAATTATACAAGATCTTTCTCATGCTACGTCTCAGATAAAGGTCAGAGGAGCTTTTTCTCTTATCCTTATTTTCATGGCATTAGCCAAGATGCTTGGCACAGAAATCATATTGGGAACTTTTTTAGCAGGAGTAATTGTATCTTTATTGAATGAACGGGAGACTTCTCAATTATATATGAAGCTTGATGCTATTGGTTATGGCTTCTTTGTTCCTATATTTTTTATCATGGTAGGTGCAAATTTTGATATTAGATATGTTCTTCATAATCCAAAATCTATTTATTTACTTCCAGCTCTCTTAGTAGCTGTATATGCAGTAAAAATTATTCCTTCTTTTATTTTAAAACTTAGATTTTCTTTGAAAGAATCTTTAGCAGCAGGACTTTTATTATCTTCTAGATTAAGCTTAATTATTGCCACAAGTACGATTGGGCTAAAGCTTAATATTATTAGTAAAGAAACAAATGGAGCTATTGTGCTTGTAGCAATTTTAACTTGTACATTCTCTCCTCTTTTATTTAATAAAATGACAAACACATCCTTTATAAAAAAGAAAAAAACAGTTTATATGATTGGTGGAAAACAGCAAACTTTATTATTAGCAAAAAGATTACAAAAACAAGGTATAGATATTATTTTTATTACTCATAACCCTGAAAAATATGACAAAATATTTAGTCAAGGATATAAAGTTTTTCTAGGAGATCCTTTAGATATTCATTTTTTACAAGAAACAGATATCCAAAATGCTCATACAGTAGTAGTTTATAAAACTTCTGATGAAATCAGTACTGAAATTTGTCAAAAATTAAAGGTCATCTTCAACATTAAAAATATACTTCTTCTTACAAATAATCAATCTAGTCATATGAGTGAAAATCCTTTTGCCACTATGATTTCTCCTGCATTTTCTACTGTATTTATGGCTGAAAATCTTATTTTACATCCTCAAGCATTTTCTCTTTTATTTGAGCAAGATGATGATTTTTGTATAGAAGAAATTTGTTTAACCAATTCAAGTTATTATAATATGCCTATTCGTAATTTAAAACTTCCTGGGGATTGTTTAATTTTATCCATCATTAGAAAAGATGTAAAAATTATCCCTCATGGAAATAATATATTACATAAAGAAGATTTAATTATGTTAATAGGATCTACTGAAAGTGTTCAGCAAGCCAAATTTATATTAGGAGAAAATCAAAAAAAATAGATTTATTGCCTATTTTTTTTGATTTTTGCAATAACCAAAAGTAAAATAGGCAATGCTTCAAATAAAACTGCATAATAAGACCAAACATAAGTATTCCAATAGATAAAATCCATTCTACTAGGATGATACACTTCTGACCCAATTAACATCATTAAAACTACAGGCAGAGAGAATAATTTATAATCTAATATATTAAATATTTTTCCTATTCCTTTGCAAACACATAATAGCAAGATACTATTTTTTAAAAAAGCTCCTAATACACCAATTAATACTGTAAAAACCTCTAACCTTTGTATGAACTCTCCTACATCTATTCCTGCCGCTGCATGAAATACAGGAAAATAAGAAGTAGTGGAAATATCAATACCTAAAAACAAAACAGTAATTACTGAATTATTCATTGCAATAATCCCTGCCAAAATTAACCCCCATACATAAATTTTTTTAGGAGATTTCTTTGTTTGAAAATTTTCAAAAACAAAAGCTAATATAATTATCTCTCCAAATGGAAAAGCAAAAGCCATCAATGTACCTTCTAAAACAGGCTTTACTCCATTATATAAGATAGGCTCCATATTGCTTAGTTCTATTTTAGGTAATAAAAGAATAGACATACAAGTCACTACAATCACAAATAAAATGATAAATAATTTTGCCCATCTTCCAATTACCTCTATTCCTGATTTTACTGCCCAAACACATAGTAAAGCTAAGGGAATAATAGTAATGATCTGAGGAGTCTCTAAAATACTAGTTTCTGTAATAAATTGCTTTGTATTAGAAAAAACTGCAATTCCCTCTTCAAATAAAAAATACATATATAAAAAGCTAATTATTTTTCCTAAAAATTTCCCATAACAAATTTCATGGATATCATATAAATTTTTTCCTGGAAATTGATGATTTAACTTAGTCAATACAAACGACATAATTAAGCCCAATAAAACAGCTAAAATAATAGCAATCCAGAAATCACCTTTGGCACATAATGCCATTACTAATATGGTAGATGTTCCTGAAAGAAATAAAACAGCAATAGATATTCCTTGGCCATCTGAAATGACTTCTTTATTCACTACTTTTCCTCTCCAATCCTTATTTTTCAAGTTGTATCATATAGTTTAACCAAATTATTTTATTTCTATTTTCCCTTATTTATAAAGTTATATTGACAGTGAAAAATTTTTTAGATAAAATGAAAAAAGTAGATGGTAGCCTAGTAGGAAATCAATTTAAAAATAGCAGTTATAATAGTAGGATCGTAGTTGAGTAGAAAATATATAATTATTACTAATGATATTTTTAGTATAAAAAAACTCTCCTACGGAGAGTTTTTTTTACTCTTTAGGAAATTATATAAATGAATACACTGTGGATAACTTTAGAAAGGATGGTATATTATTTGAAAAATTTTCATGAAATAGAAAGGGAAACGTGGACAAGTAAACTAGGTTTCATTTTGGCTTGTATTGGTTCTGCCATAGGATTAGGTAATATTTGGATGTTCCCTTGGAGACTTGGCCAATTTGGAGGAGCTGCCTTTTTAATTCCATATTTATTATTTGTATTTGGATTAGGAACTACAGGACTTATGGGAGAATTTGCTTTTGGACGATCTCAACAAAGAGGCTCTATGGGTGCCTTTAAAAAGGTATTTCAAAAAAGAAATCTTCCCTTTGGTACATGTGTTGGAAGCATTCCTGTTATTGCTCAAACAGGTGTACTGATCTTTTATTCAGTAGTAGTAGGTTGGGTACTCAAATATTTTTCATTTGCCATAAAAGGAGATTTTTATCATATTGATATTACACGTTCATTTGATAGTTTTGTAGGGCAACCAGAAAGTATAATTTGGAACTTTTTAGCTATTTCCATTACCGTAAGCATTGTTATTCTAGGAATCAAACAAGGAATTGAAAAAATGAATAAAATTATGATGCCTTCATTATTTATTTTGTTTCTATTCCTTATGATCCGTTCTTTATCACTACCTGGTTCTATAGAAGGAGTAAAATATCTTTTAGTTCCTGATTGGTCTTATCTTACAAAACCTATAACTTGGATTATGGCACTAGGCCAAGCATTTTTTACTGTATCCTTAGGGGGAGCAGGTATGGTAGTACTAGGAAGCTATCTTCCAAAAAACGAAGATATTCCTTCTTCTGCTGTTCATACAGCTTTTTTTGATACTTTTGCTGCTCTTTTAGCTGCATTTATTATTATTCCTGCTTCTTTTGCATTTCACTTAGATGTAACAGCTGGACCCCCTTTGTTATTTATCACTATGCCTCACATATTTAAGGAAATGGCTGGTGGATATTTATTTGGTATATTATTTTTCTTATGTATTTTATTTGCTGCTATTTCTACTGAAATTGTATTGATGGAAGTTTTAGTAGAATCTTTTATGGATCAATTCTCTTGGAATCGGAAAAAAAGCGTATTTGTTGCTGCAGGAATAGGTTTTATCTTTGGAATTCCTCTTGATCTAAATATGAATTGGTTTGGTAATTTTGCAGATTTTATTTCCATCTACCTTCTTCCTCTTAGTGCTGTTTTAGCTGCAATTACATTTTTTTGGATTTATGGAATTGAAAATGCAAGAGAAGAAATCAACAAAGGAGCAAAAAATCCTTTAGGAAAGTGGTGGGAGTTCTTTGCTAAATATATATTTGTATTTATAGCAGGAATTGTTTTAATTTTAGGAGTCATTTATGGAGGAATTGGATAAATCATTAAAAAATAAGACTATAAATAGTCTTATTTTTTATTCCAGAAATTTATAGGTTCTTCTCTATAATCAATAGGAACTGTAATATATCCTCGATCTTTTAAGTATTGCAAAATATAAGGAAGTGCTTTGACTGTAGATTTTCTTTCATGAAGTAATATGACTGCAACTTTTTTATTTTTTACTTGTTTTTTTACATTTTCTACTATCTCATTAGGTAGAATATTTTTTCCACAACTATCTTTGCTATCCACATTCCAATCCCACATTCTATATCCAGCTGTTTTTACAGCATCTACATAATTCTTCTTCATATGGGGAACACTTCCATAAGGAACACGAATTAAATTGCTTCTTATGCCTACTACTTCTTGTAATTGGTCATTACACTCATTCATTTCTTTAATTACTGTATGTTCAGACTGATAAATTTGTTTTACATTATGACTGACTCCATGAAGCCCTACACTATTTCCTTGAGAAATCATTTCTCTTACTACAGATTTATAGCTTCTAATTCTATCGGAAAGCATAAAAAAAGTAGCTTTAGCATCGTATTGATTGAGTATATCTAATATTTCTTTTGTATAAGGAGTAGGCCCATCATCAAAAGTAATATATACAACTTTAAGATTTTTTCTCATTTCAATTCTTTCTTTTGCTATTTGTTCTTCTTTTTTTCTTTTTATTTGAGTCAAAATTTTTTCTTTTTCCTGTAGAATTTTATTTTGAAGTATATTAAATAAATCTTTATCTTCTACACATAAACTTTCATTGGTAGCTCTTGCAATAGGGCCTTTATCAATATAACTTACTTCATATCCAAAATATTTAGCTATGAACTTATAAGGCACCATTGTTCTTCCATCTTCTAAAAAAATACTATCTATAATAACTTGTCCTTGATTGGTAAATAAAGCATTTAAATTTAGATCCAGTATAATCTGTTTGCTCCCTTTTGTGAGAAAAATATTATTGCTTTTTTTATCCCACTTTATTTTTACCTTTAAATGTTGTGCTAAAAATCTAATAGGAACATAAGTAGTTCCATTTTGAATGACAGGATAAGTTTCTTCAAAACTTATCAACTGGTCATTTACTACAATATAAACCATATGATCTATATCTTCATCCATTCCAAAGCATTTTATTGGAAACAAAAAAATAATCAATAACATATACCATTTTATTTTTTTCATGATGAGCATCTCACACCATTTCTTATTGATCTGCATATTTTTACTGGAATTTTTACTTCCTTTTGACTTTTAGTATATGTATTTTATTTTGAAAGATACTTTACAATTTTATGAAAGACAAAAAAAACACAATTTTATCAAATACATAATCTTCTAAAGAACAAAAAAACTTTCTTTAAATAGAAAGTTTTTCTTTTTTTGTCTTATTTTTTATCATACAAAGGATAAAATAAGATATGACTAATGAAATTACAATGCTTGCACCTGAAGGTATTTGTAATATATAGGAAACAAACAGACCAAAAAGACAAAATAAAATTCCTACTAAACTTGACAAAATCATAATTTTTTTTAAATCATAAGTAAATTCCTTTGCAATAGCTGTAGGTACTGTAAGGAGTGCTATAATTAAAATAATTCCTACTACCCTTATTAAAATTACAATGGTTAAAGCAATTAAAATAAAAACTATTTTTTCTAAATAACTAGTCTTTATCCCAATTACTGCTGCAAACTCTTCATCAAATAAATATGCTTTAAATTGTTGAAAATAAGCTCCTACTATACCTAAAATTATCAAATCTACTAGAATAATCATATACAAATCTATTTTAGAAACTGTCAATATATCTCCAAAAAGATAAGAAGATAACTCTGGGGGATATCCAGGTGTTAACCATATAAATAAAATCCCAATGGCCATTCCTAACGACCAGAACATACCTACTAATACATCTTCTCCTGTATGAGTTTTTTTATGGATTTTGTTTACTCCCAAAGCTGCTGCAATAGAAAATACCAAAGCTCCAAATATAGGTTCAACTCCTATAAAATAACCCATTCCAATTCCTCCAAAAGCCGTATGTGCAATTCCTCCACTCATCATAATTAAATTTTTTTCTGTAATAATTGTTCCAATGATCCCACATGCAATACTTGCAAAAATAGCACTTAAAATAGCATGTTGTAAAAATTCATAACGAAAGATTTCTTCTAACATATCATTCCTCCTCATGCTCATGCAATACTCTATGAGATACTCCATGGGCAATCATATCAATAGGACATCCATATACTTGCCCTAATATAGATTCTGTTAAATTTGGTTGTCCATGATAAAATAGTTTTTGATTTAAACAAGCAATATTTTTTACATAAGTGGATACAGCACTCATATCATGAGTAACCATAACAATAGTCATTTCTTTATTGAGCCTTTGTAATATTTCATGAATTTGGGTTTTGGCATTTGCATCTAAACTAGCAGTAGGTTCATCTAAAAGAAGAAGTTTAGGCTCTACCACTAAAGCTCTAGCAATCAATACTCTTTGTAATTGTCCTCCCGATAATTGTCCTATTTGCCTGTCTCTAAGCTCAAAAATATTTAATTCTTTCATAATATCTTCAGCTTTTTTTTTATTTACTTCTTTCAACTTTATAAAAGGATGATTCTTATTTTTTAAAAACCCTAAATGTACTACCTCTTCTACTGAAATGGGAAATTTTTTATTAAATTTTGTAAATTGAGGAACATATCCTATCATCCCTAAGTTTTCTTGAATTCTTTTTCCATATAACATAATTTTACCAGATGTAGGTTTTAATAATCCTAGTATAGTTTTTAAAAGAGTACTTTTTCCTCCTCCATTGGGTCCTATAATAGCTAAAAAATCTTTCTCCTTAACACTCAAACAAATATCTGAAAGAGCATGTACTTGATCATAAAAAACATTTACATTTTCAAGCTTTAATACATCCATCATATTCTCACCTCTATTTTAGAACCTCTGTAAAAGTTTTCGCCATATCCTTTAAATTCTTTATATACTCTTTTGCTAAAGGTTCAATTTCTTTTGTTTGTCCTCCTATTTCTTCTGCAATGGTTCTAGACTGTCTAGAGTCAATTTCCGCTTGATAAAATATAACTTTTATATTTTCACTCTTTGCAAAATCAATTACTCTTTTAATATCTTCTATGGTTGCTTCCTTTCCCTCTTCTTCAATGGATATCATATCTAGCCCATAATCATCTGCAAAATACCCAAAAGCTGGATGATATACAATAAAAGATTTTTTAGGAAGTTTTTCAATAGATTTTTTTATTTTTACATCTATTTCCTTTAATTCTTTTATATATTGATTGGCATTATCTTCATAAATTTGTTTATTTTTCGGATCAATTTTTATAAGCTCATCTTTAATCACTGCAATCATTACGACTGCCCTTTTAGGAGACAACCATATATGAGGATCTCTTTTGTTTGGTGCAAATTCTCTATCTTTATAAACTTTTGATACCTCATCTTCTAAAGATATCAATTGAATATCTTTATTTATATCTTTTAATTTGGGCAAAATATTTTCTTTTTCTGCTGGAACCCCTATAGAAAAATACACTGAAGACTCACTAAGCATTTTTAACTCCTTAGGAGAAGGTGCATAATTTTCAGGACTCATTCCTGGAGGAATCATTTCTATTGTTTCAACTAAATCCCCCCCCACAGCTTCTACAAAAGTCTTTTGTGGAACAATAGATACAGCTACTTTTATTTTGTCATTGTTCTTTGTCTCTTGACTGCAACCTATAAACATTACAACTATAAAACTCATACATAGAATATATAGAATTTTTTTCATATACATACTCCCTTCCATTTTTGTCTATTCTTATTATATGCAAAAACATAGTGCAAATGCAAGTCATTTGCATCTAATATGTGTAAAAAAGTCTGGCAATCTACCAGACTCTTACACTTTAAAAATATTCATAGATTCTACAAGAACTTGCATC
The DNA here is from genome assembly GCF_001282725.1 of Inediibacterium massiliense. Taxonomy (NCBI): domain Bacteria; kingdom Bacillati; phylum Bacillota; class Clostridia; order Peptostreptococcales; family Thermotaleaceae; genus Inediibacterium; species Inediibacterium massiliense. The sequence continues at coordinate 392,435 of NZ_LN876586.1, read as the reverse complement.
ATCTTATCTAATTCTTCTATGGTATGGGCTATATCTTCTATGGCATTAGTTTGTTCCTGTGTAGATGCATTCATTTCCTCTGTAGATGCAGCTGCTTGTTGTGCCACAGAAGCAATCGCTTCAATAGCAGTCACCACATTTTCTTTTAATCCATCTATATGATCAATATTTTCATTCAACAATTTAATTTCTTTTATGACATCATCTGAAGAAATCTTCATTTTTGTAAATATCTCTGTACTTTCCTTTAAAGAGTCATTCACATTTTTTACAACTGATTGAGAATTTTTCATTTCTGAATTTGCTTGTTCAATCACATAAATAACTTTTTCTATAATATTTTGTATTTCTCCTGTAGCGTTTGAGGACTGTTCTGCTAATTTTTTTACCTCCTCTGCAACTACTGCAAATCCCCTTCCCGAATCTCCTGCTCTTGCAGCCTCAATAGCAGCATTTAAAGCCAAAAGATTTGTTTGTTGTGCAATATTTCTTATAGTTTCTATAATCTGATCAATAGACTTTGATTTTTCTGCCAATTCCATAATGAATTTTTCTACTCTTTCACAGGCATCCATATTTTGCTGAAATTTATCTTTTAAATCCATCATAGACAAAATTCCATCTTCATTTTTTTTATGCATATGTACAGCTTGTTTATTGACAGATTCAATTTGCATATTCATATCTTTTATCCTTTGTGCTAAATGATTTGTTAATTCAAACCCATGACTACTTTCTATAGCTTGATGATTTGCTCCTGATGCAATTTCTTCAATAGCCTTTACAACTTCTTTGTTTGCTATATTAATTTCTCTTATAGAACTTGTAACCATATTAAATTCTTTTGTAACATCTTTAGCAATTCCTTGGTTTTTTTGTATCATTGCTTTTATATTATTGCCCATTGTATTAAATACTTTACACAATAAACCAATTTCATCATTTCCTTTTATATTAGTTTTTATAGATAAATCTCCATTTCCTAATTTTTCTGCATAATGAGTAAGCTGAGTCAAAGGAGTAGTTAACTTTTTAGAAAAATATAAAGCAAATAATATAATAAAAAGTATTGCAATTGTATTGATGCACAGATATTTTATTTTTAGTGCTAAAAGAGGCTTATACACATCTGATTCTGAAACTACTACACCTAAAACCCATCCTGTTGTCGGCAACTTTTTATAAACCATTAATTTATTTTGACCCTCTGCTAAAAACTGAGCTGTTCCATAATCTTTGATGAGCATATCTTTTCCAACTTCTTTTAATTCTTCATTTTCTACTATATTGGTATTTAATAGCTTTTCATCTGGATAAGAAAATATAACTCCATCCTCATCCATAAGCATTCCATATCCATATCCCTTTACCTGAATATGATTGACTGCTTCTACAATAGATCTTAAAATAATATCTTGTGAAATAACTCCTTTAAATTTTCCTTCCTTATTTTTTACAGGAAGTGCTACAGAGACTACATATTCCTTATACTCAGCATCTATATAAGGAACTGTATATATTTTTTCTCCTTTTTTGATTGCCTTCTCATACCAAGGCCTTTTTCTAGGATCCCAATCTTTTTCTGGAATCCAATCTCCTCCATCTACATAATTTCCATCTTCAAAACCCATATATACAGAAAATATATCCTCATCATCCTTATAAGATTGAAGATATTCTTTATAAGAAATTTCATCTTGATTGATATTTTCTAGTATGTTTTTAATGGTTTCTACTGCTTTTCCTTTTGTCAATACCCATTGATCTAAGTAAGTACTTGTATCTTTTAGAGTGTTGGTCATTTGTAGATGTATATCTTCCATTAATTCCTTTTTCATACTCATAAATCCTAAAGATGAAACTACAATTAATGCAATACTTGACAGTGTTACCAGGATCATAATTAATTTTGCTTTTACTCTCACTGGCTTTATCCCCCTTTTTTCCATCATCCAAAAGTATATTCCCATCTATTATTCTATCATATTTAGTCAGTATATTTTTTATTTTTAGAATGTTTTTTATCTTATTTGAATAGGTTTTGATTGCAAAGCACTGCCCTGTATATGTACTTTTACTTCTACATTTACTTTTATTTCACTAAATATTTTATCCCACTCTTTGTAAATATTTTTCCATGTATGAGGCATAGTATTTTTAATTTTTTTACTAAATTGAAATATATCACTATTATATTTTTTTTGTACCTTATGTATTACCCTTTCTACTTGATTTTGAATATATTTTTCGGCTTCTTTCTCTAAGACAGTTCTTCCCTTCTTTCCAATTACATCTATAGATCCATCAATTTCAGCTATATTTACATCTGTCATAATTTCTATATTCATAATGATTTCTCCATTTTTATAAATAGGCTTAAGCTCTGTTTTGTTTTTTAGTATTTCTAAGGTTACATTGACCTTTTGATTATCTACTTTTGGATCTACTGTAACTAGCCCTCCTTTTATGCGATCTACTGCCCATAAAAATGCTGTTGTTTCTGATTCTGTAAGATATCCTACAAAATGGTCTTTTTGAAATACTGCCACTCCTCCTAAAATAGGATATATTTCTTCATTTTTTTCTACGTTTTCAACAGTAGGAAGAACAGTAGAGGCTCCTTCTTCATACAATGTCTTAATAAATTGCCAAGACTCTGTTCCAATATATTTAGGTAGATTTTTTTCTGATTGAATCCCTTCATACATATGATAAGAAAGAATAGGACTAAATTCTTCTGCTGTATATTTTTCTAAAATCTCTTGTGCAGTTTTTTCTTTTGAAACAATAAAATAAATTTCTTCTCTAAACTCTGCATCTCGATGCATATAATCTAAAATAGGCATCATCTTTTTCTTTGCTATTTCTTCACTAATAATAATAACCTTTGCATGTGTCCAATATAATCTTCTTCCTGTTTTCATAATAATATCTCGCACTCCTTCAAAAGGAAGAGATCCTCTGCTTTGGTAATATTGTCCTTTCATCACTCCTCTTTTTCCTGCTTTTAAATTTACTATTTCAATGGTAGTAATATATTCATCCTTCTTTGAGTCATAATCTATTGCCATTCCTGATACCAATCTAGTAGTATTGATATCTTTGTAATTCCAACACCCACTTAACAATAATAAAGGGATACTTATTAATAAAATTTTTTTTAACATACTATCCTCCTATAACTGCTTTTACTACTCTTTCTATAGGCTTAGCAGGACTAGGAATCTTAACTCCTAAACTTAATAATATACTCATTACAAAAGCTGTTAAAAACAAAGTCATGTAAAGAATGAGCTCTTTTTTTTGTTTCTTTTTAACAAGAGGTACAATCTCTAATACCCCAATAATCAAATATGCTAATATAATCAAAATCACCATATTTATTTTTTCACCTCAATTGGTTTTGATCTTAGTGCACTTCCTCGAATTAAAACATCTGAGTGTACATTTACTTTTAAATTTTTAAAAACCCTATCCCAATTTGGTTTCATTTCTGTCCAAAGTTTTGGATATTTTCTTTCTATACTTTGTGAAAATCCAAAAATATCACTATTATATTCTTTTTGAACTTTTTCTACTACTTTTTGAATATCTTCTTCTATTTTTTTTTCTGCTGTTTTTTGAATTTCACTCATAATCTTCTTATCCATAAAATTGATTTTACTTTCTAAATCATTAATATTTACAGTAGTCTTTGTAGAAATATTTATAATTATCTGTCCATCCTTATCAATAGGTTCAATTTTTGTCTTGTTTTTAAGAATCTCTAGTGCAATTTTTTGATAGCTTTTTTCTTGTTTTTGATCAATTACTAATGCCCCTCCTTTTAACTTATCTAAAACAAATAATAAACTCTTTGTTTCATTTCCATTTAACCATCCTACTGGTTTTGCTTTTTTAAAAACTTCTGTGCCATATATCTCTACAATTTTTTTTCCTTCAAATATATTTGTACTTGCTGTAGGAAGAACAGGTGAAATACCTTCTGAAGATAAGTCATCAACAAATTTCCAAAGGGGAGTAGCTACATACTTTGATATCCCCTTTTCATTTTTTAGAATATCTTCTATTTGAAAAGACGAGATATCTTGAATTAAAGGATTCATAGTTAGTATTTCCTCTGCTGTTTTTTCTTTAGATACTAGTACCCATAAATCATCTCTAGCTTCTGCATCTCGTTTAGCAAAATCTATCAGACTAATAAGTACCTTTTCATTTTTAGCTGCTTCTTCACCGATCACAATAATTTTTGCATGAGCCCAAAATATTTTTTTCCCTGTTGTCTGAATCATATTTCTAATAGCATCGAAACTATTTCGCCCCTCACCTCTTACGATCTGACTTTTTAAAGTAGTTTCTCCTCCTGCAATAGTGGGATAAATAATTTCTGCATTTAAAATCACTTGTTTTTTATTTTTATCATAATCTACTGCTAATCCTGCTGCTATAGATGTATTATTAATTTCTCTGTAATTCCAACATCCTGATAAAAAAATTATACTCAATATCACACCCATTATTTTTTTCATTTTTTTACCTCTTTTCAGGAATCTGAGAATCCTTCTTTCGAATAGGATTGTGAGATAAAAGCTTAGGTCTGTAGTACATATACCACCAAGGAGCTCTAATACTAGTATCTTTCATATCTTGAAGCTTTACACTTCCTATCTGAGACATATAAGGAATTCCAAAAGATCTTAAAGACATAAGATGAATAAATAATCCAATGACTCCAAAAATATACCCATATAATCCTAAGAATGCAGAAAGCATTAAAAAAGTAAATCTTATGACAATAACAGGTCCAATCATTTTAGGTATTAAAAAATTTGTAATTCCAGTCAAAGCTGCTACAATCACAATAGGTGCACTTACAAATTTTGCATCTACTGCAGCCTGTCCTAGAATAATAGCTCCCACAAAGCCTATAGTAGTTCCTACAGGAGCAGGAAGACGAACTCCACTTTCTCTTAAAAGCTCAAAGGCTAATAGCATTAATAAAGCTTCTACAATAGTAGGAAATGGGACTCCTTCTCTCGCTGCAGATATACTAAGAATCAAAGGCGTTGGAATCATTTCTTGGTGAAAGGTAACGAGTGCTACATAAACAGCTGGTACACTGGTTGTCAAAAAAAATGATAAAATTCTAAGCATCCGATTGATAGTTGCATAAAAAGATCGATTGTAATAATCCTCATTTGCTTGAAAATCTTCAATAAATAAATGGGGTATACTTAATACAAATGGAGTACCATCTACTAAAATAGCAATTCTCCCTTCTAATAACCCTCCTGCAATAATATCTGGTCTTTCTGTATGTCCTACCGTAGAAAATGGAGACAAAGGAGCATCTTCTATAAATTCTTCTATGTATCCTGACTCTAAAATTCCATCTATCTCTATATCATCTAGTCTTTTATGAAGTTCTTTTAGTATTTTTTCATTGACTAAGCTTTCAATATAGCATATACATACTTTGGTATTTGTTCTTGTTCCTATTTTTTTAAACTGAAATTTTAAGTCAGAAGTTAAAATTCTTCTTCGAAGCAAAGATAAGTTCACAATTAAAGTCTCTGTAAATCCTTCTCTAGGTCCCCTTACAACTTGTTCTGATAAAGGCTCAGTAATGGCACGAAATGCCCATCCCTTTGTATCTAATATAAGAGCTTCTTTCATTCCTTCTATTAAAAGAACACTATTTCCTGATAAAATAGCTTCTACTAAATCATCTATATCCTTTTGCTTCTCTATTTCTGCTGTAGTTATAATTTTATTAGACAATAAATCTAAAATATTGATATTTTCTTTTGGATCTTTACTTTCTACAATAGGCTGAATAATAAATTCATGAATATCATCTTTTTTTACCATTCCATCAGCAAGAATCAAACAACATTTTAAACTTTGCCATTCTCTACTTTCTATTTTCCTAAAAATAATAGTCTCATCATGCTTAAAAATATTTTGGAATATAGAAATATTTTCATCTAGAGATTTTGTAAGATAAGTAGGTTGATATAAATTATTTCTATTTGTGTGATCTTGTCCGAAAAGTTTATTTTTTAGGATCCTAAACATATAAACACCCTCTACATCCTTATATAGTTTACAGTATTATTTGCTAAATTGATTTTTTCTATTCTAATACATAAATAAACCACCTATAAGAAATAGGTGGTTTATTTATGTGTTGTATGAAGATCAATATCATTCATTTCAAATACTCTTAATGCATCCTTTATTTTCTTTTCTAATGCTTTTTCTCCATATTTGTCTACTTCTTTTTTATCCTTTGATCCATGATGAAGTGATGCAGCTCCTCCGATACATCCTCCAATACATGTCATTCCTTCTATAAAATTTCCTTGGACTCTTCCTAACTTTGCTAATTTTAAAGCTTTATCACATTCCTTAATTCCATCACAACATACAGGATTTAACTCTACATTCATTCCTTCTTCCTCTATAATATGGCTCACAGCTTGTGTTACTCCTCCTGATCTAGCAAAAATTCTTCCAAAGAAAGAAGCATTGTTGAGTACATCTTCTTCACATTCCTCTACATTTATTTCTGCTGCGTCAATCATAGCACAAAGTTCCTCAAAAGTCAGTACATAATCTGTACTGCCCTTTATATCTTCCTTTTGAATTTCAGCCTTTTTTGCAGTACATGGACCTATAAATACTACCTTCGCCATAGGATCAGTTTTTTTGATAAGCCTTGATATAGCAATCATTGGAGATACAGTACTAGACACATGATCTAAAAGAGTAGGATACTCTTTTTTGATATACTCTACAAAAGAAGGACAGCAAGAAGTTGTCATAAATTCTTTTTCTTTTATTGTATCTTTAAATTCATGTGCCTCATGTAAAGCTACCATATCTGCTCCTAAAGCAGCTTCTACTACATCATGAAATCCTAATTTTTTAATGGCTGATATCATCTTCTCTATTTTTACTTCTGTAAATTGACTGGCAATAGCCGGTGCAATCACAGCATATACATGAGTCTCTTCTTTTTCATTTTTTAAAAGTTCAATCACATCTATTACAAAAGATTTATCCATTAAAGCTCCAAAAGGACATTGTATGATACATATACCACATTGTATACATTTATCATTGTCTATCACTACTTTTCTATTTTCATCAATAGATAAAGCCTTTGTAGGACATGCCCCTCTACAAGGACGCATTACATCTGAAATTGCATTATACTGACAAGCATCTCTACATCTTCCACACTCAATACATTTTTCTTGATTGATGTATGCCCTTTGTCCCACATGAAAAATAGCTCCTACAGGACACACCTCTGAACATCTATGTGCAAGACATCCTCTGCACGCCTCAGTAATTGTAAATCGATCTATAGGACATTCATCACAAGCACTTTCTAAAACTTCTATAATATTAGAATTATTTTTATCTCCTCCAATAGCAAGATTGACCCTCTCTGTGACAATAGCTCTTTCCTTATAGATGCAACATCTATTTCTTGTATTTGGATCTGCTAAAACAATATCTGGAATATTGCCTAGGTTTTCATGTAATTTTCCTTCCATGGCAAATCTAGATACTTCTTTTAAAACTTTATATTTAATCATCTGAACATTATTTTCAAATTTTCTCATCACAGCTCTCCTTATACATATGTTATTTTTACATGTTTCCCTAATTTTTTCATCAATTCTACCAATTCATCTACTACTTTTAATTTGATGGTCAAGTCTATAGGAAAATCAGTATTTTGATGTGCTGGATTGATAGCTTTTCCAACCCATAAGTGAAGATGCGTACAATCTTCTATAAGCATTTTTACAAGTTTTGAAGCCCCATCTTTGTCCCTTGGCTTATAAACTGTATTGATATCTAACGTATTCATATATTTTTTTATTTTCTCCACTACTTTACACAATGTAAGTACACCCTCTGTAACAAGTTCTATTCCATTTATAGTCGCTGTAGGAGGTATATCAGGATCATAAAAATCCATATTGACTACTAATTCTTCTTTTAATTCTCTTGCCACAATATTAGCTGCCGTTCCTCCGCAGACTACTTTTTTGCCTTCCCCTTCCATAAAACTTTTAATAACCATAGGATCATTAGATTTATCCTTTGGCGGTCCTGTAAAGAGATCTATTTCTTCTCCTTTTCTCATTTTTATGGTTACAACGGTTGTATCATCTCCAGGTTTATTCTCATATAAATTTTGACAAACTTCTATTAAGTTTTTACTTATATTCTTAGAGCATTTTTCCTTTGATGATGTTTTTTCTAAATAATCTTTCACATTATCCCATTGCCATCCTAAATTAAGAATAGCTCCTACCCCTGCATGAATCACTCCATCACTTACGATAGTTAAGGTGTCTCCTGGCTTTAATGAAAAATTGCTCTCTTTTATAATTCTTCCATTAATATTACTCTCTCTTTTTTTTATTTCCCAATATCTATTATTTCGAATTAAAATAAATGGCGGGTTATCATACTCCACTGCATATACATTTCCCTCATGACTTACCTTTATAATCGTAAAAGTAGAATAAGCAATTTTTCTCACACTACATACAGGAAGAGTATTCATAATGGTATCTACTGTTTCATCTAAGCTTACTCCCTCTGTGAGCATAGTAGCTGCAATCTTTGTAGTTAAAGTTGCTAAAATATTTGCCTTTACTCCACTTCCTAATCCATCTGCCAAAACAATAATTGTTCCATCCTTTGTATGATTAATTTCTACCTTATCCCCACATAGTTCTTCTCCATATTTATTTAAACTTTCAGAAGATACATCCATAACATAAGTCATTCTATATCACCATTTTCCTCTAAAGCAATTTGCTTTAATTTTGTAAGAATGATCTTGGTTTCTGCTGTAGTCTCCCCTAATAAGCTTGCAATCTCTTGTGCCACTCTCATTTGTTTTTCTATAACCTCTTGTGCAGCATCTATAGTTCTTTCTTTTACTCGAACAAGTTCTTTTCGATGTTTTTCCTCTGATGTAGTATTGGTCATAATTGCAAGTAAAACATTTTGTTTTTCCAAATATAAAATACTTTGTAATAATACTACCTCATATTGAGAATAAGCCATCTTATATCCTGTTATATTTTCTTTTGTATTTTTCACTTGTAAAAATAACTTTTCATCTAAAATAATAGAAACCTGTTTATTTTTTATTTCCTCTGCTTTGATTTTAAAAACTTTCTCTGCCGTAGGATTAAATTCTTTCACATTTAATTGTTCATCTACTAAAATAATAATATTTGGCGTATGTTCAAAAATTACATTGGTCAATCTTTCTGCTTTATTTCTCATAAAAGGCATACACATATTAATTTGTGCCATACCTTCAAATACAGCTTGTGCTTTTTCTCTGCAAGTATTATAACCACAACCTCCACAATTGAGTTCATCTTCTATATGATATTTTCCAATTTTTTTGAGTATTTCTTTGATCTGTTCTTCATTAGCCTTTGGTTTGATTACTTCTTTATTTAAAAACTTTTTAAAAAAATTTAATTCTTTTATTTCTGGTTGAGAGTAAGTTTTTGTATATTTTTTTTCTTTAATATAATCTTTAATTTTTCTTTGATCTTTATAAAAATCTCTTTCTCCTTTAGGCATACCTGCCCCCCCTATACAACTTCCTAAGCAGATATTTGCCTCGATACAGGCATTGTTAATTGTTCCGTTTTGTAAAGACTCAAATACTTTCATACATTGATCAATTCCATCTACATAAATCATTTCATAATCCTTTTCGTCTTTCAAAAAACTTTTTAAAACACTCCCTGCTATAGGGAAGCTTTTTCCACTTTGTAAAGCTTCTTTGTCAAAAGGAGTATTCTCTAAATTCTTGAGATGAATATTTTCTTCTTCTAGCCATTGATAAAGTTCTTCAAAAGTCAAAACACTATCTACTACTCCATCGTGTTGAAAGTGAATAGATTCTATTTTTTTTGATGGACATGGTCCAATAAAAACTACATGACCATCCATCCCATACTCTTTTTTAATCATTTTCCCATGAGCAATCATAGGAGATACAATAGGTATCAAATATTCAATTAAAGCTGGAAAATATTTCTCAATTAAATCATTGACACTGGGACAAGCAGAAGTAATATAATTATTTTTTTTCTCTTTTTTTATATATTCTTTATATAAATCTGCTACTACATCTGCTCCTACAGCAGCTTCTTCTACATAAGAAAATCCTAATTTTTTTAAAGCCGTTACAAGTTGCTCTTCACTCTCCATATCAAACGCTCCTGGAAACGAAGGTGCTACACTTGCTATGACTGTTTTTTGTGATTTTATGGCATCTTGCACTTGTTGTAGATCACTTTTTATTTGTCTAGCATTTTGTGGACAAATCATTAAACACTGTCCACATCCAATACATAAATCTTCTACAATCTCTGCTTGTTCGTTCTGAATTCGAATAGCTTTTACTGGACATGCTCTAAGACATTTATAACAATTTTTGCAATTTGCTTTTGAAAAGTTTAAGATGCTCAAGATCATAACCTCCTCAAAACAGCTTCTTCAAAGAATTCCTCAATATTTTTTTCATTTACTGAAATAATGGGGCCATCATTAACTTTAACAGATACTGCTTTTGTACACTCCCCAAGGCAAAAATCAGCTTTAATTGTTACTTGTTCATGAAGATGATATTGTTCTACAATTTTTTGCAGGCCATGAATAACATTGTATGCACCTTTTAAATGACAGGCACTTCCAATACATACATGAATGGTTATCATCTCTTCCGCTCCCTTCTTTCACCCTTTTATATTCTACTTTTAGTATACTATCATGTTAAAATTTTATCAAGATTTATAACGTTTTTCTCAAAATTAAAAAGTTAAAAACTTATTTTTACCATATTATTACATAAATGTTGTTTATATAGAATCTTATTAATAAATGGATTCTAAATTTTAAAATTCTTATCACTTCTCTAATAAGTATAAAAAAAGATAGTATGTATATACATACTATCTTTTCATATGATTCTATTTACACCTATCAATATCCCTATACAAAAAATACACATAAGTATCCATAATACCCTTTTTTTCAACATATCCCCTCCTTGCATAATTCATTATATGCAAAGGTTTTAATTAGGTATACTCTTATACAAGAATGGAACATTATCCTTTTTCTTATTCATTTTTTTCTTTGAAAAAGAATTAAAAATTGCATATCTTTTTTGGTGAAAACATTTTCCTTTTATGGTTTTAAAAATTAGAACCCTGATATTCGCTGTATTTGTTAGATAAATATAAATTTTCAGACAAATTTTTTGTTCTATTTTCTTGTTAGAAAAATAACAATCTCTTCGAATTAGAATCATTTTTTATAATTTTCTGTAAATTTACTAGGTATAAAATATATATTTATATTTTTACTTTTATCAAAATATTATCCACATTTTTTAAAAAATGTGGATAATATTTGTGAATAAATGATGCCCTCTACAAACATTGATTTTTCATAGATATTATTTTTTTATCCTCTTTTTCCACATATTTATTCTAAAATACATTTTTGACTCTGGATAATTCTGTGGATAACATAACATGCATGTAACTGTTGACTTTACTTTGTTTTAAATTTTTTATTTTTTTTATCCACATTTTATCCACAATCTATTCATCTTATTGAATCACTCATTATAATGATTTTATATTTTATCTTGCTGAAAATATTTCATGATTCCCGTATAAATACTCCATGCAACTTTCTCTTGATATTTAGAATCTTGTAAAAGCTTTTCTTCTTGTTGATTCGATAAAAAACCACATTCTATTAATACCATGGGAATGTTAGATTCTTTTAAAAGATACACATCACTTTTTTCCTTAGCTTTTCTAGTATTCCCTTTATCTAATACTTTAATTAGTTCTTCTTGTATATATTCTGATACTTTTTTACTTTCTTTTGAATCTTTAGGATAAAAGGTTTGTGCTCCATAATATTTAGAATCTCCAAAGCTATTCATATGTATACTCACAAATAAATCTGCATCACTTTCATCCCTCATTTTTTTTCTATTTCTTAAATCTTCATTTTTTTTCTTTCTAATACTTCCATCTTCAGTATAAAGGCCTACATCTTGATTCCTTGTTAAAAGGACTATTGCTCCATCTTGCTCTAATAACTTTCTTACCTTTAATGCAATAGAAAGATTTATATGACTTTCACATACACCTGATTTAGATACAGCCCCTCCATCTACCCCTCCATGACCTGCATCAATGATAATCACTTTGTTGAGCATAATCCTATTCGAAACTTCTAAAATTTGTGTAGACAAACTAAATATATATAATCCAAGACATAATACAAAAAAACGAAGAATCCATTTTTTTTTCATGACTACAATCAAACTTTCTTCCTCCTTTATACATTTTTTATAATCTATTTTATTCATAGTCATGATCATATATGAAAAAATAAAAACAGAGTGCTTACTCTGTTTCAGACTGAAAACAAACTATATTTTAGCAAAGTCATAAAAAGCGGAACAATTATTGAGAATTTGTGAAAATATAGAATAAGTGAGAAAATGCGTAGCATTACACTGTTTGAGCATAGCGAGTTTGTAATGCTATTTTCGAGCGTTTCTATATATTTTCCAAATTTGAAAATTTAGTGACACTTTTTATGACTTTGTTTATAAGCTAAAACAAAGTGCTTACTCTGTTCTTATTTTTCTAATTTAATATATCCTTTTTCTACTAACTTTTGAATATGTCCATCTACTTTTTCTTTAATGTTGATATGATATTCTTCTTCAAGAACAAACATCATGGATATGGCTACTTGAGCTACATCTAAAAGTTCTTTCGAAATCATTTCAATGACTTCTTCTTCTTCTATGTTGATCTTTTCTCCATTTAAACCTCTAAATTTTCCTATTGCTTGTGCCAGTTCTCCTGCTTCCTCCATAAGCTTTAAACAAGTGGATTCTAATCCTGGTTGTAAATTATTTAATTTAGGTAAGCTAATCTGTTTAAAAGTTGTATATTGCTTCATGGAATTGCTCCTTTCTTTTACTTTTCTATTATATATTTTATACTTTTTTTTATCATAAAAAAACCTTTTATGGTATTGTTTTTTGATCTTGATTCTTATATAATAAAAGCAAAGCTTTTACATTAAATTACATTTTTGTCACTAAATTACTATTTTTTACAAAATCTCTTGAAAATACAAGAGACTTTTTGAGTTTTTTGTCAGTTTTTAAAAAGGGGGATGAACCATGTCATCTATTGAACAAAAGAAAAAAATAGAAGCTATTTATGCTGAATTATGTGTTTTATTGAGTAAAAATGATTATGATCTCCAAACCTATGAAATCATTCAATGTAGCCAAAAATTAGATCAATTTATTGTAGATTATATGCGTAAAAAATTCTTCCTTTGAAAAATCTATAAGTAAAAATTTTTTTAAAATACATATATGCGTTATAAAAAATAAGCAAACATATATGTTTGCTTATTTTTGTAATTTTATTTGATTTTTCATCTCCAACCTTTTATCTACAAACCTTCTTACTACTACAATAATCACTGATATAGCTGGTACTCCTAAAAACATACCAATGATTCCAAATAGACTTCCACCTAATGCAATAGAAAAAATAATCCACAATGGACTAATACCCATTTTATCTCCAAGTATTTTAGGTCCCAAGTAGAAACTATCAAATTGTTGTAAAATCGCAAGAAATAATAGTACCCATAAAGCTTTTATAGGACTATAAAAAGAGACAAATATAAATCCTACGATTTCTCCAATCAAAGGCCCAAAATAAGGAATCATATTTGTAATCCCTACAATTAAACTAATCAATAATATATAGGGACTTTTCATCAAAGATAATCCTACAAATGCCATTACACCTATAATAAATGAGTCTATAGACTTTCCTATTACAAATTTTACAAATATAGTATCTGCTTCTTTAGAAAAATTTTTAAGACTTTCTATATGATCTTCCTTAAATAATGCTCTAAGAATTTTTTCTAATCCTTTGATCAAGGAATCTTTATCAATCAAAATATAAAAAGATGCAATCAAAGTAACAAATATATTTAAAGTTTTTGAAGTAAGTTCAATGACACTATCTAAAATATTATTTAATATCCCTTGAAAAATTTTACTAATATTTAAAAATAAATGATTAATATTTTTTTCAATGGTTGGAGCTATATTGTACACATCATTTTTATAAAGATTATGTACCCAATCAATAATTTTATTTTGATGATCATAAACAAAATTAGGTAAACTACTTAAAAGATCTTTTATACTCATAGATATTCTTGGAATACCATGTACCAATATAAGTACAATCATCAATATAAATAGGATAAATACACATACGGTACTAATCATTCGATTGTATTTTTGACGCTCCTTTGATAATACCTGCCCCACTACTTTTCTTTCAACCCATTTTACAATAGGATTAAAAATATAAGCAATCACTACTGCTAATAAAAATGGTTTGCAAGCATCTATGAAAATTACTAGCTTTTCATAAATAGAAGAATACAATCCATTCATATTGTCCATAAATTTATAAAATACAATAGACAATATAATAATGATTAGAGTATGTACAGAACGTTTCCATTCTTTCTTTGAAAACCAGTGTCGCATACAACCACCCCCCACTAAGCTTTATCATATATCATTATATCCTTTTGTGTACGAAAATTCACATGTATTACAAAAAAACACTACTTGGATATCCAAGTAGTGTTTTTGGTCTATCTTGATCCATGAAATAATCACAGAAAATACTATCTTTTGGAGAATTGTGGTGCACGTCTTGCTTTCTTTAATCCATATTTCTTTCTTTCTTTCATTCTAGAATCTCTTGTTAAGAAACCAGCTTTTTTAAGAATAGGTCTTAATTCTCCTTCAGCTTTTAATAATGCTCTTGAAATACCATGTCTTAATGCTCCAGCTTGTCCTGTGAATCCACCACCATGAACTTTTGCTATCACATCAAATTTTCCTTCCGTCTCAGTTAATACAAGAGGCATTCTTACTTCTCTTTTTAATGTTTCATAATCCAAGTAATTATCTATATCTCTTCCATTGATTGTAACTTTTCCTTCTCCAGGAACTAATCTTACTCTTGCAATAGAAGTTTTTCTTCTTCCTGTTCCATAGTATTGTACACTTGCCATTATATTTCCTCCTCTCCTAAGACTATATATCTAGAGTTTCTGGTCTTTGAGCTTCATGATTATGCTCAGAACCACTATATACTTTTAATTTTTTGAACATTTGTCTTCCTAAACTATTTTTTGGAAGCATTCCTTTTACAGCTAATTCAATAATTCTTTCAGGCTTTTTAGCAAGCATATCCTTAAAAGCAACTTCTTTTAAGTTTCCTACATAACCTGTATGATGTCTATACATTTTTTGATTCATTTTTTTACCTGTTACAGCAATTTTGTCTGCATTGATTACAATAACGAAATCTCCAGTATCTACATGTGGTGTATATGTTGGTTTATTTTTTCCTCTTAAAATCGATGCCACTTGTGAAGCTAAACGACCTAATGTTTTTGCCTCAGCATCTACTACGTACCACTTTCTTTCAACCTCTTGTGGCTTTGCAACAAATGATTTCATATATTTCCCTCCTAACACTACTTTTCAAAATTCACACGCATCTATATATAAAAAACCCGGGGCTAGTGGATTTTGTTATATACATATCACCAATATATTTTAATACATAGACCCGTGTGTGTCAAGGTAAATTTAAAGATTGTAATAAACTTCTGACAAATACAATCCTTGTGGTGGTGCTGTATGTCCTGCCTTTTTTCTATTCCCTGATTTTATAATATCTGAAATATCTAAATAATTTATTTTTTCTTTTCCTACATCTATAAGAGTTCCTGCTATAATACGCACCATATTATATAAAAACCCATTTCCCTTTGTTTCTAGTATGATCATTTCATCTTTTTTATATAATTTCATTTCATATATGATTCTTTTGGTATCTATCACGCTACTTCCAGATGACATAAATCCTTTAAAATCATACTCTCCTATAAAAAACTCACAAGCCCTTTCCATAGCTTCTATATTTAATGAATGAGGAACAAAATAAGAATAATTTCGAAAGATAGGCTTTCTTACAGAACCATTATATATTTTATATATATATTTTTTTCCTATAGCATCGTATCTTGCATGAAAATTTTTATTTTCTTCTTTTGCAGCTGTAATAGAAATATCCTCTGGTAAAATAGAATTTAAAGCAATAGGAATCTTTTCAACAGGAATCGTAAAATCTTCACAAAAGTTTGCCACTTGTCCTAGTGCATGGACCCCTGCATCTGTTCTTCCAGATCCATTAATTTTTACATTTTTTTTTAATATTCTCTCTAGTGCTTTTTCTATTTCTTCTTGTACCGTTCTTGCATTTTTTTGTTTTTGCCATCCATAAAAATTTGTTCCATCATATTCTATAATCATCTTTACATTCTTCATTTACACACCTTCTATATGAATCGATCTACTATGATTAATACAATCATACTCATTGTAACAAATGAAGCAATAAAATCTCTCGTATGAAAAGACAATTCTTTCATTCTTGTTCTATTTTCTCCTCCTCTATAGCATCTTGCTTCCATAGCCATAGCAAGTTCATCTGCTCTTCTAAAAGCACTAATAAATAAAGGGACCAATAAAGGTACTAAACTTTTCGCTCTATTTAATATATTTCCACTTTCAAAGTCAGCTCCTCTTGCCATTTGTGCCTTCATGATCTTATCTGTTTCTTCTAATAAAGTAGGAATAAATCTTAAGGCAATAGTCATCATCATAGATAACTCATGAGCTGGAACCCCTATTTTTTTAAATGGATTCAAAAGTTTCTCTATTCCATCTGTCAGTTGTATAGGAGAGGTAGTGAGTGTTAAAAGAGATGTTCCTATAATTAATAATATAAGCCTTAAAGCCATAAAAATTGCTTGATGTAATCCTTCTTTTGTAATATCTAATGGCCCTAACTCATATATAACTTCTCCTTTGGTCATAAATATATTAATGCTAAAAGTAAGAATAATAATTAAAAATAATGGTTTGAGTCCCCTTAACATATAAGAAGGTGGTACCTTCGAAAGAATCACTACTCCTCCTAAGAAAATTACTGGATATAAATAAGCTGTAAAATCCTTTACAATAAATAAAGCTAAAATATAAGCAAATGTAGAAAGAATTTTTATCCTTGGATCTAATCTATGAATGATAGAATCTACTGGATAATATTGTCCTATAGTAATGTCCTTTAACATATTATTTTCCCCTTATCAACTTTAATATCTCATGTTTTGCATCTTCAACTGTAAAAATATCTTCTGTGATATCTTTACCTATTTTTTTTAATTTCTTCATTAAATTTGTAATCTGTGGAACTCCTAATCCTAAGCTTTCTAAATACTCAGCCTTACTAAAGACTTCTTTAGGCTCTCCTGTAAGAACTAAATTTCCTTGATGCATAACAAAGATTTTATCTACTAATCTTGCAATATCCTCCATACTATGAGAGACCAAAATAATGGTTATTTTATATTTTTCATGAAGAATTTTAATTTGATTTAATACTTCATCTCTTGACTTAGGATCAAGGCCTGCAGTCGGTTCATCTAATATTAATACCTCAGGCTTCATAGCCACTACACCTGCAATAGCTACTCTTCTCTTTTGACCTCCACTTAATTCAAAAGGAGATCTATCCTTTACATCTTCAAAGGAAAGTCCTACAAGTTCTATAGATTCTTTCACTCTTTTATCTATTTCTTTTTCTGTAAGTCCCAAATTCATAGGGCCAAAGGCTACATCTTTATATACAGTCTCTTCAAAGAGTTGATGCTCTGGATACTGAAAAACAAGACCTACTCTTTGCCTTATTTCTTTTAGAGATACTCCTTTTTTTGTAATATCAAAGTCATTAATGATAATTTTCCCTGATGAAGGCTTTAAAAGTCCATTTAGATGTTGAATCAGTGTTGATTTTCCTGATCCTGTATGTCCTATCAAACCTATAAACTCACCCTTTTCTATCTCCACATTTACATTATTTAAAGCTGTGGTTTCAAAAGGAGTATTTGGATTATATATATGAGTTAAATTTTCTATTAAAATTGACATAAATATTCCACCATCTCATCTATTGTTAGTATATCCGTAGGAATTGAAATTCCTTCTTTTTTTAATTGATAAGCAAGCTCTGTAACTTGAGGCACATCTAAGCCCAATTGTTTTAAAGTATTTACTTGGGAGAAAACTTTCTTAGGACTTCCCTCTAATACCATATTTCCATCTTCCATAACAATTACTCGATCAGCACATACTGCCTCATCCATATAATGAGTAATATGAACAATAGTAATTCCCTCTTCTTTATTGAGTCTGTGAATCGTATCCATTACTTCTTTTCTTCCAGATGGGTCAAGCATAGCTGTAGGTTCATCTAATATAATACATTCTGGTTTCATAGCAATGACACCTGCAATAGCTACTCTTTGCTTTTGTCCTCCTGACAATAGATGAGGACCCTTTTTCCTAAATCCATACATCCCTACAGCCTTTAGAGCCCGATCTACTCTATCTCTTATCTCACTTGGAGGAATTCCTAAATTTTCAAGACCAAAGGCAACATCTTCTTCTACTACAGTAGCTACTATTTGATTATCTGGATTTTGAAAAACCATTCCTGCACTTTGTCTTATATTCCATAATTTTGACTCATCTAAGGTATCTAAGCCTTTTACACAAACTTTTCCTCCACTAGGAAGGAGCAGTGCATTAATATGCTTTGCCATAGTAGATTTTCCTGAGCCATTGTGACCTATGACTACTAAAAATTCTCCTGGCTCTACATTTAATGTAACACCCTTAAGTGCCTGTACCTTTTCATGTTCATCTTTTCTATATTCATATATAAGGTCTTTTATTTCAATAATGTTCTTCATAGTATCCGTCCTTCACCTATAGTATACCTATATATTATACCTCGTATAAATAAGAATACCAATAGATTGTTCTTTTTTTATTTCATATAGTTTACCAAAAATCCAATTTTTTAAATTTACATAAACTTGTATTTAGAAAAATCAACAAAACCCTCAGACTGTTAACAAAGTATATTGTAACAAACTCAGGGATTGACAAATCCCTTTAAGTTTATTCATGTATATAATGAAGTCCTAAAGCTTTCAATGACACTTTTACTGCTTTATATACTACAACAGTAATCCCTATATTCATAATCGTAGCCGGAAGTACTACTCCTATAAACAAAGCTTTAAGAGGGGCAGGAAGACCTACTAAATAGCTTGCTGATAAAAGAAATACTCCTCCACTTACTATTGTTCCTATAAAAGCTAATATTCCCACTCCTATTATATTATTTTTCAAATGTCCCATAATCTTTATCACTAAAAATAAAACAATGCAAGTAACTATTTTATCTATTAAATTAGGAATCTGCCCTCCTGGAAAAGTAGTAGTCATAGCAGTAATCACTCCTCCTAAAAAAGCCGTAAGCAATGCTCCTTTAAAACTTTCATCTATGATTAGGCAAATAAACATCATAGATAATACAATATCAAAAGACATTCCTCCAATAGAACCTGGTACAACCTGACGTAATATAAATCCTAAGGCAATTAATAATGCTGTGATCATATTTTTTCTTAATCCCATTTAAAACATCTCCTTTTTTGTTTTTTATTTTATTTGTTTGATCTATTTTCCAGTCTTCTTCTGTTCACAACATATCAATCACCTCCTTTTTTACAAATAAAAAAATTCTCATATTCCTATCGGAATTGCTCATGGCGCCAACGAAATTCTTACATTTCATTCAGAATTTCCGTTGCTTAAAATTTGATGAAAATCTTTCTTTCTAAAATTATACACAATTTATTCATTTATATAATTTTCTAAATAACAAAAAAACCTTCCAATCCCCATATAGGGACGAAAGGTTTATATTCCGCGGTACCACCCAAATTAGACAATTATGTCTCTCTTTACAGATACGGAGTTTACTCGATATCCTGTTCCTATAACGGGAAACTCCCGGCATGGGCTACTCTTACTTCACCTAGCTTCTTACAGGTCCATTCATCAGATATCATCCTATCGGACTTTCACTATCTCCGACTCGCTATAAGTTAGATTTTCTGATTACTACTCCTGATCGTTGAATTTCATTTTTTAGTTACTATTTATAATAAACCATTCAATAGAATAAGTCAATATCTTTATGATAAAATGCTCAAAAAAAAGGATTAAGTATATACTTAATCCCTACACTAATTCTATAATAACCATTTCAGCGGCATCTCCTCTACGAGGTCCTACCTTTAAAATTCTTGTATATCCGCCATTTCTTTCTGCATATTTTGGTGCTAATTCATCAAATACTTTTTTTACTACTGTTTCATCAAATATATAAGCTAAAGCTTGACGTTTTGCATGTAAATCTCCTCTTTTTCCAAGAGTAATCATTTTTTCTGCAAGTCTACGTATTTCTTTGGCTCTTGTTTCAGTAGTATTGATACGCCCTTCTCTTAGCAGGCTTGTAACAAGATTTCTTAACATCAAATTTCTATGTGCAGTTGGACGGCCCAATTTACGATGTCCTGCCATGTGTTTCCCTCCTTTGACCTACTATACTATTCCTCACTAGGTTTTAAGCCTAAACCAAGTTCTTCTAGTTTCTGCTGTACCTCTTCAAGGGATTTTTTACCTAAATTTCTTACTTTCATCATGTCTTCTTCTGATTTATCCGTTAGCTCTTCTACTGTATTGATCCCTGCTCTTTTTAAACAGTTATAAGATCTTACAGAAAGTTCAAGTTCTTCAATAGTCATTTCCATAACTTTTTCTTTTTTATCTTCTTCTTTTTCTACCATGATCTCTACATTATCTACATGATCTGTCAAATCAATGAATAATCTTAAATGATCATTCATAATTTTAGCTCCTAGAGAGACTCCTTCATCTGGTTTAATACTACCATCCGTCCATACTTCTAATGTAAGTTTATCATAGTCTGTTACTTGACCCACTCTTGTATTTTCTACATGATAGCTAACTTTTTTAACTGGTGTGTATATGGAGTCAACTGGTAATACACCAATAGGCATTCCAGGTGTTTTATTGTTTTCTGCAGGAACATACCCTCTACCCTTAGAAAGGGTTATTTCCATCACAAGCTTTGCATCATCTTCCAAAGTGGCAATATGAAGATCAGAATTTAATATTTCCACATCAGCATCTGCAATAATGTCTCCAGCAGTTACTTTGCCAGGTCCTTGTGCTTCAATTCTAACTATTTTTGGTTCATCAGAATAAAGCATTGCAGATAATTCCTTTAGGTTTAATATAATTTCTGTTATATCTTCTTTTACTCCAGGAACTGTTGAAAATTCATGAAGTACACCATCTATCTTTACAGATGTAACTGCAACACCTGGTAAAGATGAAAGCAATATTCTTCGTAAACTATTTCCCAGCGTAATTCCATAGCCTCTTTCTAGAGGCTCTACTACAAATTTTCCATAAGTATTGTCTGGGTTTAGTTCTACGCATTCTATTTTAGGCTTTTCTATTTCAATCATACCTCTTTAACCCTCCTTATAACTTTTCTATTTATACTTGATGAGGGTAACTGATTCTAAACATTATTATCTTGAATACAACTCGACAATTAAATGCTCTAAGATTGGAAGATCAACATCTTCTCTTACTGGAAGAGAAACAACTTTTCCTTCTAAATTTTCAGAATTTGTTTCTATCCATTTTGGCACAGTTGTAGCTGCTTCTGCCATTTCTTTAAATTTAGGTGAACTTACACTTTTTTCTTTTACTTTGATTACATCTCCTACAGAAACTTCGTAAGATGGAATATCTACTTTTTTACCATTTACTGTAAAATGTCCATGTCTTACTAATTGTCTAGCTTCTTTTCTAGATGTTCCGAATCCCATTCTGTATACTACATTGTCTAATCTTGTTTCAAGAAGTCTTAATAAGTTCTCCCCTGTAATTCCTGCAAGCGTTTCAGCTCTATCAAAATATTTTCTAAATTGAGTTTCTAACAATCCATAATATCTTTTTGCTTTTTGTTTTTCTCTTAATTGTAAGCCATAGTTAGATAATTTTTTTCTTCCTTGCCCATGTTGTCCTGGTGCATATCCTCTTTTGCTTACTGCACATTTATCTGAATAACATCTTTCACCTTTTAAATACAGCTTTTGTCCTTCTCTACGACAAAGTCTGCAAGATGGTCCTGTATATCTTGCCATTATTTTTACACCTCCTAATCTTATTAAACTCTTCTACGTTTTGGTGGTCTACATCCATTGTGTGGAATTGGAGTAACGTCTTTGATAGAGTTAATTTCAAGTCCTGCTGTTTGAAGTGCTCTAATTGCTGCTTCTCTTCCTGCTCCTGGTCCTTTAACAAAAACTTCTACTGTTTTTAGTCCATGTTCCATAGCAGATTTTGCTGCTTCTTCTGCTGCCATTTGAGCTGCAAAAGGAGTAGATTTTCTTGATCCTTTAAAGCCTAGTCCACCTGCACTAGCCCATGATAAAGCATTTCCTTGTAAATCTGTAAGTGTTACAATTGTATTATTAAATGTTGATTGAATATGTGCTTGACCGCGTTCTATATTTTTGCGTTCGCGTCTTTTTCTACGACCTCTTTTATCTGCCTTTTTGGCTACCATGTCATTCGCCCTCCTTTACCTATTTCTTCTTACGTCCAACAGTTTTTTTAGGTCCTTTTCTAGTTCTAGCATTTGTTTTAGTTTTTTGACCTCTTACTGGAAGACCTTTTCTATGACGAATTCCTCTATAACAACCAATTTCTTTTAATCTTTTTATATTTAGGGAAATTTCACGGCGAAGATCTCCTTCAACCTGATATGTGTCTATAATTTGTCTTAATTTACCTACTTCATCTTCAGTAAGATCTCTCACTCTTGTATCAGGATTCACTCCTGCTTCTGCTAATATTTTATTAGATGTTTTTCTGCCTATACCAAAGATATATGTTAGTCCTATTTCAACTCTTTTATCTCTTGGTAAGTCAATACCAGCGATTCTTGCCATTTTGTTTTACACCTCCCAAATCTATGCTCCTATAAAATTACATTTATATATGAATATTAGTTATAAGTTGTTCCAAACTTTTGAAACACAGCCGCACACCTATAAACTAATATTGCTGTCTAATAATTTTTTATATACTAGCCTATCCATTAACCTTGTTTTTGTTTATGTTTAGGATTTTCACAAATTACCATTACTTTACCTTTTCTTTTGATAATTTTGCATTTTTCACATATAGGTTTTACGGATGCTCTAACTTTCACTGTTATCCCTCCTTAATCACTTGCCTCGCCAAGTAATTCTCCCCCTTGTCAAATCATAAGGGGATAGTTCTACTGTTACCATATCACCAGGCAGTATCCTGATAAAGTTCATACGAAGCTTACCAGAAATGTGTGCTAGTATCTCATGTCCGTTTTCTAGTTCTACTTTAAACATGGCATTCGGCAGAGCTTCAACGACTTTACCTTGAACCTCTATAACATCATTCTTTGCCATTAGGAAATTAAACCTCCCATTCCTAGGTTAGCGAAGACCCAGTTTTTCCAATTCACGCCTTAAAAACAGATTGGTGATTTTTTCACCTTTTTTAACTCTGTTTTTCACTTCTTCACTAATTATATTATATTTTGCTAAATGCTTCACCTTTTTTTTCTTTGCCTTATCAATTTTTCTAAGGTCTCCATCAGAAACTAAAACATATTGATCATCTATAATGTCTATCACAATAAATAATCTGTCTTGATCTCTTCCGGCTTTAGATTTTACAATCTGACCTATTGAAACTTCATGAATATTATTCACTTTTTCACCTCTTTGCCCTTATGAAAGGGTAGTTAGGATGATTGGATCATCTTTTGTAATGGCTATACTATGCTCATAATGAGCTGAAGGTTTTTGATCTAAAGTAATAACTGTCCAATTATCTTGTAAAACCTTCACTTTATGAGTTCCCATATTCACCATTGGCTCTATAGCTATAGTCATTCCTTCTTGAAGTCTAGGTCCCTTTCCTGGAGGTCCAAAATTTGGAATCTGCGGATCTTCATGCATTTGTTGTCCAATTCCATGTCCTACATAGTCTCTCACTACAGAAAATCCATTGTTTTCTACATATAATTGAACTGCATGAGAAATATCAGATAACCTATAGCCTTCTCTGCAAAATTTCAATCCTTCATAAAAGCTTTGTTTTGTAACTTCAATGAGCCTTAAAGCTTCATCACTTACTTTTCCTACAGGATGAGTTTTTGCTGAATCACCATTATAACCTTTATAGAGAGCTCCAATGTCTATACTTATAATATCGCCATCCTTTAAGGTTTTTAATCCGGGTATTCCGTGAACAACTTCTTCATTAATAGAAGCACAAATACTTGCGGGAAATCCATTATAGCCTTTAAACGTAGGGATCGCTTTATGTTTTTTTATTTCTTTTTCTGCAATCTCATCTAATTCTTTCGTTGTAATCCCAGGACGTATAGCCTCTTTTACAACTTCATGTGTATAAGCTACAATTTTTCCTGCTTCTTTCATATATTCAATTTCTTCACTTGACTTTATAATAATCATTTTATTACGCTCCTAAAGCAGTTAAGATATCTTTAAATACCTTGCTGATTTCTTGTTGTCCATCAATGGTAACAAGAATTTGCTTTTTATTATAGTAATCGATAAGAGGCTGTGTTTCATTTAAATATACTTCAATTCTTCTTGAAACAGTTTCTTTTGTATCATCTGCTCTTTGTTGAAGAGTTTCACCACATTTATCGCATACTCCTTCTTTTTGAGGAGGATTAAACTTCACATGAAATGTCGCTCCACAACTTTTGCAAATTCTTCTTCCCACAGCTCTTTCTACTAACATTTCTTTATCTACATCTACATTGATAGTTTTATCAATTGCTACATTCATCTTTGCAAGGACTTGATCTAATGCTTCCGCTTGCTTTACTGTTCTTGGAAATCCATCAAGTAAGAAACCATTTTTACAATCTTGTTCTTGTAGTCTATCTTCTACAATAGCTACTACTAATTCATCTGGAACCAAAAGCCCTTGATCCATATATTCTTTTGCCTTTTTACCTAAATCCGTTCCTTCTTTGATATTTTTTCTAAAAATATCTCCTGTTGATATATGAGGTATAGCAAACTTTTCTACAATGGATGAAGCTTGTGTTCCTTTACCTGCCCCTGGAGGCCCTAATAAGATTAATCTCATTATAATCATCTCCTAAATTATAGTGAAGCAGCCCATGGGGTATCCCCCATGAATACTTCTATCTATTTTAAGAAACCTTGATAGTGTCTCATCATCATTTGTGCTTCTACTTGTTTCATAGTTTCTAATGCAACCCCTACTACAATTAGCAAAGAAGTTCCTCCAAATCTAATTGGAAGATTTGTAAATTGCATAACTAATGTAGGCATTACTGCAATAATTGCAAGGAATATTGCTCCTGCTAAACTAATTCTATTTAACACTCTTGTTAAATAGTCTGATGTTGGCTTTCCTGGACGAATTCCTGGAATGAAACCACCATATTTTTTCATATTATCAGCAACTTCTATCGGATTAAAAGTAACTGCTGTATAGAAGTATGTGAAGAATATAATTAGTACAATATCTAAAAGAGAATAAATCCAAATTCCAGGACTTCCTGCTGGTGATAAATATTTTTGCACAAAGCTAGAAAAAGCACCACCTTGGAAGAAATAAGTTAATGTTAATGGAAATTGTAAAAGTGAAACAGCGAAAATTACAGGGATTACTCCTGCTTGATTCACTTTTAGTGGAATATGTGTACTGTGTCCACCATACATTTTTCTTCCAACTACTCTTTTTGCATATTGTACAGGAATTTTTCTTGTTCCTTGCTGAATAGCAACAACTCCTGTTATTACTACGATTGCAATTACTGCAAATAATAGTAAAGTAATGAAGGAAATTTCTCCTACATTGATCTTTTGAAAAGTCTGAGTAATTTCTACAGGAATTCTTGAAATGATTCCTGCAAAGATAATCAAGGAAATTCCATTTCCAATTCCTTTTTCAGTAATTTGCTCACCTAACCACATTAAGAAAGCAGTTCCTGCTGTTAAAGTAAGTACAACAACAGTCACTGACCAAAATGCCTGTGATATTAAAGCTTGTCGGAATAAACCAAAGCTTACACCAATTGCTTGAATTAAAGCCAATACAACTGTTCCATATCTAGTATATTGGGCAATTTTTTTTCTACCCTCTTCTCCCTCTTTTGCCATAGCTTCTAAACTAGGTAGTGCAATGGTCAAAAGTTGCATGATAATGGATGATGTAATATATGGTGTAATACTTAAAGCAAATATAGTAAAGTTTCCAAATGCTCCTCCTGAAAAAAGATTGAATAGTCCAAATAGACCATTTTCTCCTTGTTGGAACAATTGTTTTAATATCGCTCTATTGATTCCTGGAACTGGAATCACTGACCCTAAACGAAAGATGATCATCATCATTAGGGTATATAACATTCTTTTTCTTAAATCTGGAATTTTCCAAGCATTTTTTAGGGTAGATAGCACGTTAGATCACCTCTACCTTTCCTCCAGCAGCTTCAATTTTCTCTACAGCTGACTGGCTGAATTTGTGAGCCTGTACAGTTACTTTCTTTTGAAGTTCTCCATCTCCTAACACTTTTACGCCGTCAGCAATTTTTTTGATGATTCCTGCTTCTAAAAGTAGTTCAGGAGTTACAATAGTACCTTCATCAAATTGATTGAATGCATCAATATTGATAATTGCCCATTGTTTCTTGAATATATTTGTAAAACCTCTCTTAGGAAGTCTTCTGTATAGAGGCATCTGACCACCTTCAAATCCTGGTCTTACACCTCCACCGCTACGAGATTTTTGTCCTTTTTGTCCGCGTCCAGCAGTTTTTCCTTGACCAGTAGCAGTTCCTCTTCCAAGTCTTTTTCTATTTTTAACTGATCCTTCAGCTGGTCTTAACTCATGTAGCTTCATGGTTACACCTCCTTAGTCTATATTTCTTCTACTACAACAAGATGTTTTACTTGATCAACCATGCCTCTAATTTGAGGATTGTCTGGTTGCTCTACCACTTGTCTGATTTTTCTTAGTCCTAGCGCTTCGATTGTCTTTCTATGTTGAGGCTTGGACCCTATGGTACTTTTCACTAAAGTGATTTTTAATTTAGCCAAGGTCTTTCCCCCCTCTAACCTAATAATTCCTCTACAGTTTTTCCTCTAAGTCTTGCAACTTGTTCCGCTGTTTTTAATTCTTTTAATCCTGCAATTGTTGCATTTACCATGTTTCTTGGATTATTTGTTCCTAAAGATTTTGCTGTTACATCTTTGATTCCAGCAAGTTCTAATACGGCACGTACAGGACCACCTGCAATAACTCCTGTACCTTCTTTAGATGGCATAATTAAAACTCTTCCAGCTCCAAAACGTCCTTCTATTCTATGTGGAATAGTTGTACCTACTCTTGGAACGTAGATAAGATTTTTCTTTGCATCTTCAATTCCTTTTCTAATAGCATCAGGAATTTCTTGTGCTTTACCAGATCCTATTCCAACGTATCCGTTTTCGTCTCCAACTACTACTGTCGCACTGAATCTAAAAGTTCTACCACCTTTTACAACTTTTGTTACACGGCTAATATTAATAACTGTTTCTTTTAAGTCCAGTTTATTAGCATCAATAAGTTGACGTTTCATTCATTTCCCTCCTTCTACTAGAATTTAAGTCCTGCTTCTCTAGCACCTTCTGCTAATTCTTTTACTCTTCCGTGGTAAATATATCCACTTCTATCAAATACAACTTCCTTGATTCCCTTTTCAATAGCTTTTTTAGCAACAACTTCTCCTACTAACTTAGCAGCTTCCTTGTTACCACCATGGCCTATTTTTTCTTTTACTTCTTTATCTAAAGTTGAAGCAGCAACTAATGTATTTCCTTGTATATCATCAATCACTTGAGCATACATATTGTTTAAACTTCTATATACACTAAGTCTTGGACGATTAGGAGTTCCAGACACTTTTTTACGAATTCTTAAGTGTCTTTTTAGTCTTTTTAAGTTTTTGCTTTCCTTCTTGATCACTTCATTTCACTCCTTTCCTACTATTTACCTGCTTTACCTTCCTTACGACGGACTACTTCGTTTTCGTATTTAATTCCCTTACCTTTATATGGCTCAGGTTCTCTCCAAGATCTGATTTTAGCAGCATAATTACCTACGATCTGCTTATCAATACCTTTTACGATAATTTCTGTTTGAGTAGGAACTTCTGTTGTTATTCCTTCAGGATCTACCATTTCAACTGGATGTGAAAAACCTAAAGAAAGATTTAATTTGTTTCCTTGTTTTGCTGCACGATAACCTACACCATTTATGATTAATTTTTTCTCATATCCGTTTGTTACACCCACAATCATATTGTTGATAAGTGTACGACTTAATCCATGTAATGATCTATGGTTTTTATTGTCTGTAGGTCTTTGTACTGTTAATTCATTTTCTTCTATAACGATCTTCATATCTCTATGAATAGTTTCTTGTAATTGTCCTTTTGGCCCTTTCACGATTACAACATTCTTATCATCAACTTTTACTTCTACGCCTGCTGGAATCGTGATCGGCATTCTACCTATTCTTGACATATCTGCACCTCCTATACCTTAAAATCATCTATTACCAAACGTAGCAGATAACTTCTCCTCCAGCTCCTAGCTTTCTAGCTTCCTTATCTGTAACGATACCATTAGAAGTTGAAAGGATTGCTATTCCTAATCCGCCTAGAACTTTTGGGATTTCATCTCTTTTTACGTAAACTCTTAATCCTGGTTTGGATATTTTCTTAAGACCACTAATAACTCTTTCTTTGTTTTGTCCGTACTTCATTTGAATTCTAATAATTCCTTGCTTTCCATCTTCTATTACATCATATCCTTTTACAAAACCTTCATTAAGAAGAATTTCAGCAATTGATTTTTTCATGTTTGAAGCAGGAACATCCACAGTCTCGTGTTTTACTACATTAGCATTTCTTATACGTGTAAGCATATCTGCAATTGGATCTGTCATCGTCATGGTATAAATACCTCCTTCCCTATATTCCTGATCTTACCAGCTTGCTTTCCTAACTCCTGGTATTTCTCCTTTATATGCTAATTCTCTAAAGCAAATACGGCAGATACCAAATTTTCTTAAGTAAGCATGTGGTCTTCCACAAATTCTACATCTATTGTATTCTCTAGTTGAGAATTTTTGTTTTCTGCTTTGTTTAATTACAAGAGATTTCTTAGCCACTATTTTCCCTCCTTATCTAGCGAATGGCATTCCTAATAATCTTAACAATTCACGCGCTTCTTCATCAGTTTTAGCAGTCGTAACAAAGATTATGTCCATTCCTTTTATCTTATCTACTTTATCATACTCTATTTCAGGGAATATTAATTGTTCTTTAATTCCTAGTGAATAGTTTCCTCTACCATCAAATGAATTAGGATTTACTCCTTTAAAATCTCTAACTCTTGGTAGGGCAACATTAAATAATCTGTCTGCAAATTCATACATTCTTTCCCCTCTTAAGGTTACCTTGCTACCAATAGGCATACCTTCACGAAGTTTAAAGTTCGCAACAGATTTTTTTGCTCTTGTAATAACAGGCTTTTGTCCTGTAATGGAAGCTAACTCTTCTGTAGCTGCTTCTAAAAGTTTTGCATTATCTTTTGCTTCTCCTAGACCCATATTCACAACGATCTTGTCTAGTTTTGGTAATTCCATCACATTTTTATAGCCAAATTTCTCCATTAACGCTTTTGTGATTTCTTTGCTATACACTTCTTTTAATCTAGCTGTCACCGATTAACCCTCCCTTCAAACATAACTATTATTCGATTTCTTGTCCGGTCTTTTTAGATACTCTTACTTTTTTTCCATTTTCTAATATTTTGTACCCTACTCTTGTAGGAGCTTTTGCTTTAGCATCCCAAAGCATTACATTAGAAGCATGAATAGGTCCTTCTTGATGAACAATTCCACCTTGTTGAACCTTGGCATTTGGCTTTTGATGTTTTGTAAGCATGTTTACGCCTTCTATAATGACTCTATTTTTTTTAGGCATAGCTTGCAATACTTTTCCTTTTTTGCCTTTATCTTTTCCTGAAATTACTACTACTGTATCACCTTTTTTAATATGCATCCATTACACCTCCCCAAGCTATAGTACTTCTGGCGCAAGTGAAACTATTTTCATAAAGTCTCTTTCTCTTAACTCTCTTGCAACCGGCCCGAAAATACGAGTTCCTACAGGTGTTTTATCCTCTTTGATGACTACTGCAGCATTTTCATCAAATCTGATATAACTTCCATCTACACGTCTTACTTCGTGTTTACTTCTTACTACTACAGCTTTTACAACTTGTCCTTTTTTAACAACACCGCCTGGTGTTGCATCTTTAACTGCGCAAACAATCACATCGCCAATACTCGCGTATTTGCGTTTTGAACCGCCAAGTACACGTATACATAATAATTCTCTTGCTCCTGAGTTATCTGCAACTTTTAGGCGTGATTCCTGTTGAATCATAGTTATACCTCCTTCCAGTTATACAATTACTTCGCTTTTTCTACCACGTTTACTAGTCTCCATCTTTTATCTTTGCTTAATGGTCTAGTTTCCATGATTCTTACGCGATCTCCGATTCTGCATTCATTATTTTCATCGTGCGCTTTGAATTTTTTAGTTCTTTTTACTGCTTTTCCATATAGTGGGTGACGTACGAAATCTTCTACTGCAACAACGATAGTTTTTTCCATTTTATCGCTCACTACACGTCCTACTCTGGTCTTTCTTCTTGTTCTTTCCACGAGTAAAGCCCTCCTTCCATATCCTTAATTATGCGTTTTTCTTGATTTCTTTTTCTCTAAGGATGGTTTTTGTGCGTGCTATATCTTTACGTACACTTTTTACTTTCATAGGATTTTCAAGTTGTCCTGTAGCCAATTGGAATCTTAAATTGAAAAGTTCATTTTTTAATTCCATTAACTTATTATTTAACTCTTGTACGGTCATTTCATGAAGCTTATTAGCTTTCATTCGCTTCACCACCCTTTTCTGTATCTTGACGTGTTACGAATTTACATTTGATAGGTAATTTATGCATTGCAAGTCTCATAGCTTCTCTAGCTTTTTCTTCAGGTACACCTGCTAATTCAAACATTACTCTACCTGGTTTTACTACAGCTACCCAATATTCTGGAGAACCCTTACCAGCACCCATACGTGTTTCAGCTGGTTTTTGAGTTACTGGTTTATGAGGGAATATTTTAATCCAAACTTTTCCCCCTCTTTTTATGGATCTAGTCATTGCAATTCTGGCAGCTTCTATTTGATTAGAAGTAATCCATGCAGGCTCTAGAGCCATCAATCCATATTCTCCGTAAGTGATTGTATTGCCTCTTTGTGCTACGCCTTTCATTCTGCCTCTATGCACTCTACGACGTTTTACTCTTTTAGGCATTAACATCGTCTATTTCCTCCTTCCCTCCAACAGAAATTATTTTTCTTCGTGTCTTCTGTTGTCTCTATTATATCTATTCTCTCTATTGTCTCTATTGTCTCTTCTTGGCTTTTTAGTAAAATCTTGTTTTGCTCTATTTGCTCTTCTCATTTCTTTTACTGCTTCACTTGTTTGTGGAAGAATTTCTCCCTTATTGATCCAAACTTTTACGCCAATCTTTCCATAAGTTGTATCTGCCTCTGCAAATCCATAATCAATATCCGCTCTTAAAGTGTGAAGAGGTACATTTCCTTCGCTATATTTTTCATTTCTCGCCATTTCAGCTCCACCTAGTCTTCCAGAAACCATTACTTTGATTCCTTCAGCACCAGATTTCATTGTTCTTTGAATAGCTTGCTTCATAGCTCTTCTGAAAGATACTCTTCTTTCTAATGAAAAAGCAACATTTTCAGCTACTAATTGTGCTTCCATTTCTGCTCTCTTGATTTCATTTACATTTACGATAACACTTTTTCCTGTTAATTTTTCTAATGTAACCTTTAATTCTTCAACACCTGCTCCAGCTTTTCCAATTACCATACCTGGTTTTGCTGTAAACAGATTTACTTTCACTTTATTATTTGCAGCTCTTTCAATAACGATTCTTGAAATTCCAGAAGTATAAAGTTTCTTTTTTACATACTTACGGATTTTGTTATCTTCGATTAAAAGATCAGCAAAATTTGCTTTGTTTGCATACCATTTAGAGTCCCAATCTTTAATGACGCCGACTCTTAAGCCGTGTGGACTTACTTTTTGACCCACTACTATCCCTCCTTCTATTATCTTTCTTTTAGAACAACTCCTACATGACTTGTTCTCTTTAAAATTTTAACTCCACGCCCCATTGAAGCCGCTCTCCATCTCTTCATTGTAGGTGCTTGATTTGCATAAACTTCTGCAATATATAATTTATCTGTATCCATTTCGTGGTTATTTTCAGCATTTGCTCTTGCAGATTTAATTACCTTTAAAAGTATGTCTGCACCAGTTCTTGGTGTGAATTCTAAAATTGCTAATGCTTCGTCTGTATTCATTCCTCTAACCATATCAACTATTGGCTTCATTTTTCTTGGAGATATACGTACGTATTTTGCAATCGCTCTAGATTCCAAGTTGATAACCTCCTTTCGTATCTATGTGATTACTTCTTCACTTTTGATGATTTATCATTGTCAGCATGGCCTCTATAAGTTCTTGTAGGTGCAAATTCACCTAATTTATGACCAACCATATCCTCTGTAACATAAACAGGTACATGTTTTTTTCCATCATAAACAGCAATTGTATGTCCTATCATTTGTGGGAATATTGTGGATGCTCTTGACCATGTTTTAATGACTTTTTTTTCGTTTTTATCGTTCATTTCTTCTATTTTGCTTAAAAGTTTTGGCTCAATAAAAGGTCCTTTTTTTAACGATCTACTCATTCTACTATTTCCTCCCTTCGGTTACTATCTGTGACCCGAGGACTACGAGGCCAAGGTCCTCGCTACTTCCATGACCTCTTTTCCTCTATTACTTCTGATTTCTTCTCTTAACGATAAACTTATCAGATGCTTTGTTTTTCTTTCTTGTTTTATATCCAATAGTCGGTTTACCCCAAGGAGTCATTGGTGAAGGTCTACCTACAGGAGCTCTACCTTCTCCACCACCATGTGGGTGATCGTTAGGGTTCATTACAGAACCTCTTACAGTAGGTCTAATACCCATATGTCTCTTACGTCCTGCTTTACCGATTGTAATATTTTCATGATCTAAGTTTCCTACTTGACCAATTGTTGCTCTACAGTTAATACTAATCATTCTAACTTCTCCGGAAGGTAATCTAACTTGCGCATATTTCCCTTCTTTTGCCATTAATTGTGCTGAATTTCCTGCTGATCTTACTAATTGTCCGCCTTTTCCAGGTTTCAATTCAATATTATGAATTACTGTACCTACTGGAATACTTCTTAATGGAAGTGCGTTTCCAATTTTGATATCTGCTTGATCTCCAGATACAATTATATCTCCGACTTTTAATTTGTTAGGAGCTAAAATATATGTTTTTTCTCCATCTGCATATGTCAATAGTGCAATGTTTGCAGTTCTATTTGGATCATATTCTATAGAAGTTACCTTTGCTGGAACATTGTCTTTATTTCTTTTAAAATCAATAATTCTGTATTTTCTTTTTTGTCCACCACCTCTATGACGAATGGTGATTTTTCCTTGTGCATTTCTACCAGCACTTTTCTTAAGTGGTACTAATAATGACTTTTCTGGTTCTTTTTTAGTAATTTCTTCAAATGTAGAAACGGTCATCTGTCTAATCGCTGGAGAAGTTGGATTAAACTTTTTGATTCCCATGATCTTTCCCTCCTTTTCTCTCCTTTATGCTTATTGCATTCCTTCAAAGAACTCGATTTCTTTGCTATCAGGAGTTAATTTAATAATTGCTTTTTTTCTGTCAGGTCTTTTCCCAACATTTTTTCCCATTCTCTTTACTTTACCTGTCATACGTACAGTATTTACTTTTTCTACTGTTACACCGAAGATTTCTTCTACTGCTTTTTTAATTTCTGTTTTATTCGCTCTCATATCTACGATGAAAGTATACTTTTTATCAGCCATATCGTCCATACTTCTTTCGCTGATAAGAGGTTTTTTAATGATATCGTATGATGTCATCATTATGCGTACACCTCCTCTATCTTGTGTACCGCGTCTTTCGTTACGATAAACTTGTCATGATTTAAAATATCATATACATTTAATGTATTTACAAGAGTAGTTGTTACTCCTGGGATGTTGCTTGCAGATTTTACTACACAATCATTTTTAATATCTAAAACGATTAGTGCTTTTTTCTCTACTTTTAAGCTGTTTAGAATATTTACCATATCTTTTGTTTTATATGAATCCATTTTCAATTCATCTAAAACAACCATTTGGTTTTCTTTTACTTTAGAACTTAAAGCAGATTTCATAGCAAGTCTTTTTACCTTTTTAGGCAATGTATATCTATAGTCTCTTGGTTTTGGTGCAAAAACTACTCCTCCACCAATCCATTGAGGTGATCTAATACTTCCTTGACGAGCTCTACCTGTTCCTTTTTGTCTCCATGGCTTTCTACCGCCACCTCTAACTTCTGCTCTTGTTTTAGCACTTTGTGTACCTTGTCTTTGGTTTGCTAAGTAGTTTTTTACTACTTCATGCATAACACTTCCATTAATTTCAGCTCCGAAGATAGCTTCATTTAATTCAATTTCACCTACTTGTTGACCTGAAACATTATATAAATCAACCTTTGGCATTTTACATCCTCCCTTCTGTAGCTAGATTATTACTCAGCTTTAACGCTTTCTTTTATTGTAACAACTCCACCTTTAGGTCCTGGAATTGCACCTTTTATTAATAAAATATTTCTTTCTACATCTACTCTTACTACTTCAAGATTTTGAATGGTTATTTGTTCATTTCCCATTCTACCAGCACCTTTCATACCTTTAAATACTCTACTTGGGTATGAACTTGCTCCTAGCGAACCCGGTCCTCTATGATATTTTGAACCATGAGCCATAGGTCCTCTTGCTTGATTATGTCTTTTAATTGGCCCTTGTGTTCCTTTACCTTTTGAAATTCCTGTGATATCTATTTTTGAACCCTCTGCAAAGATATCTGCTTTAATTTCTTGACCAATTGTATAATCAGCACCATTTTCTACTCTGAATTCTTGAACATATTTTTTAGGTGCTACATTTGCTTTTGCAAAATGTCCTTTTTCAGGTTTGTTGGCTTTATTTTCTTTTTTGTCTTCATATCCTATTTGAATTGCGTTGTATCCATCTGTTTCTCCAGTTTTTACTTGTGTTACATAAACTGGCCCAGCTGCTACAACTGTTACAGGAATTACACTTCCTTCTTCAGTAAAGATTTGTGTCATCCCTACTTTTTTTCCTAAAATTCCTTTCATTTTTACACCTCCTAATTTTCTTACAGCGGATTACATAAAGTAATCGTACTAAGAGAGGTATATGAACATCTATATAAACCTACGTCTTAGCAGTTGTATTTATTAAAGTTTAATTTCAATATCCACACCTGCAGGTAAATCTAATCTCATTAGAGCATCTACAGTCTTTGGTGTTGGATTTAAAATATCAATTAATCTTTTGTGCGTTCTTTGTTCAAACTGTTCTCTAGAATCTTTGTATTTATGAACAGCTCTTAAAATAGTAATAATTTGTTTTTCTGTTGGTAGTGGAACAGGACCTGATACATCCGCACCTGTTCTTTTTGCAGTTTCAACTATCTTTTCAGATGATTGATCTAAAATTTTATGATCAAAAGCTTTTAGTCTAATTCTGATTTTTTGTTTTCCATTGCTATTTGCCATTGTATTTCCCTCCTTTTCATCGCACGCATTCTATTCATTACGTACGACTAGAACCTCAGTACACTCTCCCGGGTGTTGCTATTTATTTTTGACAAAGAGAGCCCTCTGATATTCCGTCGCCCGATTCTTGAACGGACATTCTCAGCGAAAATTTCCCCAATCTATTCATTTGGCAACCTTTCACATCATCGCAGTCCCGAAAAACACACTACTATAGTATATTAGAATTGTGCTTTTTATACAAGTCTTGACTTTTATTTTTTTTTGTGGTTTAATTATAAGTTTATGCCACAAAATATTTTATATTTTAGCCGAGGGAATCCCTCGGCTATTTTAAACTATTTAATAATTTGAGCAACAACACCTGCTCCTACTGTTCTTCCACCTTCACGAATAGCGAATCTTAATCCTTCTTCGATTGCAATTGGGTTGATTAATTCGATTTCCATTGTGATGTTATCTCCTGGCATACACATTTCTACTCCTTCTGGTAATGCAATTGATCCTGTAATATCTGTTGTTCTGAAGTAAAATTGTGGTCTGTATCCGTTAAAGAATGGTGTATGTCTTCCACCTTCTTCTTTCTTTAATACGTATACTTCTGCTTTGAATTTTGTATGTGGGTTGATTGTTCCTGGTTTTGCAAGAACTTGTCCTCTTTCGATTTCGTCTCTTTGTACCCCTCTAAGTAGTGCTCCGATATTATCTCCAGCTTGCGCTTGATCTAATAATTTTCTGAACATTTCTACTCCTGTTACTACTACTTTTCTTGGTGCTTCTGTAAGTCCTACTAATTCTACTTCATCTTGTACTTTTAGGATTCCTCTTTCTACTCTTCCTGTTGCTACTGTTCCTCTTCCTGTAATTGAGAATACGTCTTCTACTGGCATGATAAATGGTTTGTCTGTATCTCTTTCTGGTTGTGGAATATATTCGTCAATTGCTTCGAATAATTCTACAATTTTGTCTCCCCATGCTCCGTTTGGATCATTTAATGCTTCTAATGCTGATCCTCTGATGATTGGTGTATCATCTCCTGGGAATTCATATTCGTCTAATAATTCTCTTACTTCCATTTCTACTAAATCTAATAATTCTTCGTCGTCTACCATATCACATTTGTTTAGGAATACTACGATGTATGGTACACCTACTTGTCTTGATAATAGGATATGTTCTCTTGTTTGTGGCATTGGTCCATCAGTTGCTGCACATACTAGGATTGCTCCATCCATTTGTGCTGCTCCTGTGATCATGTTTTTTACATAGTCAGCATGTCCTGGGCAGTCTACGTGTGCGTAGTGTCTGTTTGGTGTTTCATACTCAACGTGTGATGTTGAAATTGTGATTCCTCTTTCTTTTTCTTCTGGTGCTTTATCGATTTGGTCAAATGCTACTGCTCCACCTGTTCCATATCTTGTATTTAATGTTGTTGTGATTGCTGCTGTTAAAGTTGTTTTACCGTGGTCAACGTGACCAATTGTTCCTATATTTACGTGAGGTTTGCTTCTTTCAAATTTAGCTTTTGCCATTTTTTTCTCCTCCTTTTAAGTATGATGCATCTCTTTGCATCTATAATTAAAATTTGTTATGTTGTCAGACAAAAGTCTGACAACAAACTATTTTCCATTGATAATTTTTTCAGCTATGCTTGTTGGAACTTGTTCAAAATGATCAAATTGCATTACATATACTCCACGACCTTGTGTTTTTGAACGAAGATCTGTTGCATATCCAAACATTTCAGATAGTGGCACATATCCTCTTACAATTTGAGCTCCTGATCTAGCTTCCATACCTTCAATTCTACCACGTCTTGAGTTGATATCTCCAATAACATCTCCCATATATTCTTCTGGGACAGTAACTTCAACCTTGAAATATGGTTCTAAAATTACTGCTTTTGCTTTTCTCATAGCTTCTTTGAAAGCCATAGATCCAGCAATTTTAAATGCCATTTCAGATGAGTCAACTTCATGGTAAGAACCATCATATAATTCAACTTTTACGTCTACTACTGGATATCCTGCAAGCACACCATTTTTCATTGCTTCTTGAATACCTGCATCAACGTGTTGAATATATTCTCTTGGAATGGCTCCTCCAACAACAGAGTTAACAAATTCGTATCCTTCACCTGGTTCTCTTGGTGAAACTCTAAGTTTAACGTGACCATATTGTCCACGTCCACCAGATTGACGAGCATATTTTGTATCTACATCTGTAGGCGTAGTAATAGTTTCTTTGTAAGCAACTTGTGGTTTACCCACATTTGCTTCTACCTTGAATTCTCTTAGCATTCTATCTACGATAATATCAAGATGAAGTTCTCCCATTCCAGCAATAATTGTTTGACCTGTTTCTGTATTTGTAAAAGTTCTAAAAGTCGGATCTTCTTCAGCAAGTTTTGCTAAAGCAGCACCCATTTTTTCTTGTCCTGCTTTTGTTTTAGGTTCAATAGCAATTTCAATAACTGGCTCTGGGAATTCCATAGATTCTAATATAATTGGATGTGCTTGGTCACATAAAGTGTCTCCAGTTGTT
Organism: Inediibacterium massiliense; assembly: GCF_001282725.1. Lineage (NCBI taxonomy): Bacteria > Bacillati > Bacillota > Clostridia > Peptostreptococcales > Thermotaleaceae > Inediibacterium > Inediibacterium massiliense. The sequence goes on along the minus strand of NZ_LN876586.1, from coordinate 353,741 downwards.
GTATCTTTTAAACCAACTGCTGCTGCAATATCTCCAGCATATACTTCTGTGATTTCTGCTCTTGTATTTGCATGCATTTGAAGAATACGTCCAATTCTTTCTTTTTTACCTTTTGTAGAGTTGTATACATAAGATCCTGATTGTAAAACTCCTGAATACACTCTAAAGAAAGCTAATTTTCCTACATATGGATCTGCCATAATTTTGAAAGCTAATGCAGAGAATGGTGCCTTATCATCTGCGTGTCTTTCATCTTCTTCTTGACTATCAGGAAGAAGTCCTTTGATTGCTGGAATATCAAGCGGAGATGGCATAAATGCAACTACAGCATCAAGCATTGGTTGCACACCTTTATTTCTGTATGCTGTTCCACAACATACAGGAACCATTTTTCCATCAATCGTCAATTTTCTAATTGCTTTTTTGATTTCTTCTATAGTTAATTCTTCTCCTTCAAGATATTTCATCATTAATTCTTCATCAGCTTCAGCTACAGCTTCTAATAATTCCATTCTGTATTCTTCAGCTTGATCCTTCATATCTTCAGGAATTTCAGTAACCTCTATTTCTTTTCCTAAATCATCTTTATAAATTCTTGCGTTCATTTCAATTAAATCTATAATTCCTACAAAGGTATCCTCTGCACCTATAGGTAATTGAATTGGAACTGCATTTGCTTTTAATCGATCCTTCATCATGTCTACAACATGATAAAAGTCTGCTCCCATAATGTCCATTTTGTTTACAAATGCCATTCTAGGAACTCCATATTTTTCAGCTTGACGCCAAACTGTTTCTGATTGTGGTTCAACTCCACCTTTTGCACAGAAAACAGCTACAGTACCATCAAGTACACGAAGTGATCTTTCTACTTCAACTGTGAAGTCCACGTGTCCCGGTGTGTCAATAATGTTGATTCTGTGATCTTTCCATTGACAAGTTGTGGCAGCAGAAGTAATAGTGATTCCTCTTTCTTGTTCCTGCTCCATCCAGTCCATTTGAGCTCCACCTTCGTGTGTTTCTCCTATTTTATGAGTTTTACCTGTATAGAATAGAATTCTCTCAGTAGTTGTTGTTTTTCCCGCATCAATATGAGCCATAATCCCTATGTTACGAGTTTTTTCTAACGGAAACTGTCTAGGCACAATTTCTCCTCCTTTCTAGTATCGGTATTGCTACAGAAAATATTGTCCCCCAAAATGGAGACAATATAACATAAAAGAAATAACTACCATCTATAATGAGCAAATGCTTTATTCGCTTCTGCCATTTTATGAGTATCTTCTTTCTTTTTAACAGATGCTCCTGTATTGTTTGCAGCATCCATAATCTCTTTTGCTAATCTTTCTTCCATACTCTTTTCTCCTCTTTTACGAGAATATAGAGTTAACCATCTAAGTCCTAATGTTTGTCTTCTTTCAGGTCTTACCTCGATTGGAACTTGGTAGTTTGCCCCACCCACACGTCTTGCTTTTACTTCAAGAACAGGCATAATATTGTTCATTGCTTTTTCAAATACTTCCAAAGCTTCTTCTCCAGTTTGTTCTTGGATTGTTTGGAATGCATTATAAACAAGTCTTTGTGCAGTTCCTTTTTTACCATCTAACATAATGCTATTAATTAATTTTGTTACCACTTTGCTTCCATATACTGGATCTGGTAATACTTCTCTTTTAGGTACATTTCCTTTTCTTGGCACTTTTCTTCCCTCCTTAACATGAATTTCTCTCATCGGTACTCGACAACCTTATGGATTGCCGCCGTGCGCTCAAATATATATAAAGCCCACCCTCTAAGATGGGCATATTCTCGCTCGACGATCAATTATTTTTTAGGTTTTTTCGCACCATACTTAGATCTTGCTTGGTTTCTGTCTTTTACTCCTGCAGTATCAAGAGTACCTCTTACAATGTGGTATCTAACCCCTGGTAAGTCTTTTACTCTTCCACCTCTAATTAATACAACGCTATGTTCTTGCAGATTGTGACCAATACCTGGTATATAAGCACTTACTTCTATACCATTTGTAAGTCTTACTCTGGCAACCTTTCTTAACGCTGAGTTAGGTTTTTTAGGAGTTACAGTTTTTACTGATGTACAAACTCCTCTTTTTTGAGGTGCACTCATTTTTGTAGCTCTTCTTTGTAATGAGTTAAATCCTCTTTGAAGTGCTGGAGAATTTGATTTGTATTCAACTTTTTCTCTTGATTTGCGCACTAATTGGTTAATTGTAGGCATACTATACACCTCCTTCCAATACTTAAAAACTAGTTTATTTTTCATAGGAAATTCCTATGCTTACTACCCATCACATGTGTAAATTATTTTAATATCACTGCTGTAGCAGCTTTTACATTAATTCCACAAGCTTTCCCAAGCTTGTGCATAGACTCTGCATAAACAATTTGAACATTCTTTTGTTTAGCTGCATCTTCTATGTTTCTTATTACATGTTTCTCTGCATCTTTAGCAATAAATAAAGTTTCTACTTGATCTTCTTTGATTGCTTTTAATGCTTGTTTGGTACCCACTACTAATTTTTTATTTTTTTTGAGTTCTTCTAACATATGATTCATATAGTTTCCTCCTTTATTAAACACCTGAAAGATTATGTGAATTCACATAATCTTTCCTAGTATTCAAAAAGTCCACTATCTGTTATTTTACACACTATAACATTTTAGCATTAGAGTTTTACACTGTCAACTAATAGTTTTTGATTTTTATTCTGCATGTTCAATAGCAATACTTTTATATCTTCTCATTCCTGTTCCTGCTGGAATAAGTTTACCAATAATTACATTTTCCTTAAGCCCTATTAAATTATCTTCTTTTCCTTTAATAGCAGCTTCTGTTAAAACTCTTGTAGTTTCTTGGAATGATGCTGCTGATAAGAAAGACTCTGTAGCTAAAGATGCTTTTGTAATTCCTAATAAAACTCTTTTTCCAATTGCAGGCATTAAATCTTTTTCTTCTACTTCTTTATTTACTTCTTCAAATTCATGAAGATTACAAAGTCCACCTGGTAATAAATCTGTGTCTCCTGCATCTTCAAGTTTTACTTTAGAAACCATTTGTCTTACAATGACTTCAATATGTTTATCATTGATATCCACACCTTGAAGTCTGTATACTCTTTGTACTTCTTTTACAAGATATTCTTGTACTCCAGCTACACCCTTGATTCTTAAAATATCATGAGGATTTACAGATCCTTCTGTAATCTCATCCCCAGCTTTGATAATTTGTCCTTCTCTTACTTTGATTCTTGATCCGTAAGGAATAGAGTATACTCTTTGTTCGCCATCATTTCCTGTAACCATTACTTCTTTATTCTTCTTCGTTTCATTAATAGATACAGTTCCTGCAATTTCTGTAATGATGGCTAATCCTTTTGGTTTTCTTGCTTCAAATAGTTCCTCAACCCTTGGTAAACCTTGAGTAATATCATTTCCTGCAACTCCACCAGTATGGAAAGTACGCATTGTAAGCTGTGTTCCAGGTTCTCCGATAGATTGAGCTGCAATGATTCCAACAGCCTCTCCTACATTTACAGATTCTCCTGTAGCTAAGTTTCTTCCATAACAATGTCCACAAACACCATGTCTTGTTTTACAATGAAGTACTGTTCTTATTTTTACTTTTGTAATTCCTGCTTCAACAATTTTATCTGCATCGTCTTCTTTGATTTCTGTTTTTGCTTCTACAAGTACTTCTCCTGTTTCTGGATGAATGATATCTTCTAGAGCATATCTTCCAACAATACGGTCATATAATGGTTCGATTAATTCATTTCCATCTTTAAAGTCTTCTACTTCAATTCCTTCTGTAGTTCCACAGTCTAGTTCTCTTATAATTACATCTTGACTGACATCTACAAGTCTTCTTGTTAAATATCCTGAGTCAGCTGTACGAAGAGCTGTATCTGCAAGACCTTTTCTAGCTCCATGAGTAGATATGAAATATTCTAACACAGATAATCCTTCACGGAAATTAGCTTTAATAGGAAGCTCTACTGTATGTCCTGATGCATTTGCCATTAGTCCTCTCATTCCTGCAAGCTGACGAATTTGATTTTTGCTACCTCTCGCTCCAGAGTGGGCCATGATAAATACATTATTAAGTCTTCCAAGATTAGCCATAAGGGCATCCGTTACTTTTTCAGTAGTATCTGCCCACGTTCTAATTACCTTTTCATATCTTTCTTCATCAGATATTAATCCTCTTCTATAAGCTTTTTCATATTTATCTACAATTTCATCCGCTTGTGAAAGAAGGATTTCTTTTTCTTTAGGAATATCCATATCTGATACTCCTATAGTAATCGCACCAATAGTAGAATAATGGAATCCCATTTGCTTAATATTATCCAGCATAATAGCAGTAGTGGTATTTCCAAATCTTCTAAAACATTTATCAATAATTTTTCCAAGTTTTTTCTTATCGCAAAGGAAATCTATTTCTAAGCTATATAAGTCTTTACTTCTATCTACAAAACCTAAATTTTGTGGAATTCTTTCATTGAAAATAAATCTTCCTACAGTACTTTCTACGATCTTTCCAGGATCTTCTTCACTTAATTTTCTTCTTACCTTTACTCTTGCATGAAGTCCTGCTACACCATTTTGATATGCCATAAGCATTTCATCAAAATCTTTAAAGACCATACCTTCTCCACGTTCGCCCTCTACTTCAACAGTTAAATAGTAACTTCCTAAAATCATATCCTGAGTAGGTGTTGTAATAGGAGAACCATCTTTTGGTGCCAATATATTATTCACTGAAAGCATCAAAAATCTTGCTTCTGCTTGTGCTTCTACAGAAAGTGGAACGTGTACTGCCATTTGGTCTCCATCAAAGTCTGCATTATAAGCCGTACATACTAATGGATGGAGTTTAATAGCTTTTCCCTCTACAAGTATTGGCTCAAATGCTTGAATTCCTAATCTATGAAGGGTAGGAGCACGATTTAAAAGTACTGGATGTTCTTTGATAACTTCTTCTAATACATCCCAAACTTCTGGTTTGACTCTCTCTACCATTCTCTTTGCACTTTTTATATTATGAGCATATCCATCATTTACAAGTCTTTTCATGATAAATGGCTTAAATAACTCTAGTGCCATTTTCTTAGGAAGCCCACATTGATAAAACTTAAGTTCTGGTCCTACTACGATAACAGAACGTCCTGAATAATCAACACGTTTTCCAAGTAAGTTTTGTCTAAAACGTCCTTGTTTTCCTTTTAACATATCTGATAATGACTTAAGTGGTCTGTTTCCAGGTCCTGTTACAGGTCTTCCTCGTCTTCCATTATCAATAAGAGCATCTACCGCTTCTTGTAGCATCCTTTTTTCATTTCTTACAATGATATCCGGTGCTCCTAAATCTAGTAATCTTTTCAAACGATTATTTCTATTGATTACTCTTCTATATAAATCATTTAAATCTGAAGTAGCAAATCTACCTCCATCTAGTTGCACCATAGGTCTTAAATCTGGAGGAATAACAGGAACTACATCAAGAATCATCCAATCCGGTCTATTTCCTGATTGTCTAAAAGCTTCTACTACTTCTAATCTTCTAATGGCTCTTATCTTTTTTTGTCCTGAGCTATCTCTAAGCTTTACTCTAAGTTCTTTAGATAATTTTTCTAAATCTATTTTACTTAAGATGTCTTTAATAGCTTCAGCTCCCATAGAAGCCTTAAAAGCATTTCCAAATTTATCTCTATATTCTCTATACTCATTTTCATTTAATAACTGTTTATAGCTTAATGATGTTTCACCTACATCTGTTACTATATAAGATGCAAAATATAATACTTTTTCAAGTGCCCTTGGCGACATATCTAAAAGAAGTCCCATTCTACTTGGAATTCCTTTAAAATACCATATATGAGATACTGGGGCTGCAAGTTCAATATGCCCCATTCTCTCTCTCCTTACCTTTGACTTAGTAACTTCAACTCCACATCGATCACAAATAACACCTTTATATCTTACTCTTTTGTATTTCCCACAATGACATTCCCAGTCCTTTGTAGGTCCAAAAATCTTTTCGCAGAATAACCCTTCTTTTTCTGGTTTTAATGTACGATAATTGATAGTCTCAGGCTTTTTAACTTCTCCTTTTGACCAGCTTCTAATTTTTTCTGGCGAAGCAAGACCAATTTTTATGGATTCAAAATTATTTAGCTCAAACAAGGGGTTTCTCTCCCTTCATTATGACTTAATCTCTCAAATTTTTTAAAGCTTAAAATCATCATAGTCATCTTCGAAATCAGAATAATTCGTTTCTTCAAAATTAAGTTCTGATTCATCAATGTCTGCATCTTCACTGTCATCATTTTCATTTTCTTCTTCCACTTCTTCTTCATGATGCTCATCAGGAATTTGGAACTCATCACCATCTAGAATTGTATCCAATTCATTTCCTTCTTCGTCAACAGACTCTTTAATTTCAATTTCAGTATCTTCTTCTGTCAATACCTTTACATCTAACGATAAACTTTGAAGTTCTTTAATTAATACCTTAAATGATTCTGGCACTCCTGGTTCTGGAATATTTTCACCTTTTACAATAGCTTCATATGCTTTTACACGTCCTACTACATCATCAGATTTTACTGTTAGTATTTCTTGAAGAGTATGAGCTGCTCCATAAGCTTCTAGAGCCCAAACTTCCATCTCTCCAAATCTTTGTCCTCCAAACTGAGCTTTACCTCCTAATGGTTGTTGTGTTACCAATGAGTAAGGTCCAGTACTTCTAGCATGGATTTTATCATCTACTAAGTGATGCAGTTTTAACATATACATATATCCCACTGTTACTCGGTTATCAAAAGGCATTCCAGTTCTTCCATCATATAATTGAAGCTTTCCATCTTCAGGATATCCAGCAAGCTTTAGGGCATCTTGAGTATCATACTCATTTGCTCCATCAAATACAGGAGTTGCTACGTGCCATCCTAATTTTTTTGCTGCAAGACCCAAATGGACTTCAAGTACCTGACCAATATTCATACGAGATGGTACTCCAAGAGGATTTAGAACAATTTGTAGAGGTGTTCCATCTTCTAAAAATGGCATATCTTCTTCAGGTAATATTCTAGAAATAACCCCTTTATTTCCATGACGCCCTGCCATTTTATCTCCCACCATGATTTTTCTCTTTTTAGCAATATAACATCTTACTAAAACATTAACTCCTGGTGGCAATTCATCCCCATTTTCTCTTGTGAATACTTTTACATCTACAATAATTCCACTTTCTCCATGAGGAACTCTTAAAGATGTATCTCTTACTTCTCTTGCTTTTTCTCCAAAGATTGCTCTTAGAAGTCTTTCTTCTGCAGTAAGCTCTGTCTCTCCTTTTGGTGTAACTTTTCCTACAAGAATATCTCCAGATTTCACTTCTGCTCCGATTCTAATAATGCCTCTTTCATCTAAATCTTTTAAAGCGTCTTCTCCTACGTTTGGAATATCTCTTGTAATTTCTTCTGGCCCTAGCTTTGTATCTCTTGCCTCTGACTCATATTCTTCTATATGAATAGAGCTTAGGGCATCTTCCATAACTAATTTTTCGTTAAGTAAGATAGCATCCTCATAGTTATACCCTTCCCAAGTCATAAAACCAATTAGGATATTTGTTCCTAATGCAATTTCTCCTGTGTCTGTAGAAGGACCGTCTGCAATAGGTTCACCTTTTTCTATATGTTCTCCCTTATTGACAATTGGTCTTTGATTAATACATGTTCCTTGGTTAGATCTTTTAAACTTGAGTAGTTTATATCGATCACGTCCACCATCTGAATCTCTTTTAATCACAATCTCGTCTGCTGCAACTCTTTCTACCATACCTGTATTTTTGGCAAGTACTACTACTCCTGAATCTTTAGCTGCTATATATTCCATACCTGTTCCTATAATAGGCGCATCTGTTTTAAGTAGCGGAACAGCTTGACGTTGCATGTTTGATCCCATTAATGCACGGTTGGCATCATCATTTTCAAGGAATGGAATCATCGCAGTAGCAACAGATACCATTTGTTTTGGTGTTACATCCATATAATCTACTTCATCTCTTGGTACAACATCAATATCTCCATTCTTCGTTCTTGCAGTAACCCTTCTATTTATGAATTTTCCCTCTTCATCAAGAGGTTCATTGGCTTGTGCAACAATTACTGGATCTTCTTCATCAGCAGTTAAATAATGAATTTCATCTGTTACTACTCCTCTTTTTTTATCTACTTTTCTATAAGGAGCTTCGATAAATCCATATTCGTTGATTTTACCATAAGTGGCTAACGATCCAATCAATCCGATATTCGGACCCTCAGGAGTTTCAATAGGACACATACGACCATAGTGAGAATGATGCACGTCTCTTACCTCGAATCCTGCTCTTTCACGAGATAATCCTCCTGGTCCCAATGCAGACAATCTTCTTTTATGAGTAAGCTCTGCAAGTGGATTGGTTTGATCCATAAATTGAGAAAGCTGACTGCTTCCAAAGAATTCTTTAATGGCAGCTGCTACAGGTCTAATATTAATTAATGCTTGTGGAGTAATTACATCTATATCTTGAATGGTCATTCTTTCTTTTACTACTCTTTCCATTCTAGATAGTCCAATTCTAAATTGATTTTGTAAAAGCTCTCCAACAGATCTTAATCTTCTATTTCCTAAATGATCTATATCATCTACTTCTCCTATTCCATGAGCTAAATTTAAAACATAGCTTATAGATGCAACAATATCATCAATAATCACATTTTTAGGAGATAGATCTTTCCTTCTTTCCTTTAATGCTTCTTTAATTTCATTTTCATCTTCATAAGTATCTAAAATCTCTTTTAATACAGGAAAATGTACTCTTGATTCTATGTTTAAATCGTCTACATTAAAGGATATATGTTCTTTAATATCTACAAAGTGATTTCCAATCACTCTTACAATTTTTCCTTCTTCGCCAAGTACATGTACTACCTTAATTCCTGCATTTTCAATGTCTTTTGCAACTTCTCTATCGATCTTTTGTCCTTCTTCAACATAGATTTCTCCTGTATAAGGATTCACTATATTTTCTGCTGCTTTTTGCCCCATAATTCTATTAAAAAGGCCTAATTTTTTATTGTATTTATATCTTCCTACTTTTGCCAAATCATATCTTTTAGGATCAAAAAATAAAGAATCAATTAAAGACTTTGCACTTTCTACAGTAGGAGGTTCTCCTGGTCTTAATTTTTTATAAATTTCCAAAAGACCTTCTTCTCTAGATTTTGTACTGTCCTTGTCTAAGGTATGCATAAGTCTTTCATCTTCACCTAAAAGATTAATAATTTCAGCATCTGTACCAAAACCTAATGCCCTTAATAATACAGTTAAAGGCTGTTTTCTAGTTCTGTCTACCCTAACAGAGATGACATCATTAGAATCTGTTTCATATTCAAGCCATGCTCCTCTATTTGGAATTACAGTAGTAGAATATAATCTTTTACCTGTTCTATCTACTTGTACTGCATAATATGGCCCAGGAGATCTAACTAGTTGCGTTACAATAACTCTTTCAGCTCCGTTGATGATAAAAGTTCCTTTGTCTGTCATGAGTGGGAAATCTCCCATAAAAACTTCTTGTTCTTTTACTTCTCCAGTTTCTTTATTGATTAGTCTTACCTTCACCTTAAGTGGTGCAGCATATGTAACATCTCTTTCTTTGCACTCCTCAATATGGTATTTTGGATCTCCATCTAAAGAATAATCAATAAATTCAAGAATCAAATTTCCTGTATAATCTTGAATAGGGGAAATATCTTCAAATACTTCTTTTAATCCCTCTTTCAAAAACCATACATAGGATTCTCTTTGAATCTCTATAAGGTTTGGCATGTCGATAACTTCTTCAATTCTTGAATAGCTCATTCTGGTTCTTCTTCCGACCTGAATAGGATGTGGCATATTATTCACCCCTTGTACTAATATAAAAAACCTCTAGGATCACACAAAAAAATATGCTGTTAGTGAGATGAGGTCTTTTCTTTTAATGCATAATTTTATATAAACAACTTTCAAATGTTGAAAGTTGAAAATTAAAAAAAGCTATTCTTTCCATAGTTGTTAATATTGCCATTTTCAACATATTCTATACAAATTATTTAGAATTTTGCCTCTTATGGCAGTATATAATGTTATCATAAACTATACTGGTTGTCAACCCTTGGCTTTTATGGTATAATGGATTCGATATATTTTATAAATTTCATAGATACATGTTAATTTTCAAAAGAAAAAAGTCCTCCTTTAGAAGAATTTCAAGGTTGACTTTTTTAGTTTATAGAAGAAATTATAAACTTTACATGAGAAAAAGGCACTCTGGATTCCTCCAGAGTCCCTTTTGTATAATTTGAATTATTTAAGTTCTACACCTGCTCCAACTTCTTCAAGTTTAGCTTTCATTGCTTCAGCTTCTTCTTTTGCTACTCCTTCTTTAAGTGTTTTAGGAGCTCCGTCAACTAATTCTTTTGCTTCTTTTAATCCAAGTCCTGTAAGTTCTCTTACAACTTTGATTACTTTGATTTTTTGTGAACCAGCACTAGCTAATACTACTTCGAAATCAGTTTTTTCTTCAGCAGCAGGAGCAGCAGCTCCTCCAGCAACAGCAACTGGTGCTGCAGCAGATACTCCAAATTCTTCTTCACATGCTTTTACTAATTCATTTAATTCAAGTACTGTCATACCTTTGATAGCTTCAATAATTTGATCTTTTGTCATTTTATTACACCTCCGAAAATATTTAAAAGTTTATGCTTCCGTACTCGCTTTTTGATCTGCAATGCCTTGAAGTAAGTATGCAAGATTTGATAATGGTGATTTGATACTTCCAAGGAATTTAGCAAGTAATACGTCTCTTGATGGAATTTCAGCAATTTCCTTAATTGTGTCAACACCATAATATTGACCTTCAACTACTGCTGATTTTAATTCAAGATTTTTATGATCTTTTGCAAAATCATTTAAGATTTTAGCTGGTACTACAGGATCTGCATAACTAAACGCAACAGCATTTGGTCCAGTTAAATCTCCAGTTAAAGCTTCAAAATCAGTTCCTTTTACAGCTAGTCTAGTTAAAGTATTTTTATATACTTTATATTCAATGCCAGCTTCTCTCATTTTGCTTCTTAGTTCTGTTACTTCTTCTACTGTTAGTCCTCTATAATCTGCAACCACTGCTGATTGAGCTTTTTGAAACTTTTCTTTAATTTCTTCAACTACTTGTTTTTTCATCTCTAAGTTGCTTGACATGTGGATGTCCACCTCCTCTGCAATTAGCAATTCCTATTCTGTCATATCAATAACAGAACCTCTCTACCGTAGACATAGAGAGGCTCTTAGAATCTTAATCTATAGAACGACCTCGGTAGGCTTCTTTAAACCATAAGGTACCTACTGTCTACGGTGAATATTCGCTTTTATTACACACTATCATATAGTATATCATTCCATATTGTATATGTCAATGATCTTTATTTGTATGATTATGCCATTACTTTTACTGGATTAATTTTAATTCCAGGTCCCATAGTGCTTGTTATAACAATACTCTTCAAGTATTGTCCTTTTGCAGCTGCTGGTTTTGCTTTTACAATTGCATCCATTAATACACGGAAGTTATCCGCTAATTTTTCAGATCCAAAAGAAGCTTTTCCAATAGGAACATGGATGATATTTGTTTTATCTAATCTATACTCAACTTTTCCAGCTTTTATTTCTTTTACAGCTTTTTCTACATCAAAAGTAACTGTTCCTGATTTTGGGTTAGGCATTAATCCTTTTGGTCCCAATACTCTACCTAGTCTTCCTACAAGACCCATCATGTCTGGTGTAGCTACTACTACATCAAAATCAAACCAGTTTTCCTTTTGAATTTTTTCAACCATATCTTCTGCTCCAACAAAGTCTGCTCCAGCATTTTCAGCTTCTTTAGCTTTTTCACCTTTTGCAAAAACTAATACTTTTCTAGTTTTTCCTGTACCATGTGGTAATACAATGGCACCTCTAACTTGTTGGTCTGCATGTCTTGAGTCAACCCCAAGTCTAATATGAGCTTCTATTGTTTCATCAAATTTTGCTTTTGCAGTATCTACTACTAATTTTAAACTTTCTTCTGGATCGTATAAAGTTTCTCTATTAATTAACTTTGCACTCTCTTGATACTTTTTACCTCTTTTTGCCATTTCTTTCCCTCCTTGTGGTTATAACGGTTATTGTACCTCCCACCTCAGCATAAGTAATTATTCTTCAACAATGATACCCATGCTTCTAGCAGTACCTTTAATCATACTTATAGCAGTTTCTAAGCTACCAGCATTTAAATCAGGCATTTTAAGTTCTGCAATCTCTTTAACTTTATCTATAGATACAGTTGCAACCTTAGTTCTATTAGGTTCACCTGAAGCACTCTCAATACCTGCTGCTTTTTTTAATAAAACAGCTGCTGGTGGTGTTTTTGTAATAAATGTAAATGATCTATCTTGATAAACTGTAATCACTACTGGTATAATCAATCCAGCTTGATCTGCAGTTTTTGCATTAAATTCCTTGCAGAATTGCATAATGTTTACTCCTTGTTGTCCAAGTGCTGGACCTACTGGTGGTGCTGGAGTTGCTTTTCCTGCTGGAATTTGTAATTTAACCATTCCTGTAACTTTTTTTGCCATTGGTACACCTCCTCATTTTCATACATCTATATTATATATGTTTTTATATTAAAAGCATATAAGCTTTTTAAACAAATTATAAATTCTCAACTTGTGTAAAATCAAGTTCTACAGGTGTTTCTCTTCCAAACATGGAAATAAGCACTTTTAGAGTTTGTCTTTCTAGATTAATCCCTTCAATGACTCCAATAAAGCCGTCAAAGGGTCCAGATATAACTTTTACGCTATCTCCTATAGCCATATCAATTTCAGCCATAGGCTGCTCAATGCCCATGTTTTTCACTTCTTCATCACTTAAAGGAATCGGCTTAGATCCTGGTCCCACAAATCCTGTGACTCCTCTTGTATTTCTTACTACATACCAAGATTCATCATTCATAATCATTTTAACGATTACATATCCTGGAAAGATCTTTTTTTGTTTTGTCTTTTTCTTTCCATTCTTCAGTTCAACTTTTTCTTCTGTGGGTACAATTACTTCAGTAATGACATCTTCCATACCTCTATTTTCAACAAATTTTTCAATATTTGCTTTCACTTTGTTTTCATGTCCTGAATAAGTATGGACAACGTACCATTTAGGGTTTTCAGACATATACGAGAGTAGAAAATAATAAGTTTTCCTACTCGTCCCTCCCTCACTATTTGATGATTAGTTGAAGAGCCTTCCCAAACGCTGTATCTACCAGCCACATTCCAATTGCTGCAATTGCACATGTTGTCAGTACAACGGTAGTATATGATGTTAATTCTTTTTTATCAGGCCAAATAACTTTTTTAAGTTCTGACTTTACATTTTTAAAGAATTTTCCAAGGCTCTTCGTTGTTGCTGCCTTGTTTGTATTAGTTTGTACTGCCATTATCTTTCACATCCTTATATGGTAATTATACAAAATCCTTGTAAGGATTATTTTGTCTCTTTGTGAGAAGTATGTGTTTTGCAGAACTTACAATATTTCTTCATTTCTAATCTGTCTGGATCATTTTTTTTATTTTTTGTAGTATGATAATTTCTTTGTTTGCACTCTGTACATGCCAAAGTTACTTTTACTCTCATTCTTAACACCTCCCAAAATTAAAGCTTTTATCGAAATTGCAATTTGACACAACTATCTCAGTATGACACCATCACTTTATAAAGCTATCATAATTTTTTCCTTGTGTCAATATAGTTTTTCCATGCATTTAACACGCATATAACCACATAGAAAAAAACATCTCTATTGTCAAATGCTTTTTTCTTTATGGTTATTTCTAATAGTATAGCCAACTTTTTTCATTTTATTTCTATTGATTAAAAAGGACTAGGCTTGGGTTTCAATCCTAGTCCTGTATATTTCACACTATTTAATAATTTGAGCAACAACACCTGCTCCTACTGTTCTTCCACCTTCACGAATAGCGAATCTTAATCCTTCTTCGATTGCAATTGGGTTGATTAATTCGATTTCCATTGTGATGTTATCTCCTGGCATACACATTTCTACTCCTTCTGGTAATGCAATTGATCCTGTAATATCTGTTGTTCTGAAGTAAAATTGTGGTCTGTATCCGTTAAAGAATGGTGTATGTCTTCCACCTTCTTCTTTCTTTAATACGTATACTTCTGCTTTGAATTTTGTATGTGGGTTGATTGTTCCTGGTTTTGCAAGAACTTGTCCTCTTTCGATTTCGTCTCTTTGTACCCCTCTAAGTAGTGCTCCGATATTATCTCCAGCTTGCGCTTGATCTAATAATTTTCTGAACATTTCTACTCCTGTTACTACTACTTTTCTTGGTGCTTCTGTAAGTCCTACTAATTCTACTTCATCTTGTACTTTTAGGATTCCTCTTTCTACTCTTCCTGTTGCTACTGTTCCTCTTCCTGTAATTGAGAATACGTCTTCTACTGGCATGATGAATGGTTTGTCTGTATCTCTTTCTGGTTGTGGAATATATTCGTCAATTGCTTCGAATAATTCTACAATTTTGTCTCCCCATGCTCCATTTGGATCATTTAATGCTTCTAATGCTGATCCTCTGATGATTGGTGTATCATCTCCTGGGAATTCATATTCGTCTAATAATTCTCTTACTTCCATTTCTACTAAATCTAATAATTCTTCGTCGTCTACCATATCACATTTGTTTAGGAATACTACGATGTATGGTACACCTACTTGTCTTGATAATAGGATATGTTCTCTTGTTTGTGGCATTGGTCCATCAGTTGCTGCACATACTAGGATTGCTCCATCCATTTGTGCTGCTCCTGTGATCATGTTTTTTACATAGTCAGCATGTCCTGGGCAGTCTACGTGTGCGTAGTGTCTGTTTGGTGTTTCATACTCAACGTGTGATGTTGAAATTGTGATTCCTCTTTCTTTTTCTTCTGGTGCTTTATCGATTTGGTCAAATGCTACTGCTCCACCTGTTCCATATCTTGTATTTAATGTTGTTGTGATTGCTGCTGTCAAAGTTGTTTTACCGTGGTCAACGTGACCGATTGTTCCAATATTTACGTGAGGTTTGCTTCTTTCAAATTTAGCTTTTGCCATTTTTTTCTCCTCCTCATGTGATTTATTTCAATTATTATTTAAATTTTTGCAGTAAACTCGTCCGGGTGTATCTATGTATATAAAATACACAAAATGTTCTTGGAGCCCACGAGCGGATTCGAACCGCCGATCTCCGCCTTACCAAGGCGACGCTCTAACCTACTGAGCCACATGGGCACTCACCAATATTTATTTTACTATTTTATTTTAAGGAAGTCAATAGTTTTTGTCTTGTATTCATTTCTATTTTTGCCTAAGTTTAGCTCCCTCTTATTTCAAGATATCTTTCTAATTTTCTCTTCACTCGTTGCAGGGCATTATCAATAGACTTTACATGCCTATCTAATTCTACCGCCATTTCTTGATAGGATTTCCCCTGTAAATAGTACATAAGCACAGTCCACTCGAGATCACTCAATATTTCCCCTATTTTGGATTCAATGTGAGCTAATTCTTCTCTAGATATAATCAATTCTTCTGGGTCTGAAATCTTTGCTCCAGATATGATGTCTAAAAGAGTTCTATCTGATTCTTCATCATATATGGGCTTATTTAAAGATATATACGAATTTAGAGGGATGTGTTTTTGTCTTGTAGCCGTTTTAATGGCTGTAATAATCTGTCTTGTAATGCATAGTTCTGCAAAAGCTCTAAAAGAAGAAAGCTTGTCCGGTTTAAAATCACGAATAGCTTTAAATAATCCTATCATACCCTCTTGTATAATATCTTCTCGATCTGCTCCAATTAAGAAATAAGATCTTGCTTTTGCTCGAACAAAATTTTTATATTTTTTAATCAAATATTCCTGAGCTCTTATACTTCCACGTCTAGCATCTTCCACAACTTCCTCATCAATTAGCATTTCCGTTTTATCTCCCAGCTGGTTATGTACCCCACTTATTCCCACCAACATCTCCTCCAAAACGTTTTTCTTTTACACTATCATTTTATAATATACAAAATACAAAATTTTCAGTGTAAATTGTATATTCATTATAACTTAATACCTAGACAATCGTCAAGGAAATCATTGATTTCTACGCAATCTTTCCAGTTTTTCTACAATTTTTTCATCAATTCGATCTTGAAGGGTAGATCTCACTTGCTTTACTTCTAAAGTTTTTTTATGAATTTTTTGAACTACTCGATCTAATTCAATACCCAACTCTCTAGCAGAAATCCTTATGGCACCACTTCCTAAAACCACTTGTTGCTCCGCCCAATCTGAAGTTGCAACAAGCACTTTGTTCTTTCTATGCTTCATAAGTTCTTCTACTTTTTTTTCAATATAAGAGTCAGCAGTTTGGTTTTCTTTTGTAAAAACTACTTCTATTTCTTTCACAAATATAGTTTTTCCGTAATTTCCTTTTACATAATGGGCATCAAATACAATCATCACATGATATCCTGTATAATGTTTGTAGTCTACAAGTTTATGAATCAATACATCTCTAGCATCTTCCAAATTTTTTTCCCCTATCTCTTTTAAATCTGGCCATGCATTAATGACATTGTATCCATCTATCAATAAAAAATTATTCAAATCTTACTCACCTTATTCTTTCCCCTCTCTTTGTCTAGCTACTTCATACATAAGTATAGAAGCTGCAATGGATGCATTCAAAGAGCTAACTTCTCCTTTCATAGGTATATTGACTAAAAAATCACACTTTTCTTTTATGAGTCTTGAAATTCCTTTTCCTTCACTTCCAATCACTAAAGCAATACTTCCCGTTAAATTTTCTTCATGATATTTTTTCTTTCCATCCATATCTGCTCCTGCTATCCATACTCCCTTATCCTTTAGTGAATCTATTGTTTGAGCAATATTAGATACCTTACATACAGGAACATATTCAATAGCTCCAGCAGAGGTTTTTGCAACAACACCTGTAAGTCCTACTGCTCTTCTTTTAGGAATGATGATTCCATGGGCACCTGATGCATTTGCAGTTCTTATGATAGAACCTAGATTATGAGGATCTGTGATTTCATCTAAAATAATAATAAAAGGATCTTCACCTTTTTCTTCTGCTTTCTTAAAAATATCTTCTAAATCAGAATATTTATGTGCTGCCACAAAAGCAATTACCCCTTGATGAGCATGAGACTCTGAAATTTGATCAAGCTTTTGCTTTTCTACATATGAAATCACTATGTTTTTATCCTTTGCCATACCTATAATCTTTTTTGCAGACCCTTCTGCCCCTTTTAAAATCATAATCTTATCTATTTCTCTATCTGCTTTTAACACTTCTATTACTGGATTTCTTCCTTCTATTTTATCTAGCATAATACACCTCTTTTTATCATTTTCATTTATTTTACCCAGTTTATGATAATGTATGAAACTTCTCCCTTACTTCTTCGGCTTTTCCACAACTCATTTTTCCTTCAGGACAAGTTTTATACAAACACCCGGGTCCTGCGTATTTAAAAAGAGTAGGAGCTACTTGTTTTACAAGCTTTAACATTTGTGTTGCTAATTCTCTAATTTCCCATTGTGCTCTTTCACAGCATCTATGATGAAAGAAATTCAAAAGAGTTCTTGCATTCATTGTGAATACAATTTTTGTTTCACAGGCATTGGGAAATACATATCTACTATCTTCAATGGCCATTTTTTCTGATGATCTTTTTGCTTCTTTTTCTGATTTTCCACTTTGTAATAAATTCTCAAAATGTTGTTTTTGAAGAATTTTTACTAGTTCATTATATTTTCTTTGATCCTCTTCCATAGCTTCTATAAACATTTTCTTTGCCTCAGGAATGTCCTCTATACTTGGAGGAATAATATATTCAAATTGATCTAGTTTTACATATCTTTGAGATTGTTGTGAATAAGATGCAATTCTATGTCTTACGAGTTGGTGAGTAAGTACTCTACTCACTCCTTCTGCTGCAAAAGTAAAATTTACATGCTCAATAGTGGATGTATGCCCAAGTCCCATTAACATATTTAAAAATTTACTTATTTTTTCATCTGTTAAATCTTTCATAATTTCATCCACGCCTACTTTTGAATAACAAAGTTTTGCTGCTGCTGATACCACTTTTTCTGGCTCTGGTGTATATTGAATAAGTTCTACTTTCATTTTGTTCCTCCTTATTTTTTCCAATTGCTTTTGATACGAAATTCTTTATAAGGAAATATATACAATAAATATCCTCTTACTTTTCCCTCATAAGCACCTGCAATCTTTATATTTTCTTTTCCATTAGAAATTACAGATGTTCCTGTATCCTTTATTTTTTTAATAGATACAACTTTATAATGAGCAATTCCTATTTCTTTGAATGGTCCATTATATCTTTTATCATTTTCCACTATTGTTTCTACAAAATTTTTAAATTGCAAAGCGTCTCCACTAACTTTCACTTCATCTAAAAATAAAGATTTACATATTAATACAACAAAAAGAACAGGAATCACATAAAGCATGTATTTTTCCCTTTTGGTCAAACACTACACCCTCTTTCAATTATAGTGATTCTTCTATAATTTCTATTCCTCTTTGAATAACTTCTTCTAGTCTATTTATATTTTTACTTAGATATAGGTATCCAATCAAAGTTTCAAATCCTGTAGCATATTTATAATCTGTAAGACATGCATTTTTAGGAACTGAACTTGACTTTTGATTTCTTCCTTTTTTAACCATTATCCATTCCTCTTCACTTAATTCTTCCTCTAAAACATGTACAATTTTAGCTTGTGCTTTTGCTTGTACAAATTTTGTACTCATCTTATGAAGATCATTGACATTTTTTTTACAATGATGGATGGCGTATTGTCTAATATACACCTCATATACTGCATCCCCTATATAAGCCAATACCAAAGGGGGAATCAATCCAATTTCTTGTTCACAAATCTCTTCATCAAAAAAGTTTTTTTTCATCTATAACCCTACCTTTTTTTATTCTCTACTCAATCATACTATAATTTTAGACATGATAAAAGCTGTTTTCATCTTTTCATTATTTCTCGGGAAATAATTGCTTTTTATTACAATTACAAACTCAAATCCCCATCTTTAGATGGGGATTTTTTTATTTATTCATCTTAAAAGAACTTTTTAAGGATACAATTCGATTAAATACAATCTTTTCATTTGTGGTATATTTAGGATCTACATTAAAATATCCATGTCTAAAAAATTGAAACTTATCTTGTCCTTTTACTTCTTTCATATTAGGCTCTACGAATCCATTTAGTATTTCTAATGAATTTGGATTGACACACTCTAAAAATGTCTTCTCATCTGTTAGATCTTCATCTAAAATAAGAGGCTCATAAAGTCTAAATTCAGCAGGAATAGCATTTTTTGCATCTACCCAATGAATAGTTCCTTTTACTTTTCTCTCTGTAAATCCTGTTCCACTTTTTGTCTTAGGATCATAAGTACAATGAATTTCTGTAACCTCTCCATTTTCATCTTTAATCACTTCATTACATGTAATAAAATAAGCATGTTTTAATCTTACTTCGTTTCCTGGAAATAATCTGAAATATTTTTTAGGAGGATTTTCCATAAAATCCTCTTGTTCAATATATATTTCTCTTGAAAAAGGAATTTTTCTTACTCCCATTTCTAGATTTTCTGGATTGTTCTCTGCATCTAACATTTCTACTTGATCAGCAGGATAATTTGTAATCACTACTTTAAGAGGTCTTAATACACCCATAGTTCTTGGAGCTTTTAATTTTAAATCTTCTCTAATAAAATGTTCTAGCATTTGATAATCTACTGTACTATTACTTTTAGATACTCCTATTTCCTTTGCAAAATTTCTAATAGATTCTGGAGTAAATCCTCTTCTTCTAAGTCCTGAAACAGTAGGCATTCTAGGATCATCCCATCCATCTACATATCCTTCATCTACAAGCTGTTTTAATTTTCTTTTGCTCATTACCGTATTTGTCATATCTAGTCTTGCAAATTCAATTTGCTGTGGAATGCTCTCCATTTCACATTCTCTTACCACCCAATCATATAAAGGTCTGTGATCTTCAAATTCTAATGTACAAATAGAATGAGTAATTCCTTCAATGGCATCTTCTATTGGATGTGCAAAGTCATACATAGGATAAATGCACCATTTATCTTGTGTATTGTGATGTGTAGCATGAGCAATTCTATAAATAACTGGATCTCTCATATTTAAATTAGGAGATGCCATATCAATTTTGGCTCTTAATACTTTTTCTCCATCTTTAAATTCTCCAGCCTTCATTTTCTCAAATAAATTTAAATTTTCCTCTACAGATCTATTTCTATATGGGCTTTCTTTTCCCGGTTCTTTCAAAGTTCCTCTATATGCTCTTATTTCTTCTGCTGATAAATCACATACATAAGCTTTTCCTTTTTCGATAAGAAGGATCGCTCTTTTATACATTTCATCAAAATAATCCGATGCAAAATACAAATCATCCCATTCAAATCCCAACCATTTTACATCTTCTTTGATAGATTCTACATATTCTGTATCTTCTTTGACTGGGTTGGTATCATCAAAGCGTAAATTTGTTTTTCCTTTAAATTCATCTGCTAATCCGAAATTTAAGCAAATTGATTTTGCATGACCAATATGTAAGTATCCGTTAGGTTCTGGTGGAAAACGAGTAACGATCTCTTTATGTTTTCCGGTTTTTAAATCATCCACAATAATATTTTTAATAAAATTTGATGGAGTATGGTTATCCATTGATACACAACCTTTCTGATTCTTTCCTTTATCACATTTTTTTCTTTTTTAGGTATAATTATAACTCATTCTTATAGATATTTCAAAAATACTAAAACTTATTCTATATTATTATATTGTATTCAAACTATATATTGGCAAAGTATATTGTAACAAAGTCATAAAAATTAGTGAAGAATTTTATGACTTTGTGATCAATATAAAGTAACCGTTTTTAGTATTCATTTATTTTTGAATATGCCATTTTACTCCTTGAGGAGTATCTTCTAAAATAATGCCTCTTTCTTTTAACTCATCTCGAATTTGATCTGCTAATGCAAAATTTTTATTTTTTCTTGCTTCTTGTCTATCTTTTACTAATTTTTCTATTTCTTCATCTAAACTTTCTTCTTCTTTTTGTAAAAGACCAAGTACTCCTACAAGTTCCATAAATAAATCATAGCTCTTTTGTATAAATTCTTTTGAATGATCTACATTCATAGTAGAATTTAGTTCTTTTACCAACTCAAATACAGAAGCTATAGCATCAGCAGTATTCAAATCATCATCCATTGAACTTATAAATTTTTCTTTATGTTTTTCATATCCTTTAAATATTTCTTTTTCTTCTTCACTTATATTTCCTTTTGCATGATCTAGAAGATGTTTTAAATTATTTTTAGCATGATACAATCTTTCTAGTCCACTCTTTCCTTGCTCCATTAATTCTCTACTAAAGTTAATAGGATTTCTATATTGAGCAGATAATAAAAAGAATCTCACTACTTCTCCATCAAAATCTTTTATAATATCTCTTACTGTAAAGAAATTTCCTTTTGACTTAGACATTTTTTCATTATTGATTGTAATATATCCATTATGCATCCAATATCTTGCAAATGGTTTTCCAGTACAAGCTTCACTTTGTGCAATTTCATTTTCATGATGAGGAAAAATCAAATCTTGTCCTCCTCCATGAATATCTATAGTCTCTCCTAAATATTTAGTAGCCATAACAGAGCACTCTATATGCCAACCTGGTCTTCCTTTTCCCCATGGACTATCCCAAGCAATTTCTCCTACCTTCTGACTTTTCCACAGAGCAAAATCCATAGGACTTTTTTTGATATCATTTACTTCTATTCTTGCTCCTGCTTCTAAATCTTCAATACTTTGTTTTGATAATTTCCCATATTCTTCAAATTTTGAAGTATCAAAATATACATCTCCTTTTACTTCATAGGCATATCCTTTTTTCACAAGATCATGTACAAACTTTATAATGTCATCCATAGTTTCTGTTACTTTTGGATGAATATCCGCTTTTTTTACTCCAATGCTTTGCGCATCTTTAAAATACTCTTTTATATATTTTTCACTTACTTCACTAGGAGTAATTCCTTCTTCTTTTCCTCTATTTATAATTTTATCGTCTACATCTGTAAAATTTTGTACAAACTTTACTTTATATCCTCTATATTCAAGGTATCTTCTTAAAGTGTCAAATACTACAAAAGGTCTTGCATTTCCTATATGAAAATAATTATAAACAGTTGGTCCACAAGCATATATTTTTACTTCCTTTTCATCTATAGGAATAAATTCTTCCTTTTTTCTTGTAAGTGTATTATAAATTTTCATCTTTTCTTTCCCCTTCCTGAGTTTTCATAATTTGTTTCTCTAAAACACTAATTCTTTTAAATAAACAATCTAACTCCTGCATAATTGGATCTGGAAGATGAACCTGATCTAAATCAATCTCTGGTTTATGCATACTTCTAATTTTCACATTATCCTTTACCACTATTCTACCAGGAACACCTACTACTGTACAATTAGGAGGTACTTCTTTTAATACTACAGATCCTGAACCTATTTTAGAGTTATCTCCTACTTTAAAAGGTCCTAATACTTTGGCTCCACTACTAATCACTACATTATCCCCAATAGTAGGATGCCTTTTTCCTTTTTCTTTTCCTGTGCCTCCTAAAGTAGCTCCTTGATAAATAGTCACATCATTTCCCACTTCAGCAGTCTCCCCAATGACAACACCCATTCCATGGTCTATAAATAATCTTTTTCCGATAGTCGCTCCTGGATGAATCTCTATTCCTGTAAAAAATCTGCTAATTTGTGAAATGAGTCTTGCTAGAACTACAAATCCCCTCTTGTATAAGCCATGGGCAATCCTATGACTGATAATACTATGAATAGATGGGTAACAAAGAAGTACTTCTATTTTACTTCTTGCAGCAGGATCTCTGTCTAAAACCGCTTGTATGTCTTCATTAATTTGTTTGATGAATTTTATCATAGCCCATTCTCCTTTCTAACAAATAAAAAATTCGCATGTTCCTATCGGAACTACTCATATCGCCAACGAAATTCTTTCATTGCATTCAAAATTTCCGTTGCTTAAAATTTGATGAAAATCTTTCTTTCTAAAGTTATCCATAACTTATTCATTTATATAATTTCCCAAAAAGTAAAAAACCTCGTCTCTGTACAGAGACGAAGTTTTTTCGCGGTTCCACTCTGCTTAAGGATCATTCCTTCAGCTTTTTTGCCTATAACGAGGCAAGTCGTCTGTTCCTACTTATTTTCGGACAGCTGCTCCTAGGTGCACTTGGGTTTAAAAAATACTTAAGCTACTTTCAGCCTATGATAGCTTTTCTCTGTCAGATTTTTTAAACTTACTCTCCTAATCCATGCATTTTATAATAAATTTTTTATTACATATTCTATGCGAGATAAAATATTTTGTTTCCCTAAAACTTTAATCATAAGAGGAAGATCTGGTCCATGTACTTCTCCTGTTAAAGCTACACGAATAGGCATAAAAAGATTTTTCCCTTTGTATCCAGTTTCTTTTTGTATTTCTTTAAATACTTTTTTCCCAAATACTTCATCAATATTGTCTGCTATTTCTACCTTTTCTTTAAAGACTTCAAGCAAATGAGGAAGATGTTCTAATTTTAATATTTCTTTCGCTTCTTCATCTTGTGGATGAATTTCTGTTTTAAAGAAGATATCCACCTTATCCACAATTTCTTTTCCATAAGCAATACGTTCTTTTAAAACAGTTACCATATCCTTAAGCCATTCATATTTTTCATCTATCTCTTCTTCTTTAATATATCCTTCTTCTATTAAATAAGGAATACATATCTTTACTAATTCTTCAGAAGAAGCTTCCTTCATATAATGACTATTGATCCAATTTAGTTTGTCAACATCAAATACTCCACCACTTTTAGATACTCTCTCTAGTGAGAATTTTTCTATTAATTCTTCCATAGAAAAAATTTCTTGATTGTCTTCAGGACTCCATCCTACCAAAGCTAAATAATTTACAAGTCCTTGTGGAAGATATCCTTTTTTTCTAAAGTCTTCTGCTGCCACATCTCCTTGTCTCTTGCTTAATTTTTTTCGATCTTTATTCAATATATTTGGAAGATGTACAAATTTAGGTGCTTCCCATCCAAATACTTCATATAGATATACATGCTTTGGAGTAGAAATGATCCATTCTTCTCCTCTGATTACATGAGTGATTTCCATTAAATGATCATCAATCACTACTGCAAAATGATAGGTTGGAAATCCATCTGTCTTCATAAGAACTTGATCATCTAAATCATTCGTATTCACTACTACATTTCCTCTAATCACATCATAAAAACTTATATTATAATCATAAGGAAGTTTTAGACGAATGACATATTCTTCTCCAGCTTCAATGCGTTTTTTCGCTTCTTCTATAGAAATATCTCTGCAATGACCATCATATTTTGGAGTTTGTCCATTATTTTTTTGCTCTTCTCTTACTGCATCCAGTCTTTCCTTAGAACAAAAACAATAATAAGCATGTCCTTTTTCT
This sequence comes from Inediibacterium massiliense, assembly GCF_001282725.1. Lineage (NCBI taxonomy): Bacteria > Bacillati > Bacillota > Clostridia > Peptostreptococcales > Thermotaleaceae > Inediibacterium > Inediibacterium massiliense. Next base: position 328,915 of record NZ_LN876586.1, on the reverse strand, counting down.
ATTAATTCATCTACATATTTTTTATAAATATCAAGTCTTTCAGATTGTATATAAGGACCATATTCTCCTTTTTGAGTGAGCTTTCCATTTTCTAAAACAACTCCCTCATCATGTTCAACCCCTGCCCATTTTAGAGCATTGATCATGTTTTCAATAGCTCCTTCTACATATCTTGTTCGATCCGTATCTTCTACTCTTAAAATATATTTACCACCTTGTTGTTTTGCAAATAAATAGTTATAAAGAGCAGTTCTTAAGCTTCCTATATGTACAAATCCTGTAGGACTTGGTGCAAATCTAACTCTTACTGTCATAATCTTACCTCCTATTACACTCCTTGTATTCATTCATTATATCGAAAAAAAGTTTTAGAATCAAGAAAATACATTTTATACTTTTTCTCTTTTTTACATATCATCTTGTAAATCTTTTTGTATTTGAGAAAACAATTCATTGTATACAAACTCTTTTTTATATTCTTTTGTCCGTATCTTATATTCCACAATATGATCTTTCGCACCTCTTCCTACTATTATCTGAATAGGAATTCCTAAAAGCTCTGCATCCTGAAATTTTACTCCTATCTTTTCATTTCGATCATCTAAAAGTACTTCTATATTTTTTCCCTTTAATTTTTCATATATTTGATTTGCAAAATCAACTTGCTCTTGATCCTTCATATTTAAAATAGATAGGATGATAGGATAAAAAGACAAAGAAATAGGCCATGTCAATCCATATTCATCATAATAGATAGAAGCTATCCCAGATAATATAGATGTAATATCTAATGAAAAAGAAATTTTATCTTTCTCTTTTTCAATTCTTGCCATTTCCATATATGGATATACACTAATATCTTCCCCACAATTTACACAAGAATCTCCTTGTTCTATATTTTTTATATCTAATATGTAATCGGCCTTAAAATCTCTTCCGTAATTTATATTTTTTATATGAAAATCTGTTTCATTGGCTCCTGCTACTGCATTTTTCATATGAGTTACTTCATAATCTACTACAATAATTGTATTCTCAAGCCCTATGGGTCCTGCAAAACCGACCTTTGCATGAGTTAATGTTTCCACTTCTTCTTCTTTTAAAAATACAAGCTCCTTGTGAGAAAATCCTAAAGTTTTTTCTAATTTTGCTAAATTTAGTTCTCGATCTCCTCTTACAAAAGCTGCTATAAAGTTTTTTTGATTTTTTAACAAAAGACATTTTATTAATTTCTTAGAAGTAATTCCTAAAAACTTTGTAAGCTGATCAATTGTTTTTACATCTGGAGTATATACTTTTTCCAAAGAAAACTCTACTTCATTTTCAAAACTTTCTTTTTTACAAGGCGCATATCTTTGAGTTGCTTTATATCCACATGAACAAGAAACTATATTTTCTTTTCCTTCTTCTGAAGGTATTCCTATAATAGATGAAAGAATATCCTCCTGATTGTGGATATCTTTTATTTTCTCTCCATTTAATCCACATATTCTTAACACCTCATTGCATAAATCTTCAATAAAGAAAAAATCTTTTTTTATTTCTTTCACATCTTTATACACTACTTCTCCCTTTATAAAAAGACTTCCCCTTTTATTTTCTCTAGAAGGAACCATTTGTTCTACTTGATAAAAAAATACTTTATCTTTTTTCATACCTTTTTTTACTTTTTTTAAAAAACCATCTTGATTTCCTAAAAACAATATTTCTTCAAATCCGTTTTGTTCTAAGACTTTTTTAGCTTGTTCTTGAATACGAGTTAACATTTTATGTCCTAATGGTAAATAAGCATATGCTCCTGATATTTTTTGAAGCATTCCTGCTTTTATGAGATTTCTTTCTGATATTTTTTCTACTTCAGAAGTAATTTCTTTATAAGTATGCACATATACATTAGATAGTTCCATAGACTCCCCTTCTTTTTATAAAATTTTAATACTTAATATCCAATGATCGAAGATGATCGAATCACTTGTTCTAAACCCTTATGACTTATATCGTCTAACTTAAAATAATCCCCTAAAAGAGTATCGCTTAATCTTTTGGCAAGTCCTAATCTTAAAAAACCAGTTTCTGTATCTACTACTATAAATTTAATTTTTTCATTTTTAAATTTTTTTGCTATATCTAAAATTTCTTGCAAAGGATCTTTCCCTTTCATAGAAACATTTCCACGCCCATCTGATAAGATAACAATCATTGGCATAATTTCTCGGTTTTTTACTTTCAAATGATTGATATATTCTACACTCTTTGTAAGTCCTAATGATAAAGGTGTTTTTCCTCCTACTTTTATATCCTTTAAATACTTGTAAGCAAGCTCTACACTTCTAGTAGGTGGCAATATTACAGATGCCTCTTCTCCTCTAAAGGTCATCATTCCTACCGTATCTCTTTTTTGGTAAGCATCTTTTAACAAAGACAAAATAGCGGCTTTAGATTCTACCATTCTTTTTTCGATTCCCATAGACCCACTAGCGTCTACTAAAAATAAAATGGTATTTCCAACTCTTTGTTCTCTTATTTTCTCTCGAATATCTTCTTTTTTAATAATAAAAGCCATCCCATTTTTTTCTCTTAGCTTTTGATATGGAGCTGCAGCCCGAAGAGTCGCATCTAGTGCAATATCGTTTATTTTTCCCTTTGGAATTTTATATCCAATATATCTACCTATATGAGAAGATATTTTTGTTTTACTTCTTCTTCCACTTCCATTTTTTCTTGTTTTTCCATCTTGAATACTTTTCATGATACCACTAGCATCAAATACATGTCCAATATGAAATTCTTTTTCTATAGATGAAGGATTGCATTCACATTCATCCTCATCACTAGATAAATCTTTACCCCAATCTATAGGTCTATCTTTATCATTTTTTAAGTTATGATCATAATTCTCTGAATGAGATTTTGAATTTTGATTATTAAGATCGTCCCTATCCTCTTTTTTCTTTTTAGGAGGTGTTCTTAGTCTATGCTCTAAAGACATAGAAATCACTTCTTTTACATCTTCAAACTCTACTTGATCTTTATTACAATATGCAGCATGAGCGAATGCAGCCATTGATACAGCCAAATCACCTCTATGTCCTGCTGTATTTCCTTCTATATTGATTCTTGCAATCTTTTTTAAAATTTCATTAGAAATACATATGTCTTTCAATTTTTTTTGAGCATTTACAATATGATTCTTTAATATTCTTTCTGATTTTAAAAATTGATCATAAAAAATATTTGGGTTTTTTTCATATTCTAATCTTCTTTTTATAATTTCAACTCTATTTTCTTTGTCTTTTTCTCCTTTTACCTCTACATATAGTCCAAATCGATCTAACAATTGAGGTTTTAAATTTCCTTCTTCTGGATTCATAGTTCCTATTAAAATAAATTCACAAGGATGACTATAAGAAATACCTTCTCTTTCTACTTTATTTATTTTAGATGATGCTACATCTAAAATCGTATTGGTTAGTGTTTCGGATAATAAATTCACTTCATCCACATATAAAATATTATTATGAGCTTTTGCTAATATTCCTGATTCAAAGTTTTTAACTCCCTTTGTCATAGCATCTTTCATGTTGATACTTCCTATTAGTCGATCTTCTGTAGTTCCCAAAGGTAGTGTAATAACTTTCTTATTTCCCATCAATTGTCCTAGTGCTCTTACAATCGTTGATTTTGCAGTACCCTTTTCGCCTGCTAGTAAAACTCCTCCAATTTGTGGATGGATCATATTAAGAATCAAAGCCTTTTTTACTTCTTCCATTCCTACAATTGCTGTAAATGGATATGTCCTTTTGTTCATAGATTTTCTCCCTCTATCCACTTTTTCAAAGACTCCTTATTAAGTACACCTTCTTCAAAAGGTAGAGTTCTCATTCTATGGGGCAAAACAAACTCAGCAGCTTCCAAAATATCCTCCCGATTTACTTCTTTTCTATTATTCAAGGCAGCTATAGTTTTTGCAGTTTTAATCATAGTAATATCAGCACGATGACCATCTACTCCTAATTCAATTGAAATTTCAGCTGTCAAAGATAGTAATTGATCTTCTATATGTACTTTATTTAATATGTCTTTAGCTTTTTCAATTTTTTGTGATAACTTTATTTGTTCTTCCTTATATACTTCCATAAATTCATAAGGATCTTTTTCAAATAATAATCTTCTTTGAATCACTCTTACTCGATCCTCTACATTTCTTTCTCCAAATACATCTACCACAAGTCCAAATCGATCCAGAAGTTGAGGTCTTAAATCTCCTTCCTCTGGATTCATAGTTCCTATTAAAATAAAGTGAGATGGATGTGAATAAGATACCCCTTCCCGCTCTACATGATTGACTCCCATAGCAGCCACATCTAATAAAACATCTACAATATGATCATTTAATAAATTGACCTCATCTACATAAAGTAAATTTCCATTGGCTTGCGCCAAAATACCTGCTTCAAATTTCTTTTCTCCTGTTTGAATAGCATGCTCAATATCTAATGTTCCAATAGCACGATCTTCTGTACAACCAATTGGAAGCTCTATTACTTTCATTCTTCTTCTTTCTGTATAAATTTGATTGCGTTTTATTTTTTCTTTGCATCCATCACAGATTTCATTCTGTTTATTGGGTTCACAATTAAAAGGACAGTCCTTTACCACCTCTTTTGTTGGCAGCACTTCTACTAAAGCTCGCACTGCTGTGGATTTGGCTGTTCCTTTTTCTCCTCGAATCAACACTCCCCCTATTTTAGGATTGATCACATTAAGCATAAGAGCCTTTTTCATTTTTTCCTGTCCTACAATAGCTGTAAACGGATATATTTTTTTATTCATTGTTCTTTTCTCCTTTTTCGATCCTATGTGGTCATCTTGATGATTCCCATATATTAGAATATAATGTAAATGTTTGAAAGTAAATAGATGAATGGAGGTTATTTTGATGAAAATTTGTATTTTAACTGTTTCTACAACTGTTATTTCAAATATTTCTTCTATACTAAGTAAAATAAATTCTCAAATCAACGACTCCTTAGAAGTAGCACTTTATTATGCTGCTTCAACCTCTTCTGATGATAAATTATCAATTATAAAAGAAGATATTTTATCTTCCCATGCTATCATTATAGATTTAATGGGTAGTCCAAAACCAATCGTAGAAGCTGTATATGATGCACTAGAAAATTACAATGGACATGTTATTCCCATAGGAGGTTTTGGAAGAGCTTTTATGAAATTGGGAAGCTTTAAACCCAATAATAAAATGATGAAGTCTGACAAAAAACCCGATATGAAAAAAATACAAAAAATGATATCTATGGCTGAAAAATTAGGAAAAGTACTTCCTGGAAGATTAAGAGATATAAGGAATATGTCACATATTGCAAAATATTTTAAAAATGCATCCCCAGACCAACTCGAAAGCATGATTTGTTTACTCCTTAAATTTTATGGAGGATATCCATCCATCTCTATTCCACAAAAACCTATTGAACTTATGGATGTTGGAATATGTGATCCTTATAACAGGCGATTTCATGATGATTATCTCTCTTATGCAAATCTGCATGGATACAATCCCGAAAAACCAAATATTGGAGTATTCTTCTATGGACATACTTATCCCAATGATTGTTCATCAGCCATTGAAAAAATAGTAGAAAAACTTAGATCCATAGGAAATATAGTCCCTATAGGATTTACAAAGACATCCGGAAATGATCCTAAAGAAATCAAAAGACTTCTTCATCCATATGATCAAAAGGTGAGTATCATCATAAGCTTCTTATCCTTTAGAATTGGGGCAGGTCCAATGGGAGGAAATGCTGAAGAAATAGTTGATTTATTTGAAGAATTAAACGTGCCTGTACTACACCCTTTTTTCCTTTCTAGAACAACTATAGATGATTGGAAAACTTCAGAGGATCGAATCAATAGCTCTGAATTTATGCTATCTATTATGCTTCCTGAAATGGATGGTGCAATAGAAACGTATCCTGTGGGGGCAATCCACCCAAAGGGACTAGATCCTAATCTTAATATTCAACTCAATGAAATAGATTGTATGGAAGAACGAGTAGAAAAATTAGTCCATCGTGTAAAAAATTGGGTTAGTCTTCAAAAGAAAAATAATTCTCAGAAAAAAATAGCTATTATAGGCTATAATTACCCTCCTGGAGAAGATCATCTTTTTCATTCTGCATATTTAGATACCTTTCAGTCTATCTCTGAAATCTTAAAGACTTTAAAAGAAGAAGACTATCAATTAAATGTCCTTAGCTCTGAAGAATTAATGGATACATTTTTAAACAAGGGGCTAGTTAATTCTCCTCACTATTATTATGAAAAACAAAGCTATATTAATTATCCTAGCCAAAAATATATAGAAAGCTCAAAAGATTTTCCTCCTATAAAAGATGTCATAGACCATTGGGGCAATGCTCCTGGATCTGTCATGTGTAAAGAAAAAGATTTTTTGATTCCTGGAATCTTAAACGGAAATATTTTTATAGGACTTCAGCCTTCAAAAGGAAGCAATAGCAACGACAGTCATCTATACCATGATAAATATGCCATACCCCATCATCAATATTTAGCTTTTTATAAATGGTTACAAGATGATTTTCATGCAGATATTATCCTCCATGTAGGTACTCATGGTACATTAGAGCTTTTACCAGGAAAAGAATGTGGAATGACTCATAATTGCTACTCTGATTATTTAATTGGAGATATTCCTCATGCTTATCTATATTATTGTGGAAATCCAGCAGAAGCAATGACTGCAAAAAGAAGATCTCATGCTGTTTTAGTAAGTTATCAACCTCCTATTTTTACTACAGCCAATCTTTATGAAGAATATACAAAGCTTGAAGACCTTATTGCACAATATCACGAAGCATTGCATATGTCCCCTGCATCCTGTAAGGATTTATTAAAAGAAATATTTAAAATCTCTGATGCTTTACATCTTGAAAAAGATCTAGAATGGATTGAAAAAGAATTATATAAAATGAAGTCATCCCTTATTCCAAAAGGCCTTCATGTATTTGGTAAATCTTATTCCAATACAGAATTAAAAGATTTTTTATGGTCTTTACTTAAATATGATAGAGGAAAAATTAAATCTTTAAAAAGAATTGTTGCGCAAAAAAACAACTTAGACTACGATCAAATCATAGATGAAAATAATATTCACAAGCTAAAATTACTAGATCAAGAAGTGGAACATATTTTCAATCAAATCCATTTTGATTCTTCCTTTGATAAAAAATTAATTCAAGTCTATGGCAATGAAATCAAAGAAACTTTTGAATATGGATTTGATATTTGTAATCAAATACGTAAAAATCATGAAAGACAAGGACTTATAAAAATTTTAAACGGAGAGTACCTAAAAGCTAAAATAGCAGGAGATCCTATAAAAAATCCTCATGTATTACCTTCTGGCTATAATTTGTATCAATTTGATAGTAGATTTGTTCCATCTTATGTTGCCATGATGAGAGGACAAAAAATTGCACAAAACACTTTAAATATATATAAAAAATTACATGGAGAATATCCAAAGGTTACATCTGTCATATTATGGGGTTTAGAAACTTGTCGTAGTCAAGGAGAAACCATAGGACAAATTTTATATTATCTTGGTGTGAAAATGAAAGAAAATAATAATGTGTGGGAGCCTGAATTTGAGATTATTCCAATAAAAGAATTAAACAGACCTAGAATAGACGTTGTAGTTCATATATGTGGATTTTTTAGAGATATGTTTGAAAATATTATTATTATTTTAAATGAGATTTTCGAAGCTATCTATAATTTAGGAAACGAAAACAATCTCAATTACTTTCATATAAACACAAAAAGATTATATGATGAATTGATAAAAGAAGGGTATGAAAAAGATACTGCTATGGAATTATCACAATCTAGAATATTTGGTCCTAGTCAATCAGAATATGGAACCAATGTTACTTCTTTGATCAAAGAAAAAAATTGGGAAGAAGAATTAGAAATAGGAAAAAACTTTATAGATAGCATGAAGCATGTTTATAGCAAAAATCATCATGGTGTACATTTTAAAAATTTATATGAGAAAAATTTATCCATGATCGAATTAATATCACAAGTAAGAAATAATCATGAATATGAAATTGTAGATTTAGATCATTATTATGAATTCTTTGGGGGGTTATCCAAATCTGTAGAAATCACAAGAGGACAAAAAAGTGAAGTTTTGATCTCTGATACTACAACAGAATACATAGAAACTGAGAAAGTTGAGAAATCAATAGAAAGAGGTATTCGAACTCGACTTCTTAATCCAAAATGGATTGATGAAATGCTTAAACATAAATATCATGGTGCTTCAGCTATTGCCAAAAGATTTGAAAACATCCAAGGTCTAGCCGCTACCACAAATCAAATCAATCAATGGGTATATGATTCACTTTATAACCAATATGTATTAGATCCTTCTGTAAAAAATAAACTGCAAGAAAACAATCCCTATGCTTATATTGAAATGATCAAACAAATGCTTGAATATAATCAAAGGGGTTATTGGAATGCTCAAGATCACCAAATCTACGAACTTCAAAAATCCTTTTTAGAACTAGAAGGTGATATTGAGGATAGATAAAGCTAGAGTTTTACTCTAGCTTCTATTTAATTAAGAGCCATAACTCTTTCTTTTTTCTGTATCTTTCCTTTATGCATCACATATACTTCGTCTGCTATGGATATGGTGGACATTCTATGTGAAACTAAAATGACTGTCTTTTGACTACATTCATCTTTTAATGCTTTTATAATAACCTTTTCATTCAAACTATCTAAATTACTGGTAGGCTCATCTAATAAAATCACATCTGATTCATGTAAAAAAGCTCTTGCAATTCCCAGCCTTTGCCTTTCTCCTCCCGACAAGCTTTCTCCTAACTCCCCTACTGTTGTTTGATACTTTTTTGGAAGACTTTCTATAAAGTCATGTATAGATGCTTTTTTTGCAGCTTCTTTAATTTCTTCTATAGTTGCATCCTTTTTACCTATACGTATATTTTCTTCTATCGTATCATTAAATAAAAATGTTGTTTGTGTGACAAAACTTTGGATTCTTCGTAGCGAATTGGTATTAACATTTTGAATTCCTTCCCCATTGATTTGTATACTTCCCTTTGTTGCATCCCAAAATCTCATGATCAGTCTTAAAAGTGTACTTTTCCCACATCCACTTTCTCCAACTATGCAAATAATTTTTCCTTTAGGAAAGGTCACATTTATATCTTTTAAAATAGGGATATTTTCATCATAAGAAAAAGATACCTCTTTCATTTTGATGTCTCCAAAAGAAATATCCTTTTGATCATCCACTTCTTTTACAATTGGCTTTTCCTCTAATAAATTTAATACTCTATCTCCTGCTGCAAGGGTTACTAATAAATTATTAGACAAATTATTTAAAGCAATCACAGGTCCAAAGGAACTCATCATAGCAATGGTCGCAATAACCATTTCCTTAAAACTTATTACATTTTGATCAAGTAAATATGTACTCATAAACAAAACAATCATTGTAAAAACAAATACACTTGCTTCTCCAAGAGCTCTAACAAAACCTTCATGCTTTTTCATCTTGTCTATTTCTTTATTCAGTAGTTTTCCCTTTTGATCTATCAAAGAAAGTCTTTGCTCTCCTAAACGAAACATCATAATCTCTTTCATTCCTTTTAAAGCATCTAGCATAAAGCTATTCATTTTTCCAAAAGAGTTTCTATAGTCTACCCCTGCTTTATTGCCTAATCGAGATGAAAAATAAGGAATGATCAAGCCTACAGTAATATAGCCTAAAGCTGCTATGATTCCCAGATAAATATGTATTTTCCCAATATAAAAAATCATGATCATAGATGTTATAAGTCCTATCATAATAGGTGCAATCGTATGGGCGTAAAAGACCTCTAATAACTCTATATCGCTAGTTATAATAGATATAAGATTTCCTTTTTCTTCTCCCTCAAGCTTTGCTGGTGAAAGATTTCGTAACTTTTTAAAAACTACGTCTCTTAAGATCGCTAATAATTTAAATGCTATAAAATGTCCTGTATATTGTTCGAGGTACCTTAAAAAACCTCTTGATATAGCTAGACCTCCTAATATAATAAATATTTTTTGTAAAGGTAACCCCATATCAAAACCTATGCTCTCTAAAATACCTATTCCGCCATAAATCGTAATAAATATTGCAGCTAAAAATCCCAACACTCCCATAGTAATAGTAATAGCCATAATATGTATTAAAGGTTTTACAAGACCTATAAGCTTTCCCATAATCACAATTCCGTCTCTACGCACAACTTTCACCTCCTATATTTTCTAATTCATTTTGCTCATAAACCAATTGAGCATAAAGACCTTTCTCATCTATTAACGTTTGATGATTTCCTACTTGTTGTATTTCTCCATTTGATAATACATAAATCTTATCTGCTCCTCGTACATTATAAAGTCTATGAGATATTAAAATTACAGTTTTTACCTTTCCTAGTTCATAAATTAAATTCATAATAATATTTTCACTTTCTACATCTATATTAGAAGTAGCTTCATCAAATATATAAATTTCACTATCATATAATAATGCTCTTGCCAAAGCCAGTCTTTGTCTTTGTCCTCCTGAAAGATTTGCTCCTCCTTCTTTGATTTGTGTTTGTAAACCTTTTTCTAGTGACAAAACAAATTCATATAAATTGACTTTTTTTAGCACCTCATACATTTCTTCTTGTGTAACATTTGATTTTCCCATTTTTAAGTTTTCTTCAATGGTTCCTGTAAAAATATAGCTATTATTGGTAACTACATTGATCTTTTTTCTAAGTTGAGCAGGATCTATACTTCTTAGCTCATATTCATTGAGTAAAATTTCTCCATCATAATTTTTATAAAAGCCCATAATTATATTGGCTATTGTACTTTTTCCACAACCTGAGCTTCCTACTAGTCCAGTGATTTGACCATTTTCAATATCTAAATGAATATCTTTTAAAATTTTTCTATCTTCTTCATATGAAAAATTTACATTTTTAAATCGGATATCTATATGATTGAAATCTTTAATCTTCTTTGTTGGGTACTTTATTACAGGGATATCTAGAATGGAAAATATTTTATCCGCTGCTGCAAGTCCATCTATAGCAATATGAAAACATGAACCTAAAACTCTTAAAGGAATAAAAAATTCTGAAGCAAGAAGTATAATGAAAAAGCCGCCTCCAATAGTTATATTCAATTTTATGAATTCCTTTAAAACAAAAATAATGCCTAGAGCACTTCCTCCAAAAGCAATGAAATCCATAATCGTAATAGAGTTTAATTGCATGGCTAAAACCTTCATAGTAATTTTTCTAAAATTTTCTGCTTGTTGATTCATTTGTTCATTTTTTTCTTCATCTCTTCCATATATTTTTAATGTTGTCAATCCTCTTAAGTTTTCTAAAAAAGTATCTCCCAAATTCACATAAATTCCCCAATATTTTGAAAGAAGATTTTTAGCAATTTTCATAACAGCAATTATAGATATAGGAATCAAAGGAACACATCCTAGTAAAACAACTGCAATCTTTATATTTATAAAGCTTATGATCGTAAATAAAGTAATAGGTGCAATTAAACTATAAAAAAATTGTGGTAAATATCTTCCAAAATACATATCTAATCTTTCTATTCCATCAATTGCAACTTGAACCACTTCTGAAGTAGAAGTCATTTCTTGATAATGTATTCCTAAATCTAATAATTTCTTGTATAGAATATGTCTAAGAGTAATTCTTGCATCCTTCGAACATTTGCCTGCCATTTTTGTTCCTATATAATTGCATAGAAGCCTACCCATGACAATTCCAATAAGAACCCATAGAGTAACTATACTTTTTTCCCAACTCACTCCATATAAATATATATACTCAATATAGGAAGCAATAGAAAATATTCCTCCTATATTCAATATCAACCCTAACCAATTGATGAATACAGTAAGAAAAATCCATCTTTTACAAGTTGGTACGAGTTGGATTAATCTTTTATTAAACATGCTACCATCCTCCTACTTTCTATGCTTCTTTTGCATAGATTTTTTTAGGAATCAATATAATTTTTTCTCCAAATTGATTTTTCAATATATTCATCTCTACATTATAAATTTCTCTGATCAAATCCTGATTTAATATTTCTTCGGGTTTTCCTAAAGCTTTAATCTCTCCATTTTTAAGGACAATCACTTCATCACTATATTTGGCTGCTTGATTCAAATCATGAAGAACCATAATTACAGTGAGTTTTAATTTTTCATTTAATTCTTTCACAAGTTCTAATATTTCTATTTGATTGTTAATATCTAAATAAGTTGTAGGTTCATCTAATAATAAAATCTTTGGCTGTTGAGCAAGAGCCATTGCAATCCATGCCCTTTGGCTTTCTCCTCCTGATATATGGATCATTTTCTTATCTTGCATAGATTTTAGATTTGTTTTTTCAATAGCCCAATCTATAATTTCTTCATCTTTTTTACTAAGTCCCTCAAACCATGCTTTATGAGGATTT